>CAYOTY010000032.1:19460-23810 GCA_964406995.1 uncultured Microbacterium sp.
GAGGGCCACGCCGTCGTGCAGTGGACCGAGGGGATGGATCCGCAGGCGGTCGCGGCTCTCGCCTCGCGCCGCACCTACCCGCTCAACTCCAGCTTCCGTCCGACCTACAACATGGCGGTCAACCTCATCGACCGGTTCGGGCGCGCGCGGGCGCGGGAGATCCTCGAGTCCTCCTTCGCGCAGTTCCAGGCCGATCGTGCCGTCGTCGGCCTCGCGCGCAAGGTGCGCGAGGCCGAGGAGTCGCTGTCGGGCTACCGCACCGCGATGGAGTGCGAGCACGGCGACTTCATGGAGTACTCCACGATCCGTCGAGAGCTCAGCGACCTGGAGAAGAAAAACCGCTCCGACGCCCAGGGCTCGCGCAGCGCGCGGGAGAAGCGCCAGAAGCAGATCCACGCTCTGCGGAACCGGATGCAGCGCCACGGATGCCATCGCTGCCCCGATCGTGAGGCGCACGCCCGCTGGGCGGAGCGGTACTGGAAGCTCACCCGGGAGACCGATCGCATCCGACGTCAGATCGCCTCTCGCACCGGGACCGTCGCGCGCATCTTCGACCGTGTCGTGGATGTACTGGTGGCGCTGGACTACCTGCGCGGAGAAGGCCCGGAGATGATCCTGACCGACGCCGGGCGCACCATGCGTCGCATCTACGGAGAGCGCGATCTGCTGGTCGCCGAGTCGCTGCGTCAAGGGCTGTGGACGAAGCTCGACGCCCCCTCGCTGGCCGCGCTGGCCTGCGCTCTGGTGTACGAGCCTCGCCGCGAGGAGTCGGGGATGGGGGAGCGCGGTCTTCCGCGCGGGGCGTTCCGGGAGGCTCTGGACCGCACTCAGACGCTCTGGGCGGAGCTGGACGATCTGGAGCAGGACAACAGGCTCCCCGGCTCGGAGCCGCTCGCCACGGGCCTGGCGGGCGCCATGCACGCCTGGGCACGCGGCGGATCGCTGGATCGCGTGCTGATCGATGCCGACATGCCCGCCGGAGACTTCGTCCGGTGGGCGAAGCAGACCATCGATCTGCTCGACCAGCTCTCCATCGTCGCCGAAGACGCGGACGTGGCCGCCACCGCCCGTCGCGCGCTGGACGGTGTGCGACGCGGCATCGTCGCCTACTCCGCGGTGTGAGTGCCGATGACCGAGAGATCCCGCTCCGAGAGCTCTGAACGCCCCCTGCTGCCGCTGTGGCTGGCGGTGATCGCGGCGGCCGCCGCGGGCGCGCTGATGGACCTGTCCTTTCCCTCCGTCGCCTGGTGGCCGCTGGCCTTCCCCGCCGTCGCGCTGCTTCTCCTGGCACTCGTCGGGCGCCGCGCAGGGGGAGCGCTTCTGGTGGGTCTCGTCTACGGAGTGGTGCTCTTCGCGCTGCTGGTGTCGTGGACGTCCCGTTACCTGGGTCCGCTGCCGTGGATCGCCCTGACCGTGACGGAGGCGCTCATCACCGCCGTCCTCATCGTCACGATCGCCCTGGCCTACCGCTGGGTGCCGCGCGTGCTCCCGGGCGGCGCGGGCCGCCTTCTCGTGCTCCCCGCCCTCGTCGCGGCGCTGTGGGTGGGGCGAGAGACGGTCCTCGGCTCCTGGCCGTACGGAGGCTTCCCCTGGGCACGGCTGGGCATGACCCAGTCGGAGAGCCCTCTGGCGACGCTGAGCTCGTGGGTGGGAGTCGGCGGGCTCGGTTTCCTGATGGTCTTCACCGTGGCCGTCGTGATCGAGATCGTGCGGACGGGGACGTGGCGGCATCCGCGGGTCATCGCCCTGCCCGCGGCCCTCGTGGTGCTGCTGCTTTTCGTGCCGGCGTTCCCGACGGCAGCCGTCGGCACCCTGCGGGTGGGCGCCGTGCAGGGAAACGGTCCTACGGGGTATTTCGACGAGCGCGAGCCCTATGAGGTGATCCAGGCGCAGACCGATGCCACCGAGCCGCTCATCGGTGAGGATCTCGATCTCGTCGTCTGGCCGGAGGGGGGCGTGGACTACGACCCCTTCCGCAGCGACAACACCGCACGCAGGCTCAGTCTGCTGAGCTTCCGGCTCGATGCGCCGCTCCTGATGAACGCCGCCACGCTCCGCGACGAGGAGTACTTCAACACGTCCATGCTGTGGGGGAGCGACACCGGCGTGGTGCAGCTGCACGACAAACGCCATCCCGTGCCGTTCGGGGAGTACATTCCCGACCGGGCGTTCTTCCGCGCGATCGTGCCGCACCTGGTCGACCTCGTGCAGCGCGAGTACTCACCGGGGGTCAATCCGCCGCTGATGACGGTCGCGGACGCCGTCGTGGGCCTGGCGATCTGCTTCGACGTGATCTACGACGACGTCATCACCGAGGGCGTGCGAGGCGGGGCGGAGCTGCTGATCTTCCAGACCAACAACGCCGACTTCCGCGGCACCGACGAGAACCTCCAGCAGCTGGCGTTCGCACGGATGCGCGCCATCGAGACCGGGCGCTGGGTCGTGAACATCTCCACCGTCGGCACCAGCCAGATCATCCGCCACGACGGGACGACGGTCTCTTCGCTGGGCACGGACGTGGCCGGTGTGCTGCTCGAGGACGTCGAACGGCGCACCGGCCTCACCGCGGGTGTTGTCGTCGGTCCCGCTCTGCAGCTCGTGCTGCTGTGGGGCGGGGTCGGTGCACTCGCACTGTTCGGCGTGCTCGCGCGCCGTCAACGCGCCTAGACTAGGCGCCGATCTTCTCCCGCGGCTCGCCCGCGCCGCGGCGGGCACGCAGATAGGCCAGGCGCTCTTCGAGGAGCTCTTCCAGCTCGGCGCGCGTGCGGCGCTCCATGAGCATGTCCCAGTGGGTGCGTGCGGCCTTGGTCTCATCCTCCTCGGCGGCGACCGGCTGGCCATCGACCTGCAGGCGGGCCTCTGCGCCGCACTTGCGGCACTCCCAGGCGTGCGGCGCCTCGGCATCGGCCGCGAACATCAGCGTGGTGTCTGTGCCGCATGCGGCACAGGTGTAAGTGGTCTCACGGCGCTCCATGAAGACGACGCCCTCTTCGCTCTGTAGGCTCTGGGCGCCGAGTCGGATGCCGCGCAAGCTGCGATCTGCCATTTTGTGGTCCTCTCGTCTGCTCTCAGGTATAACGCCTCAGCCTGTGGGATTCATCCACGCGGGCACCGTCCCGCGCAGACTCACAGACGAATCCCAGCGGATGTGAGCCTCGGTGTCAGAACAGCGTCTCGACGGCGAGATCGGCGCGGTCGGTCACGATCCCGTCCACACCCGCGGCGACGAGCGCGCGCATCTGCTCGGGGTCGTTGATGGTCCATACGTGCACCTCGGCACCGTGGACATGGGCATAGCGGATGACGGCATCGGTGAGGACGGTCAGCCTGCCCAGGCGCACCGGGATCTGCAGGGCGTCGACCTCGCGGAGCGCCCTCGTCACAACGGGGGAGAGGCGCACGGAGGAACCGGCCCGAAGCGCGGCGATCGTGTTGCGCCCCGCAGAGGTCGCGGGGCGCTGGGCCGCGCCGGCACGCAGCACGCCGGCGATCGCGCGACGACGCCGGGCGTCGGAGAAGCTCGTCAGCAGCACGCGGTGGGTGTGCGGCACGAGTGCGGGACCGATCCGCGCCGCGACGGCATCCGTCTTCACATCGATGTTGAATCGCACCTCGGGAAAGGCCTCCAGCGCCTCCTCGACGGTCAGCAGCCCCCCGTGCGAGGCGAAGAGCTCGCGCAGATCGGCTGTCGTGACCTCACCGATCGGGCGGGGATCGCCGGTGAGACGCTGCAGGGTGTCGTCGTGGAAGAGCACCACCTCGCCGTCCGCGGTAACCTGGCAGTCGGTCTCCACGTACTCGACGCCGATCGCGTGCGCCGCGGCGACGGCCCCTGCGGAGTTCTCCCAGATCGCCGGCTCATCGGCATTGCCCAGCGATGCGAGTCCTCGATGGGCGAGAACACGGGGATGCCGCGTGCCGGCGAAGTAAGGGTGGGTCACCCTCGCGGATCGCTCGGCGGCGCCTGACGAGGAGTGAACGCGCTGCCGAGGCCCTTCAGAGCCTCCGTGAGCTCGCTGGGGATGATCCACAGCTTGCTCGACTCGCTCTCGGCAACCTTCGGGAGCATCTGCAGGTACTGGTAGGCCAGCAGCTTGTCGTCCGGCGCGCCCTGGTGGATCGCGCTGAAGACGTTCTGGATCGCCTCGGCCTCGCCCTGTGCGCGCAGCACTGCGGCCTGCTTGTCGCCCTCGGCGCGGAGGATCTCCGCCTGGCGGGCGCCCTCGGCCTCGAGGATGGCGGACTGCTTGGTTCCCTCGGCCGTCAGGATCGCGGCGCGACGATCACGCTCGGCGCGCATCTGCTTCTCCATCGAGTCCTGGATCGACAGGGGCGGATCGATCGCCTTGA
>CAYOTY010000033.1:0-20878 GCA_964406995.1 uncultured Microbacterium sp.
TCATGCCCTCGGGGGTCTGGACGTTCACGTGCATGTTGCCGCGGTACTGGTAGAACCACTCCTCGTAGGGGTCGAAGTGGAAGTCGGTGCGCTGGTTCGGGCCGCCGACGACCTGGACGATGAAGTCGCCGATCGGCTCCCAGGCCTGCTTGTTGTTCACCGGGGGCTTGAGGAGGTGCTCGTTCTCCTTGATCCAGGCGGCGAAGTCGATGACGGGTGGGATGCTGCTCATGATTCCTCCTTGTATTTCTGACTCACTGTTGTACGGCGGTGATCCGGGCGATCGCCTGGATCTCGATGCGAAGATGCGGATGCGGCAGGGCGTGCACGGCCACGGTCGTGCGGGCGGGGCCGGAACCGTCGAAGTACTCGGCCCACACGGCGTTGTAGTCGGCGAAGTCGTTCATGTCGACCAGGAAGGTCGTGGTCTGGACCAGGTCGCTCAGGTCGGCGCCGGCGGCGGCGAGGATGGTGCGGATGTTCTCGATGACGGCGCGGGTCTGCACCGCGATGTCCAGGCGGGTCGCACCGAACTCGTCGGCCTCGGCGCCCTCGATCGTGTTGTCGGGGCGGCGGCTGGAGGTGCCGGAGACGAAGATGAGGTCGCCGGCGACCTTCACGTGGGGGAAGCGTCCGCGCGGGACCGCGCTGCCCTCGACGGTGATGCCCTCTGTCGTGCTCATCGCTGCTCTCCCTCTCCTATGCGGACCGACACCCGGCCGAGCCCCGTGATGGTGGCCTCCACGACCCCGCCGGCGGGGACCGGCACGGCCGCGGTGGCGGCGCCGGCGAGGAGGATCCGTCCCGCGTCCGCGAATCCGAAGGCGCCCGCGAGACGGCGGGCCGAGCCGATCGCGCGCGCGGGGCCGCCGAGGATCGCGGCCGTGGAGCCGGACTGGACGATGCGACCGTCGATCTGGAGCACGACGGCGCGGTTGTCGAGCCGGCCGACCGATGCGGGATCCTGCCAGGGGCCGAGGACGAAGCCGGCCGCGGAGGTGTTGTCGGCGACGACGTCGCCCAGGTCGAAGCGGAAGTCGCGGTAGCGCGAGTCGATGAACTCCAGCGCCGGAGCCACGGCGACGATCCTCGTCGGGTCGTTCGGGGCCAGCAGATAGGCGATCTCGGGCTCGACGCGGGGATGGATCGCGGAGCGCACGTCGAAGCCGCCGCCGTCCTCGATGCGCATCTCACGGGTGAGCGAGCCGAGGATGAGGTCGTCCACGCCCATCTGCTGCGCCTTGGCGCGACTGGTGAAGCCCAGCTTGAGGCCGACGAGCTCGTCTCCGCGGGCGAGCCGGCGGGCGATCAGCGCGTGCTGGACGGCGTAGGCGCGGGAGATGTCCAGCGGCGACCGCGCGGAGAGCTGCTCGATCGGCACGGCGTGGCGCTGCGCGTCGTCCAGCAGGACGGCCAGCGCCTCGGGCGTGCTCGGGGCCTCGGTCATCGGCCCTCCTCCGCGGCGGCGCGCTCGGCGACCAGGTCGAGGGCGACATCGACGAGGAGGTCCTCCTGGCCGCCGACCATGCGGCGCCGGCCCACCTCGACGAGGATGTCGCGGGTGTCGATCCCGTAGCGCTCGGCGGCACGCTCGGCGTGCAGGAGGAAGCTGGAGTACACCCCGGCGTAGCCGAGCGTCAGCGTCTCGCGGTCCACGCGGACCGGTCGCTTCTGGAGCGGGCGGATCAGCTCCTCGGCGGCATCCTGCAGTCCGAACAGCTCGCAGCCGTGCTCCCAGCCGAGCAGGTCCGCCACGGCGATGAAGGGCTCGATCGGGCAGTTTCCCGCACCGGCGCCCTGGCCGGCCAGAGAGGCGTCGACGCGGTACGCGCCGTGCTCGACGGCGGTGACGCTGTTGGCCACGCTCAGCGAGAGGTTCTCATGGGCGTGGACACCGATCTGGGTGGCGGGGGAGAGGACCTCGCGGTAGGCGTCGATGCGCTCGGCGACGTCGCGCATGGTCAGGCGCCCACCCGAGTCGGTGACGTACACGCAGTGCGCCCCGTAGGACTCCATCAGACGCGCCTGCTCGGCGAGCGAGCGCGGATCGTTCATGTGGCTCATCATGAGGAAGCCGGAGACGTCCATCCCGTTCTCCCGGGCCCACGCGATGTGCTGCGCGGCCACGTCCGCCTCGGTGCAGTGCGTCGCGACGCGCACGCTCTGCACGCCGAGGTCGCGGGCGCGGGCGAGGTCCTCGATCGTCCCGATCCCGGGGAGGATGAGGGTCGTGAGGACGGCGTTCTTCACCACGGAGGCGGCCGCCTCGATCCATTCGAGATCGGTGTGCGCACCGTGGCCGTAGGCGACGCTGGAGCCGCCCAGGCCGTCGCCGTGCGCGACCTCGATCGCATCGACGCCGGCGGCGTCCAGCGCGGCGGCGATGGCGCGGACGTCGTCTGCCCGGTAGCTGTGGCCGACGGCGTGCATGCCGTCGCGGAGGGTGACGTCCTGCACGTAGATGCGAGGTGCGGCGGTGGTGGTCATGAGGACGCCCCCTGACGGCTCTCGATCAGATGCTCGGCGGTGCGCAGGGCCGCGCTGGTCATGATGTCGAGGTTGCCCGCGTACTCCGGAAGGTAGTGCCCGGAGCCCTCGACCTCGAGCAGCACGGTGATCTTCGTCCCCTCGAAGGAGCGGCCGAGCGCCGGCACGGAGGCATGCTCGACGTGCTCGAACTGCACCTCCTGCTTCAGCCGGTAGCCGCCCACATAGCCGTTCACATCCGCGATCATCTGCGCGACGGACGCCCGCACGGCCTCCTCGTCGATCTTCCCCTCGACGAGGCAGAACACCGTGTCCCGCATGATCAGCGGGGGCTCCGCGGGGTTGAGCACGATGATCGCCTTGCCGCGCTCGGCGCCGCCGACCTCTTCGATGGCACGCGAGGTGGTCTCGGTGAACTCGTCGATGTTGGCACGCGTGCCCGGTCCCGCCGACTTCGAGGCGATCGAGGCGACGATCTCGGCGTAGGCCACCGGGGCCACACGCGAGACGGCCGCGACGATCGGGACCGTCGCCTGCCCTCCGCAGGTGACCATGTTGACGTTCGTGGCGTCCGCGTGCTCGTCGATGTTGACCACGGGGATGACGTAGGGGCCGATGGCGGCGGGGGTGAGGTCCACCATGAGGCGGCCGTGCTCGCGCACGAGCGCGTCGTTGCGCTGATGCGCGCCGGCGGAGGTCGCGTCGAAGACGAGCTGCACCTCGGCGAACTCCGGCATGGCCAGGAGTCCGTCGATGCCCTCGTGCGTGGTGGCCACGCCCAGCCTGCGCGCGCGGGCGAGCCCGTCGGAGTTCTCGTCGATGCCGACCATCGCCGCCACGTGCAGGGTGGAGGAGAGGCGCTTGACCTTGATCAGGAGGTCGGTGCCGATGTTTCCCGAGCCGATGATGGCGACGCCAGCGGTCATACGCGTGCTCCTTGAGTGGTCGATCCGACGAAGTCGGCCGAGACCTCGCCGAGTCCGTCGATGCGGGCGCGGAAGACCCCGGGAGCGGCGGCGACCATGGGGCCGAGCGCACCGGAGAGGATGATCTCGCCCGCGCGGAGCGGGCTCCCGTGCCGCGCGACGGCTCGGGCGAGCCACGCGACGGCGATCACAGGGCTGCCCAGGCATGCGGCTCCCGTGCCCGTCGAGACCGGCTCGCCGTCGTAGTCCAGGCTCATTCCGACGGCGGCGAGGTCGAGGCCGTCCAAGCGCCGCGGGGTGGTGCCGAGCACCACCGCACCGCTGGAGGCGTTGTCGGCGATGGTGTCGGTGATCCGAATGTCCCATCCGGCGATGCGGGAGTCGACGACCTCGATGGCCGGGAGGACGAACTCCGTGGCCCGCAGCACGTCTGCGACGTGGGTGGCGGGGCTGTCGAGATCGTGACCGAGGACGAAGGCGACCTCGGCCTCGGCGCGCGGCTGGAGGAACCCCGACAGGGCGAGGGGCTCGCGATCGGCGACGATCATGTCGTCCAGGAGGACGCCGTAGTCGGGGGTGTCCACGCCGAGCTGAGCCTGCACCACGGGGGAGGTGAGGCCGATCTTGCGTCCGACGACCCTGCTCCCGGCGGCGAGCCGGCGTGCGATTCCGAGGGACTGGACCTCATAGGCCAGGTCTTGATCCTCCTCGCCGATCAGGTCGCGGATCGGTGCGCAGGCCACACCGCTGCGCGCGGCCTCGTGCAGCCGCGCATCGGCGGCGCGGACGGCCTCCGACGTCGTCTCACTCACAGCTGCACGCACACATTCGTCTGCTCCGTGTAGAACTCCAGGGAGTGCAGGCCCCCCTCGCGGCCGATGCCCGAGAGCCCGACGCCGCCGAAGGGGCTGCGCAGATCGCGCAGATACCAGCTGTTCACCCACGACATGCCCACGCGCATCCGCTGGGCGACGCGGTGTCCTCGGGTGAGGTCGCTCGTCCAGGTGACGGCGGCCAGGCCGTACTCGGTGTCGTTGGCCAGGGCGATCGCCTCCTCCTCGGTGTCGAAGGGGATGAGACTCGCGACGGGACCGAAGATCTCCTCGCGCACGACCCGATGGCTGTTGTCCAGCCCCGTCCACAGGGTGGGCTCGATCCAGAAACCGCCGTCGAGCTCCTCGCCCAGACGCGGCACGCCGCCGCCGGCGAGCACCGTGGCGCCCTCCTCCTGGGCGAGGGCGAAGTAGGAGAGCACCTTCTCTCGGTGCTTCTGGGAGATCAGCGGGCCGGTGGTCGTCGCCGGATCCGCGGGGCGGCCCAGTCGCAGGCCCGCGGCGCGCTCGGCCAGACCCGAGGCGACCTCGTCGAACACGGTGCGCTCGACGTAGATCCGCTCCGTGCACAGGCACACCTGCCCGGTGTTCAGATACGTCGATCGCGCGAGACCGGCGATGGCGGCGTCCAGATCCGCATCGGCGAAGACGACCGCGGCGTTCTTCCCGCCGAGCTCGAACGAGACCGGGCGCACGCGCGGCGCGACCGCGCGCATGATCGCAGAGCCGGTGGAGGTCTCGCCGGTGAAGGTGACGCCGTCGATCCCGGGATGCGTCGTGAGGTACTCGCCCGCCGATCCGGGGCCGAAGCCGTGGACGACGTTGACGACGCCGGGGGGAAGGCCCGCCTCGATGAGGATCTCCGCCAGGAGGGTCGCCGAGGAGGGCGTCTCCTCCGAGGGCTTGACCACCACGGCGTTGCCCGAGGCCAGGGCCGGGGCGAGCTTCCAGGTCAGCAGCAGCAGCGGAAGGTTCCAGGGCACGATGACGGCGACGACGCCCAGAGGCTGGCGCACCGCGTAGTTGAGGGCACGGCGGCCGTCGGCGGTCTCGGTGAGGAAGGAGTCGAGTCCGGCGCTGGCGACGACATCGGCGAAGGCCCGGAAGTTGGCGGCGGCGCGGGCGACGTCGAGCTCCCGGGTGAGGGTCTCGGGCTTGCCGGTGTCGCCGATCTCGGCGGCGACCAGGTCGTCGAAACGGCGCTCGATCGTGTCGGCGATCCGGCGCAGCACGGCTGCGCGCTCATTGACGGTCGTCCGGCCCCAGGGGCCGTCCAGCGCCGCGCGTGCGGACCGCACCGCACGATCGACCTCCTCCGGACCGGCTTCGTGCACGGTGGCGAGGAGCGACCCGGTGACCGGGGTGAACTTCTCGAACCCGGCGATGCCGTCCACGTGCTCGCCGTCGATGAAGTTGCGCAGGTGCGCGGGGGCGGACGCTCGGGTCGCTGCGGAGGTCATACCTCGACCGTAGAAGGACTTGTCAATGCCCACAATTACCGACTTGAGGCAATGCTATGCCCATTGAGCTATAGTTTCGAGCGTGGGCACTGATCGACTCCTCGATGGCCGGCTGAAGATCCGGCACCTCGTCCTCGTCACCACCGTCGCGGACGAGGGCACCCTCGTGCGCACCGCCGAGCGACTGCATGTCACCCAGCCCGTCGTGACGCGCGGGCTGCGGGAGGTCGAAGAGCTGCTGGGGGTCGCGCTGTTCGAGCGCCTGCCGCGCGGCGTCAGGCCCACCGAGTACGGCATCCCCTTCATCGAGCGGGCACGCTCGGTGCTGGCGGAGCTGCGCACGGCGGGCGAGGAGATCCGGCTGCTGCAGTCGGGGCAGCTGGGAACGGTGACGGTCGGGACGCACCTGGCCGGCTCGAACCTGCTTCTTCCCCGTGCCATCGCGGCGCTGAAGGCCGAGCATCCGCAGCTGACCGTCGTGGTGCGCGAGGGCACGCCGGACACGCTCCAGCAGCTGCTGCTGGCCGGCGAGCTCGATCTCACCGTGGGACGCCTGTCGCCGACCGTGCCCGCCCGCCTGGAGCAGGAGCGCCTGCATCAGGAGCCCATCCGGCTCGTGGCCCGCTCTGACCACCCGATCCATCGCCGCACGAAGGTGTCGCTGGCCGATCTCGTCAGCTTCCCCTGGATCTTCCCGGTCGCTCAGACGGCCCTGCGCGCCGAGCTGGAGGCGGTCTTCTTCCACGAAGGTCTGCCGCTGCCGGCCGAGCGCGTGGAGTGCACCTCGATGCTGACTCTGCGGCACCTCCTCGTCAACAGCGATGTGGTCGCCGCCCTTCCGATGTTCATCGCGGTCGAGGACGACGGTCTGCGGATGCTGGACACCCCGCTGAACGCGATCCGTCGCTCGGTCGGCGTCACGATGCGTCGGGAGCGTGCCCCCTCGGCCGCGGGGGCCGCGCTGCTGTCCCACCTGCGGTCGGAGGGGGCGCGTCTGTCGGAGCTCGAGCGCGAGTACACGGCGTCCGAGCGCAGACCCTCGCTGTAGGGGCGCTGCCGGGCGCAGGTCTCAGCCGAACCAGAGACCGCTTCTGCCGCCGGTGCGCATCATCAGCGAATGGACGATGGCGTCGGGCATCTCCGACCCCGAGACGCCCAGGAGCGGCTGGCTCTTGGTGACGTGCAGACGGCCTCCGTCGGCGGCCGTCGCCTCGAACTCCAGGGAGGCGTAGGGCTGGGCGGGATCGCTGACGAGGACGGCGCGGGTGGTGTCGAGCCCCGCGGTCGCCAGTGCGAAGGTCACCATCGCGTTGACGTTGCGCGGATACAGTGCGGCCACGCCCCGCACGGGTCCGTCGTAGACGATCGTGCGTCCGGCGGTGTCGGCCGGGGCCGGGTCGAAGGCGCCGGGCGGCTTGACGAAGGTGATCGTCGCCGAGGTCCAGGAGCCGGGTCGGCTGGCCAGGGCCTCCAGGCCCGAGAGAGCCCCGAACGGCACGATGATCCGCGTGCCGTGCCGGCGGGCGACGGCCTCCAGCCCTTCCCTCTGCCGGTCGTCGACGAGTCCGCCGGCGGAGACGACCATCAGATCGCTGTGCGCGAGGATCCGTTCGCCGTGCTGAGCGATGATCTCCGGGTGGGCCGCTTCGACGACCAGATCCGTCGGGGACAGCAGCTGAGGGGTGAGCCCGCTCAGGGGCACGGCGCTCCACCCGGCATCCGCGATCGCCGTGCGCGTGCAGACGAAGGCGAGCTCGAGGCTCTCCGTGCGGGTGATGTGCTCCACCAGGCCCCGCCCGATCGCCCCGTAGCCGATGACACCGATGCGCATCCGTCTCTCCCTCTCTCGGTGATGATGACATCGAGCGTAGGGCGGCTCGGAGCCCGGTGAGAGGGGAAAGCGAGTTTGTGCCGAGGGTATGCCCCGGCGGCTATATCGGTGAGCCAATTAGATATTGGCCGCTATGGCAGCCGGAGGGGAGACTGAAGAGCACACTGCTGTGCGGTGTGCGACCATCCGCAATCCTCGCCGACCCACCACTGGAGGCAACTATGGCCGGTTCTCCCTACGTGCCCGATGCAAAGAAGTACGACCCGGAAGACTTCCCGCGAGTTCCGGGCGAGCCCGCCGATCCCGATCCCTCGACCTGGGGCATGCAGCCCGACGGCACCTTCCTCCCTCCGGCGGAGACCCCCTCGGTCCCCCGGGACGTGTTCATCGACTTCCCCGGCCAGCTCGACTACCGCGACCCAGAGACCTACGTGCACAACGCCACGGCGGAGGCCTTCTACCCGATCGCGGTCAACACCAGCCACACCTGGCAGAGCATCTACGACTGGGACGGCCATCGCTACATGCTCCACTACGGGGGCGGCAACCACTGGAAGCTCTACGACATCACCGATCCGCGCGATCTGAAGATCGTCGACGAGGAGCAGTGGGGCTGGGGCGACCCGCGTCCGGACTGGGGCGCCACCACCGTGAAGTGGAACCAGAGGCTCGGCAAGTACATCGCCATCCAGGCCAGCGAGACCCCGCGCTACTTCCTCAAGGGACGCGTCGCCAACAAGTGGATCGACGACACGGTCGAGGGCCAGCTCAAGGAGTGGGACGGGCTGCGCGGCTTCCGCGTGTTCGAGGTGGACGGGCCGAGCCCGCGCGACTGGACGCTGCTGACCACGGTCTCCACCGACCCCAACCACACGCCCGACGAGGTGCAGGAGGGCAACGGCGCCCTGGACCTGCCGGTCTACTACGGGGACAAGTACCTCTTCGTCGCCACCGCTCCCGACAACACCTTCACCAACCAGCCGTACCGCACGACGCTCTGGGCTGCCGGTCACGCGGCCTATGACGTCTCCGACCCGGCCAACCCGGAGCTGCTGTCCCAGTGGTGGGTGCCCGGCACGCGCGTGGGCGAGGAGGACTCGGAGTACCTCGCGACCAACCCGCGCTGGAACAACAAGACCTCGTGGTTCGGCTCGCGCATGGGGATCTTCATGCCTCGCTCCGTCGAGTCGGGATGGAAGTACGGCTACGCCGCGCAGGGCGGTCAGGGCTTCTTCGTGCTCGACGTGTCGGATCCGAGCAACATCCACCACGTCGGCTGGTGCCACCTCCCGGTCAGCGTCGCCGGCACGGAGGGCGACAACGTCGACACGACGCAGGTGGAGGAGACCGGCTACGTCTACGTCTCGGGCTACCCGATGAACACCGACTGCTACGAGCCGGCCAAGGAGATCTACCAGATCGACGTGTCCGACCCGACTCAGCCGCGTGTCGTGCGCACCCTGCCCCGCCCGCTGCCCCCGGCGGATGCGGCCTTCACCGACTACGCCCAGCGCCGGGGCTCGTTCGGGCCGAAGCGCTCGGGCTACTTCACCAACACCGGCACCCCGCACGGCGGCGTGATCCCCTACGCCTTCTACGCCGGCGGCCTGCAGATCTTCGATGTGCGCGACCCCGAGGACCCGAAGGTCGGCGCCTACTTCGTGCCCCCGATGGGCCTGAAGGACGACGACGATCTGGCCGCTCCCGTCCACGGCGTGTTCGTCGAGTGGGATCGCAACATCATCTGGCTGTTCGCGAACCACGGCATCTACGCGGTCTCGACGCCCCTGCTGGGGGAGGTCGTCGTAGGACTGCCGGAGGTGACGACCGCCGGCTGATCGGTCCCTGGCGGGAGGGCGAGCTCATTCGCCCTCCCGCTCATCTTGTAGTACCATCCGAAATATTCCGACCGGAATATATGGATTCTCGATGAGGAGGTGGCGGATGCCGCAACTGAGTCCGCTCGCCGTGGGCGCTCTGGCACTGCTCGCAGAGAGCGAGATGCATCCCTATGAGATGTATCAGATCATGCGTCAGCGCCAGGAGCAGCGCATCATCAAGGTCAGCCCCGGCTCGCTCTACCGCGCGGTCGAGCGCCTGGCGGGCGATGGCCTCATCGCGAAGTCGGCCGTCGAGCGAGAAGGGCTCCGCCCCGAGCGCACGGTCTACGCGATCACTCCGGAGGGGGAGCGGATGCTGCGGGAGACCCTCGCCGAGATGCTGGCGACGCACGTCAACGAGTATCCCCGCTTCCCCGTCGCCGTCCGCGAGGCGAGGAACCTTCCCGCCGCTCAGGTCACCGCCCTTCTTCGCGATCGGGCAGCGCAGATCGCCGCCTCCCTCCAGCTCTGGGACGCCTCGATCGAGCGCATCGCGGCGAAGGGGCTGGAGCGCCACCTCGCCCTCGACGTGCACTTCCAGCGGGCGATGCTCAGCGCGGAGGCGGAATGGATCGCCGCCCTCGTCCGCGATCTGGAGTCCGGAGCTCTCACCTGGCCCGACCCTGAGACGTCCGCACGCTGATCCGCACAGACTTCTCGCCGCATCCGCGGCGATCCTGATGATGAAAGGGACGTATGAACCCGTCTGACAGGCCTTGGCGCGCCCTCTGGGCGATGCTCATCGGCTTCTTCATGATCCTCGTGGACACGACGATCGTCGCCATCGCAAACCCCGTCATCCTGCGCGAGCTGAACGCCGACCTCACCTCGGTGATGTGGGTGACCAGCGCCTATCTGCTCGCCTACGCGGTGCCGCTGCTCATCACGGGGCGCCTGGGCGACCGGTTCGGGCCCAAGCGCATGTACCTCGCCGGCCTGGTCGTCTTCACGCTGGCCTCCTTCGCCTGCGGGATCGCCGACGGGATCGGCATGCTCATCGCCGCGCGGGCGGTCCAGGGGCTGGGCGCGGCGATGATGACCCCGCAGACGATGGCGGTGATCACCCGCACCTTCCCGCCGCACGGGCGGGGTGCGGCGATGGGGGTGTGGGGCTCGGTCGCCGGCGTCGCCGCCCTCGTCGGGCCCCTGCTGGGCGGGCTGCTGGTGGACTCGCTCGGCTGGGAGTGGATCTTCTTCGTCAACGTGCCCGTGGGCATCATCGCCTTCATCGCCGCCTGGCGGCTCGTGCCGAACCTGGAGACCCTCTCGCGCAGGATCGACTGGCTCGGCGTCGCCCTCTCGGCGATCGGCATGTTCCTGCTCGTGTTCGGGATCCAGGAGGGCGGCACCTACGAGTGGGGGACGATCGCAGGTCCGATCAGCGTGTGGGGCCTGGTCGTCACGGGCCTCGTGTTCCTGGTGCTCTTCGTCCTCTGGCAGCGATTCATGCGCGGCGAGCCTCTGCTCCCGCTGAGCATCTACCGGGATCGCAACTTCTCGCTCTCGAACGCGGCCGGCATGCTCCTGGGCGTCGGCATCACCGCGCTGCCCATGCCCCTGGCCTTCTACTTCCAGGTGGCGCGGGGCCTGGACCCGACCCTGGCGGCGCTGATGATCGCCCCCATGCCGATCATCTCGGGGATCCTCGGGCCCTTCGTCGGGCGGCTGAGCGACCGGGTCGGCCCGCGCTGGGTGTCCTTCACCAGCTTCTCGCTCGCCGCCGGCGCCCTCGTCTGGTACAGCGTGGTGCTCACCCCGGATCAGCCCCTGTGGCTGCTGCTGTTCCCCTCGGCGCTGCTGGGCCTGGCCGTCTCGGGCGTGTTCTCTCCCATCGCCTCCACGGTGACGCGCAACCTGCCGCACAAGTACGCCGGCGCGGGCTCGGGCGTGTACACGATGACCCGGCAGGTCGGCTCGGTGCTCGGCTCCGCGGCCATCACCGCGCTGCTGGCGATGCGCCTGGCGGCGGAGATCCCCGGCTTCGCGGGGGATGCGGCCGGTGGGCAGGGGCCAGCGGCATCGGATGCCTTCGTCTACGGCTATGCGGCGGCGATGGCGCAGGGACTGCTGCTGCCGGCGGCGGCCTTCGGCTGCTGCGCGCTCATCGTCGTGTTCCTGGTCAACCCGCCGCGCGGGGAGGGCTGGGGCGGGGAGGGATGGAGCGAACCGGTCCAGCGCGCCGAATGACGCGGCAGGCGCCGGGGAACGACATCCGCTCCCCGGCGCCTGACCCGCATCCTGCTAGCGCAGCGGGTCGAAGGGGGCGATGGCCGGGTCGATGCGCCCGGTGACGATCTGCTCGGCCAGGAGCTTCCCGGTGGCCGGTCCCAGGACGATCCCCCACATGCCGTGCCCTCCGGCGACGAAGACGCCGGGCGCGCGCGTCGCGCCCACGAGCGGGAGGCCGTCGGGGGTCACCGGCCGCGAGCCGACCCATTCGTCCTGGCGATCGTCGAGGTCGACGCCGGTCATCAGCGTGCGGGCCTGGTTGATGATGGCCTGCACCCTTCGCTGCTGCAGGGGCTCATCGGGGCGACGGAACTCCATCGTGCCCGCGATGCGGAAGCGCCCCTGGTACGGGGTGCAGGCGATCCTCTGGAAGGGGAGGTAGACGGGGTGGCGGGCGGGCTCGCTGGTGGGCACGGTGAAGGAGTAGCCGCGCCCTGCCTGCACGCGCACCCTCACGCCGAGCGGCCGTGCCAGTCGCGGGAGCCAGGCGCCGGTGGCGATCACGACGGAGTCCGCCTGCAGACGCTCGCCGTCCGCGAGCGTCACATCCGGCTGCGGGGAGGAGCCGATGGACTCCACCGCCGAGCCCGTGCGGATCGTGCCGCCCCGTGCGATGACGGCATCGGCGAGCGCCTGCACGTACGGACCGGGTTCGAGGAATCTCTGGCCGTCGAGGCGGTAGGCCACACGAACGGCGTCCGAGAGCTGAGGCGCGAGCTCGCGCGGATCGTCGAGGCGGTCGAAGGGCACCTCCTGGCCGTGCCGGATGACGCCCTCGATCTCGCGCAGGAACCCTCGCGAGTGCGCTTCCTGCGTGAACCCGACGACGAAGGGACCTTCCCTCGTCCAGGCGTCCACTCCTCCCGCGTTCAGTTCGTCGAAGCACTCCAGCGCGATCCTGTCGATGGGGGTGAGAGCCTTCATCGTGCTGTCCCAGGCGCGGTGGGTGCCGTGCGAGGCGAACCTCGTGAGGAAGGACCACAGCGCGGGGTCGACGCGGAAGGGCACGTGCAGCGCGGCATCCGGATCGAGAAGCGCTTTGGGGCCATAGGTCCACAGACTCGGATCGGCCAGTGGTATCGCCTTCCCCGGCGTGAGCCAGCCGGCGTTCCCCCACGACGAGCCGGCGGCGACGCCGGTTCGATCGACGACGATGACCTCGACGCCGTGCTCCTGCAGGTGCCATGCGGTGGCAAGGCCCACCATGCCTGCGCCGATCACGATCGACCGTGCCATGTCGACTCCTCCTTCATGCCGTGTGTCTCTGTGGCAATTATGAAGGAATCTGTTGCATGTATGTGGTCAAAGGAAGATCGCATAGAATCATCCGTAGTACGCAGAAGATCCTTCCAATCTGGGAGCGTGAGCATGATCTCCGAGCAGGATTCTCCCGTCGACGCGGAGCTCGACGACATCGACCGGAGGATTCTGCGCGAACTGGAATGGAACGCACGGATCTCCAACAGCGAGCTGGCCGCGCGTGCCGGGATCTCCGAATCGACGTGTCACCGCCGCGTGCGCGCCATGATCGCCTCGGGGGCCATCGCCGGCTTCCGGACGGTGATCGCGCCGGCCGCGAGCGGTCTCGTGCTCGAAGCGCTGATCGCGATCCGCCTTCACTCCTCCGCGCGCGGCAACCTGCGTCAGTTCCAGGAGTATCTGCAGCAGCTGCCGGCGGCCCGCCACGTCTACTTCGTCGCCGGCGACCAGGACTTCCTCCTGCACGTCGCCGTGCGCGATCCGGTGGCGCTGCGCGAACTCGTCTCCGACACGCTCAGCCTCCGGGAGGAGGTCGCCGCCACCAACACGAGCGTGATCTTCGACCATGCGGCCGGCGGCCGGCGGTCGCGGTGAGCGCCGGAGACCTCGTACGAGCTACGGCGCCGGGACCCTCGCGTACTGCGAGCCGGATGCCGTCCTCTCGAGCAGCTCGGCGTCCACGAGATAGCGCCGCAGAACGGCCGTGTCCTCGCTGAAGCGCGACAGCCGCTCGCCCAGCTCCGCCTCGTCCAGCACCTCGCCCGTATCGAGCGCCTGCGCGACCACATGCCGCAGCAGCTCTTCGCGCTCGCCGAGGTTCGCAGGATAGCGGTCGATGCGGCCCTCGGCGGTCAGGAACCGTTCCACACCGGTGCGGCGCTGCGGCCTCGGTGCGGCGGCGAGCACCTCCGCGAAGATCTCGCCCGGCCGCCATCCGTCGCCGTCCGGGGCGATGAGCCCCGCCTTGACGAGCGACTCCAGCGCGTGCCGGCGGCGCGAGGGGCTGAGGTCTGAGCCTGCGGCATCCGACCCCAGCACGATCTCGGCATAGACGCGACGGCTCGCCTCGTTCGCGAGCGCGGCGAACACCGGACGCCAGGCGGAATCGGATGCGGACATGAGCCGAGGCTACCGTTCAGTGCACCGGCGGCGCGCCGATGCTGTCGGCGGGCTTGCGGATCAGCACTGCACCGAGGATGAGCGGGACGGCGATGACCGCGGCGATCGTGAACGCCGCCTGCGCGCCCAGGGTTCCCGCCGTGAGGTCGGAGGCGCCCTCGGCCGCGGCACTGGCCGACACCGCCGACATCACCGTGATCATGAGGGCGACGCCTGCGGCCCCGGCGACCTGCTGGACCGTGCCGACCACCGCGCTGCCATAGGAGTAGAAGCGCGGTTCGAGCGACCCGAGCGCCGCGGTGAACAGCGGCGTGAACGACAGGGCGAGTCCGATCGACAGGATCGTCTGCGCGCCGGCGACGAGCCAGATCGAGGTGGTCTCGCCGAAGGTCGTGTAGAACCACAGCATCCCCACGACGATGATCGCACCCGGAACGAGCAGGACCTGCGTGCCGCGCGCATCGTAGATGCGGCCGATCACCGGGCCCAGCAGGCCCATGATGAGAGAGCCGGGCAGCACCGCCAGCCCCGCGTCGAGCGCCGTGAACTCCAGGACGTTCTGCATGTACAGCGGCAGCACGGTGATCGCGCCGAAGAACGCCAGTGACATGAGCGCCAGCTGCGCGACGGACAGCGAGAAGTTCCGGGAGCGGAAGACGCGCAGATCCAGCAGGGCGTCGTCGACCCGCTGCAGCACCACCTGCCGCCAGAGGAACAGTCCCAGAGCCACGAGCCCGATGCTGAGCGAGACGCTCAGGCCCACCACGGCGCCGTTTCCGGCATCCGATGCCGCGCCCGCCGCACCGTGCGCGGCCGCGCCGCCGATCTGGCTGAGCCCGTAGACGATCCCGCCGAAGCCGAAGGCCGACAGGATCACCGAGAGCACGTCGATCGGCGCGTGCGTCGTCTCACCGAGGTTCTGGATCCACTTCGCACCGGCCGCGAGCGAGAACAGGGCGATCGGCAGCACGACGCCGAAGATCCAGCGCCAGCCGACCGTGTCCAGCAGGAACCCGGAAAGAGTCGGGCCGATGGCCGGCGCCAGCGCCATGACGATGGTGACGCGTCCCATCATGCGCCCGCGGGTGTGCGGCGGCACGACCGTCATGAGCGTCGTCATCAGCAGCGGCATCATGATCGCCGTGCCCGACGCCTGCACGACCCGGCCCACGAGGAGTACGGGGAAGCCGGGGGCGAGCATCGCGATGAGCGTTCCCGCCGAGAACAGCATCATCGCGGCGATGAAGATCTGCCGCGTGGTGAAGCGCTTCAGGAGGAAGCCGGTGATCGGGATGACGACGGCCATCGTCAGCATGAACGCCGTCGTGATCCACTGCGCGGCATCCGCCGTGATTCCGAGGTCGCCGATGAGGTGCGGGATCGCGATGCCCATCGTCGTCTCGTTGAGGATCGCGACGAACGCGGCCGCGAGCAGCAGCCAGATCACGCGCGTCTCGCCGCGGGTGAGACCTGTGGAGCCGGTCTCGGGGTGCGGCTCGGATGCCGCGGGAGGCGTCTGGGCGGGCGTCGATCCGGTGTCGGCGGTCATGGCTCTCCTCGGCGGATGGCGGATGGTGGTCGGCAGGGCCCGGCGGGTCCGTGGCGGGGGCGAGCACCGCGAGAGGTGCGGAGCGCCCGGGTCGAGCGGAGTGCGCAAGGGCAAGCCTCACAGCATAACGTGCGGATGCGGCATCCGATTCCCCGAATCCCGAGATCGTGTCGCCGCTCACTAGGCTGACCCCATGAGCATGGGTGGAATGGGCGGCGGCGGAGGCGGCGGCCGCGGGATGCGCGGGATCGACGAGGCGGCGCAGCGCAGAGCCAACGCCCAGGCGCCGAAGGTCGAGAATCTCGGCAGGAGAGTCGTCGGGCTGTTCTCCGCCTACAGGGGCCGCATAGCCCTCACGGGGCTCATCGTGATGGTGGGCGCGGCCGTCGCCGTGATCCCGCCGCTGATCGTGCAGCGCATCTTCGACGACGCGCTCTTCCCCGTGGCCGGGGGCGGCCCCGATCTGACGCTGCTCCTCCAGCTCGTGCTGGTGATGGTCGGGCTCTTCCTCTTCTCCGCGCTGCTCGGCGTCGCCCAGACCTGGCTGACCTCGACCGTCGGCAACAGCGTCACCGGCGACCTGCGCGTGAAGCTCTTCGAGCACCTGCAGGCGATGGAGCTCGGCTTCTTCACCCGCACCAAGACCGGCGTCATCCAGTCGCGACTGCAGAACGACGTCGGCGGCGTCTCGGGTGTGCTGACCAACACGGTCACGAGCATCCTCGGCAACGTGGTGACCGTGATCGCCTCGCTCGTGGCGATGATCCTCATCGACTGGCGCCTGACGATCATCGCGGTCGTGCTCATGCCCTTCCTCATCTTCGTGCAGCGCCGCGTGGGCCAGGTGCGGGCGCGGATCGCGGGGGAGACGCAGGAGTCGCTCTCCGAGCTCACCGCGATCACCCAGGAGACCCTGAGCGTGTCGGGCATGCTCCTGTCCAAGGCCTTCAACCGCCAGCACACGGAGTCCGAGCGCTACCAGCACGAGAACCGCAACCAGGTGAAGCTGCAGGTGCGGAGGGCCATGAGCGGTCAGGGCTTCTTCGCCGTCGTGCAGGTGCTCATGGCATCCGTTCCCGCCGTCATCTACCTCGTCGCCGGCTGGCTGATCGCCGGGGGCGCCGGAGCCATCACCGCGGGCACCGTCGTCGCCTTCACCACGGTCCAGGCGCGCCTGCTCCAGCCGCTCATGGGCCTCATGCGCGTGGCGCTGGACCTGCAGACCTCCGCCGCCCTCTTCTCGCGCATCTTCGAGTATCTCGACATGGTTCCCGCGATCCAGGACGCCCCGGAGGCCGTCGCGGTCGAAGACGCTCCCGGCCCCGTCGGCCGTATCGAGTTCCAGGACGTCGTCTTCCGCTATCCGGACGCCTCGCCGGAGGCGCGTGCGACGCTGCAGGGCGTCTCCTTCGTCGCCGAGCCCGGCGAGCACGTGGCCTTCGTCGGCCCCTCCGGGGCGGGGAAGACCACCGTGCTCTACCTCGCGCCCCGGCTGTACGAGGCATCCGAGGGGGCGGTGCTGTTCTCCGGGGCGGATGTGCGCACGCTCACCCAGGAGTCGATCATCGACCACATCGGGATCGTCTCCCAGGAGACCTACCTCTTCCACGCCACGATCCGCGAGAACCTGCTCTACGCCAAGCCCGATGCGAGTGAGGAGGAGATGATCGCGGCGTGCACCTCGGCGAACATCCACCACATCGTCTCGGGCTTCGAGCGCGGATACGACACGATCGTGGGCGAGCGCGGCTATCGGCTCTCCGGCGGCGAGAAGCAGCGCATCGCGATCGCGCGCGTGCTGCTGAAGGATCCGCCGGTGCTCCTGCTGGACGAGGCGACCAGCGCCCTCGACACGGTCTCGGAGCGGGTCGTGCAGGAGGCTCTGGATGCCGCGGCCCGCGGGCGGACGACGCTGTCGATCGCGCACCGGCTGTCGACGGTGATCGGCGCCGACACGATCCACGTGATCGAGGCCGGCCAGATCGTGGAGTCCGGCACGCACGCAGAGCTCCTGGCGGCCGGCGGACTCTACGCCGAGCTCGCCGCGCAGCAGCTGGCGGCCTCGCGCATCGAAGGCCTCGAGGAGGCGCAGGAGCCCGCGCCGCTGCCGGATCGCCGGGCGGACAGGGCGCCGGCGGGCTCGGCGGCGGAGGACGCGGTCTCGGCGCTCAATGCGGCGGCGGGCTTCCTCGCCGCCGCACGCCTCGATGCGCGCCTGTACCCCGACGAGGGCTGAGCCGGCTCGCCCTCTCGACATCCGGCACTTGCCGCGACTTGTCGGTACCGGATGCCGGAATCCGACCGATCACGGCAAGTGCTCGCGACGACGAGCTTCGATCGCGGTGCGCACGTCGGCCAGGAGCCGTGCGGGACGTGAGAGATCGGCCTGGGTCACGGACAGGTAGATCCATCCCTCCGCCTCCAGGCGGCGACGCCGTGCGATGTCCTTGCGCCACTGCGCCTTGTCGCGATGGTGGTCGCCCTCGTACTCGATAGCGATGCGCAGATCCGTGATCGCCAGATCGACCCGGGCGATGAAGCGACCGCGCGCATCGTACACCGAGGGATTCGCCGTCAGAGGACCGATGCCTGCCATGGTGAGCAGAACCCGAAGCTCCGATTCTTTCGGTGACTCCGACGCGGGATCCAGGAGCGCGAGCGCCTCGCGCAGCAGCGTGATCCGGCGCGTCGACCTCACGCGACCCACGGCGCTCTCGACGCGGGGCTTCCCCCACCGCCGCGCGATCGCGTCACCGATCGCGACGAGGGCGATCAGGTCGCAGGAGTCTGCGAGGTCGGTGAAAGTGCGTCCAGGCTCGGTCAGCGCGAGTCCGTGGTGGCGAGCGAGGTCGTCCGGGGCGAGCGAGCGCTGATGGCCGAGGAGATTCTTGCCGCGACGCGCGCGGGTTCCCGTGGGTGAGGTGATGTGCACCTCGGTCCCGAGGCGATGGGGAAGAGGGAGGCGCCACAGCGCCGCCGCGGTCTGGTGGCTGAAGACAGCGCCGGGAGGCAGGGTCAGCGCGATCGCGGCACAGGTCTCGTGGAGGCTCGTCGCCCCCGCCGGCATCCGCACGCCGCGCACCGGTGCGCGCAGATCCCTCGCTCTGAGCCGGTGGGTCGGCACCGCAGCGTCGGCGGTGCGGAATGGACGCCCTCGGAGGGGCTCGGGGAGAGGGCTGGGCTGTCGGGGCACCTCGCCATGCTCGCGGTGCGAAACCCGCATCCGAACGTTATCCCCAGTCCTTTCGCCGCCTCGATCTCGGGACTCGTATGTGCAGGAGAAGTCGCCGAGCCTGCAGTTGCCGTGATCTGTCGGTATAGGTTGCCGGAATCCGACCGATCACGGCAAGTGCTTGGTTACCAGCTGAGCGCGGCGCGCAGGGCGGGATCGGGGCGCGCGGCGGCGAACTCGGGGAGCGCGCGAAGCGAGGTTAGGAACGCCTGGAGGGTCTCGGCGTAGGCCGGATCCGGATGCTGCGCGGCGATCTCCTCCAGCGGCGGGACGTCCATCGCGAGGATCAGGGCGATGCGGGCGGTCACGGCATCCGATGCCCCCGCCTCGTGCAGCACGTCGATGCCGCCCCGCAGCGCCGTGAGGTAGTCGCGCAGCACCGGCAGCCGGCCCTTGCCCTGCGTGATCGAGGTGCCGTCGCCGCGGACGCGCCAGCGCACGACCACGTCCGGGATCACATCGAAGGCACGCGCCCCCGTGTACATCTCCTGCGCGATGACCTGGTCCTCGTAGGCCACGCCCTCGGGGAAGCGGCGCCCGTGCCAGAATCCGGTGCGGCTGAGCTTGGACCAGGCGACGATGTTCCCGGATGCCGCCGGGTGCGCGTGGATGGTCGTGCCGCGGCGCTCGGGGTCGGTGCTCGCGGCCACCCAGGGCTGGACGCGCCCGGGGGCGTAGCGGTCGCCGTGCTCACGCGTTCGCACATAGGCGCCGACGACGAAGTCGCTGCCGCTGGACTGCAGTGTGCCCAGAAGCCGCTCGATCGCGCGAGGAGCGAGCTCGTCGTCCCCGTCGAGGAACCCCAGGAACGGGGTGTCGACGAGGGCGAGTCCGGCGTTGCGGGCGGCGCCCAGGCCCTGCGAGGTCTCGTGGGCGATGACGGTGAAGCGGGGGTCGGATGCCGCGGCCTCGGCGAATACGGCGCCCGTCGCATCCGTCGATCCGTCGTCGACGAGGATCGCCCGCCATCGCGGCTCCGTCTGCGCCCGCAGAGAGGCGATCGCGTCGGGTGCGAAGGCGGCGATGTCGCGCCCCGGCACGATGAGCGTGACGAGCGGATCGATGGGCACGAGGCGAGTCTACGGTGAGGAGCCAACACCTCCATCCCCGTTGCGAATGCACGACCTCAACACATCTGCACGACCGGACGGGCGATTCTCTCGTGCAACCGTGTCGGACTCGTGCACTCGTGCGGAGAGGGAGGCGGGCTCGGGGAGCGCCTCAGCGGGAGACGGCTGCGACGGCCGCCGCGACATGGGTCGCGAGGTCGTCCGGCACCGGCGCCCGCCCGAAGGTGAAGCGCACCGAGGTCTGCGCGACCTCGGCCGGGATGCCGCAGGCGAGAAGGACGTGCGAGGGCTCGTCGCTGCCGGCCGCGCACGCCGAGCCGCTGGAGGAGACGATCCCGCGCCTCTCCAGCTCCAGCAGCACCGACTCGCCGCTCACGCCCTCGAGGGTGAAGCTGGCCGTGCCCGGCAGGCGCTGGGCGGGGTGGCCGGTGAGGCGGGCCGAGGGCACGGCGGCCAGCACCCCCGCGATGAACCGGTCCCGGACGGAGGTGAGGCGCGCGGATGCCTCCGTCCGCTCGCTCTCGGCGAGCTCCAGCGCGACGGCGAGGCCGACGGCGCCGGCGACGTTCTCGGTGCCGGCGCGGCGGCCGCGCTCCTGGCCGCCGCCGTGCAGCAGCGGCTCCAGCGGCACGCGGCCCCGGACGGCGAGCACGCCCGTGCCCTTGGGGGCGCCGAGCTTGTGGCCGGCGAGCGAGATCGCGTCGGCGCCGAGACCGGCCAGCGGCAGCCACCCCGCCGACTGCACGGCATCCAGGTGCAGGGGGACTCCCGCGGCGCGGGCGGCGGACGCGATGCCCACGACGTCCTGCACCGTGCCGATCTCGTTGTTGGCATGGCCGACGCTCACCAGCGCGGTGTCGTCGCGGAGCACGGCGGCGACGGCATCCGGAGACACCCGTCCATATGCGTCCACCGGAATACAGGTGACCTCGACCCCGTGCAGGCGCCGCAGGTAGTCGGCCGACTGCAGGATCGACTCGTGCTCGATCGGCGTCGTGACGA
>CAYOTY010000033.1:20888-23706 GCA_964406995.1 uncultured Microbacterium sp.
GTCGGCGTCCTCGGGCGGCCAGCACGACGCCCTTGATCGCGAGGTTGTTCGCCTCGGTGCCGCCGGAGGTGAAGATCACATCGCCGGTGCGCATGCCCAGCACCCGCGCCACCCGCGCCCGGGCGTCCTCCAGGGCATGCGCCGCCTGCTCGCCGACCGTGTGGCGGCTGGAGGGATTGCCGAAGGCGTGCCCGAGGAACGGCGCCATGGCCCCCAGCACCTCCGCCCGCACCGGGGTCGTCGCGGCGTTGTCGAGGTAGAGCATGCTCAGTCCCGCCGGATGATGCGCACGTCCAGACCCAGATCGACGCTCCGCACAGAGTGGGTGAGCGCCCCGACCGAGATCACATCGACCCCGGTCTCGGCGATGTCGCGGACCGTGCCCAGGCTCACGCCGCCCGAGGCCTCCACGACCGCTCGCCCGGCGACCTGTGCGACACCGGTGCGCAGGTCCTCCAGCGAGAAGTTGTCGAGCATCACGGTGCCCACGCCCGCGGCGAGCACGGCTTCCAGCTGATCGAGTCGATCGACCTCCACCTCGACATGGGTCGTGTGGGGGAGCCGGGCGATCGCGGCCTGCAGGGCGGCCGTCACCGACACGCCCTTCTGCGCGAGCACGGCGAGGTGGTTGTCCTTGGCCATCACGGCATCCGACAGCGAGAAGCGGTGGTTGTGCCCGCCGCCGTTGACGACCGCGTGCCGCTCGAAGGCGCGCAGCCCCGGCGTCGTCTTGCGCGTGTCGGCGATGCGGGCGCCCGTGTGCGCGACCTCGGCGACGTACAGGTTCGTCAGGGTCGCGATGCCGCTCATGCGCTGGACGAAGTTCAGTCCCACGCGCTCGGCGGTGAGCACCGCTCGCGCGGGGCCGGTCACGACCGCGAGCACGGCGCCCGAGGTGAAGAACTCGCCGTCTTCGACGAGCACGTCGACTCGTATGGCGGGATCGGTGAGCCGGAACGCCGCCCGGAACACCGCGCCCCCGCTGAACACCCCCGGTTCGCGCGCGACCAGTTCCGCCTCGGCTTCGGCGTTCTCGGGGATCAGGTACTCGCTGGTGAGGTCGCCCCAGGGGGCGTCCTCCTCGAGGGCGGCGGCGACTGTGCGGTCGATCATGGCGGAGGTCAGCATCATGCTCCGATCAGGGCGGGGGTGCGGGTGCGGAAGTGCGCACCGAGCGACTCGGTGCGGGCGAGGGCGGCGCGGGAGGTCTCTGCGGCCAGGAGCAGCAGGTTCGCATCCTCGTGGTCGCGGACGGAGTGCGGATGCGGCATCGCCGCCGACGAGAGCCGCTCGGCGGCATCCGCCAGACCCTCGTCGGTGCGCAGGAGCCCGACCTGCTCCCACATGAGGCGCTGAAGGGCGTCCCGCCCGATCGCCCCACCGGCATGGCGCTCGTCTGCGGCTGGCCGGGCGACCGAGGAGGCCTCCTCGGCGACGAGAGGAGACGGAGGGGCATCGAAGCGACGTGCCTCAGAGAGCGCCGTGGCCGCTCGCGCCCCGAAGACGGCGCCCTCCAGCAGCGAGTTCGAGGCGAGGCGGTTCGCGCCGTGCACGCCGGTGCGGGCGCATTCGCCGACGGCGAGAAGGCCCGGGAGAGTGGTGCGTCCGTCCAGATCGGTGACGATTCCGCCCATGAGGTAGTGGGCGGCGGGGGTCACCGGGATCGGGTCGCGCGCCCAGTCGAGGCCTCGCTCGCGGGTGACTCGATCGATCACCGGGAAGCGCTCGGCCAGGCGCCTCGCACCCAGGGCGGTCGCATCCAGCCGCACGGGCGAGCCCTGCAGCGCCGCGCGCCGGGCGATCGCGCGGGCGACGACATCGCGGGGGGCCAGCTCGGCGTCGGGGCGCTCTTCGAGCATGAAGCGGCTCCCCTCCGCATCGATGAGCGTCGCCCCCTCGCCGCGCACGGCCTCGGAGACGAGGAAGGGTCTCCCGGCGGCGAGCATCGTCGGATGGAACTGCATGAACTCCAGGTCCGCGACCGCCGCTCCTGCGCGCAGCGCCGCGGCGATCCCGTCTCCGGTCGCGCCCTCCGGGTTCGTGGTGTGCGCGTAGAGCTGTCCCGCCCCGCCGGTGGCGAGGATGACGGCATCCGCCTCCCAGGTCTCGGCCGCACCGTCCACGAGGACGCGGACGCCGCGCACCGCGCCGCCTGCGACCGCGAGGTCGAGGAGGAACGCCCGCTCCCGCACGGTCGCCCCCGAGAGGCGCACCTGTGCGATGAGCGCCGCCGAGATCGCTGCGCCGGTCGCATCGCCGCCCGCATGCACGATGCGGGCATGGCTGTGCGCCGCCTCGCGGCCGAGGAGGAGCCCGCCGGCACCGTCGCGGTCGAAGGCGACCCCGCGCGCGACGAGCTCGCCGATGCGCGCGGCCGCGCCCGCGACGAGGACATCGACGGCGTCCGGATCGGAGAGGCCCGCGCCCGCGGCCAGCGTGTCGGCGGCGTGATCCGCCGCCGAGTCGCCCGGCCCGTAGATCCCGGCCACGCCGCCCTGCGCGAGCGGCGTGCAGCCCCCTCCGAGTGCTCCCTTTGTGACGAGCGCGACCTCGTGCCCGGCCTCCTGCGCGTGCAGCGCCGCGGTGAGTCCCGCGATGCCGCTGCCGACGACGATGATCCGCATCAGGCGACCTCGGGCCTGGCGGCCAGCATCCGCTCCAGGGCGACGCGGGCGGGCTCGGCGACATCCGAGGGCACCGTGATCCGGTTCGGTGTGCGCCCGGCGACGAGCTCCTCCAGCACCCAGGCGAGGTAGCCCGGATGGATGCGGTACAACGTCGAGCAGGGGCAGATGACCGGGTCGAAGCAGAAGATCTC
>CAYOTY010000034.1:0-351 GCA_964406995.1 uncultured Microbacterium sp.
TCGATCGTGTCGTCCTTGCCGACCCAGGACACGTGCCAGAGTGCCGCACCGGGCAGTGAGACCGTCGGGAACCCCGCCCGGCCTGCACGCAGGCAGTACTCGGCATCGTCCCACTTGATGAACGCGGGAAGCGACAGGCCGACGCTGCGGATGACCTCGGTGGGGATCAGGCACATCCACCAGCCGTTGTAGTCGGCGTCCATCCGCATGTGCAGCATCGGGCTCTGACGGAGATTGACGACGGAGAAGTCGTGCGGCATCTTCTCGTTGTACAGCGCGCGCCACATGAACGGCTCCTCGTCGACGACCTCGGCCCAGGCATGCAGCTTCGGGCGGTCGAGGAGATCGAAC
>CAYOTY010000034.1:361-22375 GCA_964406995.1 uncultured Microbacterium sp.
CGAACCGCACCCGAAGCTGCCTGGCACCATCTATTCGGCGGTCGAGGAGATCGAACATGTGCGCGCCCACGATCGTCGGCGTCGTCGCGAAGCGGCCGAAGGTGACCGAGCGCAGGAGCGATTCGGGCTCGATCCGCACATCGTCGTCCAGGAGCTGCACGAAGTCGCTCTCGGGCCGCCGGAGCGTCTCGAGCATAGAGCGGGAGAAGCCTCCCGAGCCGCCGAGATTGGGCTGGCGGATCACGTGCAGCGTCTCGCCGAGACGCCCGGCGACCTCCTCGTACCCGGGCTCCTCGGCGACGAGCCGCGTGCCCTGGTCGATGAGGAAGATACGATCGATGAGCGTCAGCACCTCGGGGGCGTCGGCGAGCGCCGTCAGCGTCTTCACGCAGTAGTCGGGCTTGTTGAAGGTGGTGATCCCCAGCGAGGCCTTGCCCGCGCGGACGGGCTCCTGCTCGGTCGTCCACTCCGCACCGAGGAAGGTCGCCTTCGTGTCGCCGGCGGCGATGTCGAACCAGATCCACCCGCCGTCGTTGTACTGCGTCAGGGTGAAGTCGAACGACACCTCGGAGGAGCCTGCGACGTCGCGCGCCTCGATCCGCTGCTGCACTCCGCTGCCGTTCGAGCGGTAGACGAGGATGGTGGCCGGCCCTTCCGTGCGCACTGTCAGGCGGAGATCGCGCACGCTGGTCCAGTGCTGCCAGTAGGAGGCGGGGAAGGCGTTGAAGTAGGTGCCGAAGGACACCCGCCGCCCGGCGACGATCCGTGCCCGATGGCGACCGAGGACGTTCGACATGTGACCGCGGTTGGAGACGCGCACCGGCTGCTCGTCGATCGTGGACCAGGTTTCCGGGTCGGCGAAGAGAGGCAGGAGATCGGGGTCACGATCCAGGGGGAAGATGACGTTCTGCAGGACGTGCGTCAAAGAGGGCTCCAGCAGGCTCGGCGCGGACAGCGGCACTTCGGCCGGAACCAGCCTACCTGCGTACCCTGTGCGCTTCCGGTCAGTCGCGGAGGGTCAGTCGCGCGGCGACACGGTCGGGATCGTGCCGGTGTGCGCGGCGTCGATGCTCTCCCGCCACGAACTCGACTGCCCCGCCCTCAGCGCGCACAGCACGAGCAGGAACCAGCCCGCGCCGACGATCGCGAAGCTCTCCACCATCGACTCGACCGCCAGCGCGACCAGGATCAGCGGCGTCCAGGCGTAGATGACCGATCGACGGGAGCTGGCCACCAGCCAGGCGCGCACGATCGCGATCCCCCCGAGGGCAAGGAAGCTCACCAGACCCACCGCTCCCAGCTGGAAGAGCACATCGAGGTACGCGTTCAGGGCCGAGCGCTGGGGCTCGTCCATGAGGGCGCCGATGGTGGTGAAGGGCGGCCGGTCCGGCACCCACTCGCCGAACCATCCCCAGCCGTGCAGGGGCTTGACGTTCACGAACGCGCCGGTGATGCGCCAGAGCTCTCCGCGACGGGCGAAGTCTGTGCCTGCTCCCATCAGCGAGATCAGGGGTGCGCGCAGCAGGAACACCGCTGCGAACCCGACGATCACCAGGGCGCCCAGCGACCACTGCACCGCGGCTCGGCGGTGCGGAGGCGTCGAGCGGACGATGGCGAGGAATCCCGCCGCGATCGCGACGAACACGGCGAGGACGTAGACCACCGGCGAGGCGGCGAACAGGCCCATCGTCGCGGCGAGCACCGTCGACGCGATCGCGAGAGCCCGGGGGATGGAGCGCGTGTACCACTCGATCGCGAAGGTGACCAGTGCGATCACGGCCACGAAGCCCAGCATGTTGCGGGTGCCGAAGAGTCCCTGAACGGGTCCGCCTGCGGCGAGGTTGCCCTCGATGCCGAGGAAGGGGAAGGGCATGTCCAGCAGGATGCCGGAGAGGATCTCCAACCCCAGCGAGATGGCGAGCAGGGCGCGGAGCACATCGCCGATGGCCCGCACGGTCTGCAGGGTGTCGCGCACGTGGCCGATGGCGACCGCGAGGAAGGCGTAGGCGATGAGGGCGATCACACCCCGCGCCGTGTCGCCGCGATCGATCGTCCAGGTCAGGCTCGCCACCGCGATGAGCACGAACACCAGCACGGAGGTGGGCGCCAGGCGCAGGATCGACAGCTCCGCACGTCGCACGATCAGCACCGCGGCACCGATCGCGGTGAGCACCCCGAGCATCGTGAGGAGGGTGACGGGGCTGGTGATCTTCTCTATCGCCAGTGCCGAGAAGGAGACGCCGACCACCGTGAGGGTGTACGCCCGCGCGAACTCCGCCGAGCCCAGCAGGCGCCAGAGTGCGTCGAGAGCGCGCATCAGGGCACCCGTCGCCGCTGTTCTCCGAGATCGATGACGCGCGCGCTCTCGCTGAGCCCCACGCCCAGCAGCGGCACCGACTTGATCTTGAAGGTGAACAGCACCACCAGCAGCCAGCCCCAGAGCATGATCGGGGACGATTCGGCGAGGCCCTGCACGAGCAGCATCACCGTGATGAGGGAGGGGGCCAGCGTCAGGGGGGAGAAGGGGCGATCGGCGCGCAGGTCCCACCGTGGCCGGTCCACCGCGAAGAACCACGACCGCCACAGCAGGCTCGCCCAGATCACGGCCATCAGCACGAGCCCCGCCGCACCGAGCTGGAAGAGCACGTCGATCCACATGTTGTGCGCGGTGAACACGGTGATGCCCTTGTCGACGATCCAGCCGTGGATCGCCGGCTCGCTCGGCAGCCAGGGCGAGGAGAAGCCCCATCCGAACACGGGCCGAGACGCGACCCGCTCCAGGACGCTCTCCCAGATCGCGAAGCGCCCGGTGAAATCGCCCGTGCGACCCAGCCCTTCCAGCAGCGGACCGCGCCACAGCACGGCGCCGGCGACCAGGAGCGCCGTGCCGCCGAGCGCCACCGCATAGACGCGTGCGCGCCTTCCCGGTGCGCTCGCCCGGCGCTGGAGCAGCGCGACCGCGAGCGTGATGGCCACCGCGACGGCGGCGGCCCAGATCGTCGCCGAGGACGCCCGGTAGAGCAGGTAGAGCGCGACCACGACCCACAGCGCCAGCGTGGTGCGCCAGCGCACGCGTGCGGCGAACAGCACGCAGAAGAGGATGATCGCCACCAGGCACAGCGCGGCCAGGTAGTTCGAGTTGCCGACGATCCCCTGCACGCGCCCGCCGTCGAGGAGGTTGCCGCGCACCCAGTACCAGTGCGGATCGACCTCGCCGGCGGGCGCGTCGAAGAAGAACGGCAGGATCGGATGCTGGATCACCAGGGCCACCCACGCCTCGATCGCGATCGAGAGCCCCAGGAGCCATTTCAGCGCCGAGGCCATCGCGCCCAGCAGCTCCCGCCAGGTGAGCAGATGGGCGATGAAGAGGGCGTTGAGCGTGAGAGAGAGCAGGAGCGCCGCCGTGACGAGGGTGGCGGCGGGCCAGGCGGACCAGGTCCCTGAGATCAGGGCGAGTGCGCAGTATCCGAAGATCGCCCAGGGGAGCCGGCGCCACTCCAGCGGCGCCGGACGGCCGCGCACGATGGCGGGAACCCAGATCGCGAGGGTTCCGGCGGTGATCACGGCCATGACGATCACCGAGCCGGTATGGCCGACGAGGTTGTACACGGCGGAGTGCCCGAAGGCGGCCGCGAAGACGATGATGATGTAGGCGCGCAGGAGCAGCCGGCCCGTGCTGACCCGTGCGGGTGCGGTGGGCGGTGCCGCCACCGGGATTCGTGAGAGCTTCACCATCGCACTCAGGCTACAGCCCGTCGCCGCCGTGCGCCGGGAAGATCGCGCCGGGGGTGACGGTCTCAGAGACCGGGCGCTCCTCGTCCCGCGCTGCGACCTCCTAGGCTGAGGAGGTGCTGATCCCCCTCACGAACATCCCCCGCGACTACGCCTGGGGCTCGACGGTGCTGCTGGCGGCGCTGGAGGGCCGCCCGCCCGCATCCGCTCCCGAGGCCGAGGTATGGTTCGGCGACCACCCGTCCGACCCGGCCGACCTCGCCACCGGCGGCACGCTGCGCGAGCTCACCGCAGGAACGCTGCCGTATCTGCTCAAGCTCCTCGCGGCCGATGCGCCCCTGTCGATCCAGGCGCATCCCACCCTCGCGCAGGCGCGCGAGGGCTATGCGCGCGAGGCGGCGCTCGCCCCCGACGATCCTGCGCGCAACTACCGCGACGCCAACCACAAGCCCGAGCTCATCGTCGCCCTCAGCGAGCGATTCGACGCGCTGGTGGGCCTGCGACCCGTGGCCGACTCGCTCCGTCTCCTCGACGCGCTGGGGGAGAGCGCCGGCATCCGGGCGCTGCGCGAGATCCTGCAGACCGGGGAGGACCCGCTGCGTCGCGCGATCGCCTGGGCATTGACGGACGCCTCCCCGAGCGAGGTGGGCGATGTCGTCTCCGCGATCGAGACCGGCCGGGCCCCCGAGTTCGCCGAGGCGCTCGACGCCGTGCGGCGCGCCGCCGATCGCAATCCCGCCGATCCCGGTGTGATCGTCGCGCTGCTGATGAACCACGTCGTGCTGAGTCCGGGCGAGGGCGTCTTCCTTCCGGCGGGCGTCCTGCACGCCTATCAGGGCGGGCTCGGCGTGGAGATCATGGCCGCCAGCGACAACGTGCTGCGCGGGGGGCTCACACCCAAGCACATCGACGTTCCCGAGCTCCTCGCGATCCTCGACAGCGCGCCGCACGAGGTGCGCGTGCAGCGGCCCGAGGAGATCTCCGGGATCGCCGCCTACGAGGCGCCCGTGCCGGACTTCCTTCTGCGCCGCGTGCGCCTCGACGCGGAACCGGTCGAGATCGATCTGTCCGGGCCCGCGATCGTGCTGGTCACCGCGGGCAAGGTCACGGTCCGCTCGGATGCCGGCCCGCTCGCCGTGCCCGTCGGCTCCGCCGTCTTCGCCACCGCCGAGGAGACGGGCGTGCGTCTGGAGGGCCGCGGGCAGGTGTTCGTCGCCCAGCCGGGGGAGCGGACTCCCTGAGGCGTGTCCGAAGGACTCGCCCGGGACGACACGCCGATGGCGGCGTCTAAACCTTAAAGAATCTCTTGAGGGTTTACCATTCGCGACTTGACCGAAACGAATGACAGCGGTGTAATTAGTGCATCGCGCGGCTGCGCGGGGGCAGAGAAAGCTGGAGGGCGTCATGACGAGTTACCGGTCCGAGGTTCCGGGTAACTGGTTCGTCGACCCCGTGAACCTGGGGGTTCCCGGCATCCGTCCCGCAGGCGAAGAGGACAGCGCCCTCGCCTGGCAGAGCGACGCGCTGTGCGCGCAGACCGACCCGGAGGCGTTCTTCCCCGAGAAGGGCGGCTCCACCCGCGACGCCAAGCGCATCTGCACATCGTGCGAGGTGCGCGACCAGTGCCTGGAGTACGCGCTCGAGAACGACGAGCGCTTCGGGATCTGGGGCGGTCTCTCCGAGCGCGAGCGCCGCAAGCTCAAGCGCGAAGCCAGTTAGGGCGCGTCTGACAGGCCCTGAGGTCGTAGGCGCCTGCACCGCGAACTTCTCGACGCGCCCTCGCGCTCGGCGCCGCGCGCAGGCGGCTCGCCTAGGCTGACCACGTCATGCCCACTCGAGTCCACGCGATCGTCGTCACCCGGCACGGCGCGACCTCGCACGCGCAGCTGCTGCGCACGCTCGAGGCACTGAGCGCGCAGACCCGGCCGCTCGACGCGGTCACGCTCGTAGTCTGCGGTGACGCGCATTCGATCCGCCAGAGCGAGCGGGTGGCGGCATCCGTCGAGGGGATCATCCAGACGCGCCCCGGGGACTCCTTCGCGCACGCCGTCGCCCTCGGGCTGCGGCGCGTGGACGCCGAGGCGTCCGTCTGGCTCCTCGACCACGACAGCACTCCCGCGCCCGATGCGCTCGCCGAGCTCACCGCCGCCCTCGAGCGCGCCCCGATGGCGGCCATCGCCGCCCCCAAGCTCCTCACCGACCGCTCGCCTCCGGAGATCGCCTCGCTGGGAGTCAGCATGACCCCCCTCGGCCGGACCGTCGAGGCCGCGGCCGGCGAGATCGACCAGGGCCAGCGCGACGGGGAGGAGGACGCCCTCGGCGCCGACGTCCGCGGGATGCTGCTGCGCGCCGGGTCGCGCGAGGCACTGGTTCCCGACCCCGGACTCGGCCCGGCCGATCTCGGGCTGGACCTCGGCGTCCGCGCGCGCCTGGCGGGCTGGCGGATCGTGCTGACCCCGCTCGCCCATGTCACCGTCACCGGCGGCGGACCCGCCGCCGTTCCCGCGCGTCTGTCCGCGCACACCTATTCCGTCCGTCGGGCGCAGCTGCATCGCCGGCTCGTCTATGCGCCGGGCTTCGCGGTGCTGCTGCACTGGCTGAGCCTGCTGCCCCTGGCCCTCTGGCGCTCGCTGGCCCACCTGGTCGGAAAGCGTCCGGCCGCCGTGATCCCCGAGTGGGCGGCAGCTCTGACTGTCGCGGTGCGGATTCCCGCGATCGTGCGCGCCCGCTCTCGGCTCCGCCGGCACCGCGAGGCGGGCTGGGGGAGCGTCGAGCCCTTCCGCGTGAGCGCCTCCGAACTCCGGCGACGCCTGGACGACGGTCACGGCAGCGAACGCGGGGCCGTGAGCGAACTCCGGTTCTTCTCCGGCGGCGGAGCCTGGGCGGTGCTGGCCGCACTCATCGTCGGCGTCGCCTCCTTCGTATCGCTGCTGGCATGGCCGGCGCTCGGAGGCGGCGGGCTGCTTCCCCTGCGCACCACCGTCTCGGCGCTCTGGCGCGACGCCGCCTGGGGTGGTCGGGCGCTGGGGGTCGACGTCGTGGGGCCTGCAGATCCCTTCGCCGGCGTGGTCGCCCTCCTGGGCTCGCTCTGGCCCGCAGCCCCCTCCTACGCGCTCGTGCTGCTGTGGCTGCTGGCGTTGCCGTTCGCGGTGCTCGGCGGCTGGTTCGCGTCGACGCGGGTGACCGATCGGGCGGGGCTGCGGATCCTCGGCGGAGTGCTCTGGGCGCTGGCCCCGACCTTCCTCACCGCGCTCGTCCACGGGCGTCCGGCGGCGGTGCTCGCGCATCTGCTGCTGCCGTGGCTGTTCCACGCGGCATCCGTCGCCCACCGCTCCTGGGGCGCGGCCGGAGCCGCCTCGCTCCTGCTGGCGGCGGTGCTGGCCTGCGCGCCCTCTCTCGCGCCCGCCGCCCTCGTGCTCTGGGCGCTGGCGGTGATCTTCGCGCTCGTGCACCGGTTGGGGCATGGCGCAGCGCGGCTGGCCTGGGTGCCGGTACCCGCGGCCGTCGTCTTCGCTCCGCTCATCTGGTGGCAGATCCAGCGGGGGAACGCCTGGGCGCTTCTGGCCGACCCCGGCAGGATCTGGGAAGGCCCGCAGGCACCGGCGGATGCCGCGGGGCGGGCGCTCCTGGTGACGGGCTTCCCGAGCCCCGAGCGCGCGGGTTGGGCCGACTTCCTCGGCGAGCACGCCGTCTGGGCGGCGCTGCTGCTCGCGCCGCTCGCCGTGCTCGCTCTCGCCGCCGCGATGGCGCCGCGCTGGCGGGCCGGCATCGCGCTGTTGATCGTGACGGCGGCGGGGCTCGCGACCGCGCTCTTCTCGATCGACGTCGTCGTGGCCTTCGCGCAGGGCGTGCCGGTGGCGATCTGGCCGGGCACGGCCCTCAGCCTCGCCTGGATCGGGCTCATCGGTGCCGCCCTGGTGACGCTGGACACGGCGCTTCCGCGGTGGCACCTGCGGTCCGCGGCCGCCCTCGTCGTCGGGCTCGCCGTCGTCGCCTGCGCCGTTCCCGCCCTCACCGCGCTCGCACGCGACGCGACCCACCTCACCAACGGTCCGGTGAGCACCCTCCCCGCCTATGTCGCCGCCGATGCCCGCGGCGAGCTCCCGCGTGCGACCCTCATCCTCACGCCGCTCGACGAGCGGGCGCTGTCGGCGCGCACCGTCTGGGGTGCGAGCGAAACGCTGGGCGCGCAGACGACGCTGGTGACCACCGCCACCGCGCCCGTCGGCACCGACGTCTCGGAGCTGGCCCTCGCCCTCGTCTCGCCGCGCGTCTTCGATGCCGCAGCCGATCTGTCCGCCCTCGGCATCCGCTACGTCCTCATCGCCGCGGCCGACGACGAGACCGCATCGGCACGGGAGGCGCGCCTGGCCGCGGTGAGCGCGCTGGGCCAGCGCGCCGACTTCGTGAAGGTCGGAGAGACCGACAAGGGCACGCTCTGGCGCACCGATGCCGAGACGCGGGCTCCCGTGCTCAGCACCGGCGAGGCCCGCGCCGCGCAGCAGGTGCTCGCGCTCACCTTCGCCGCGCTCCTGGCAGCGCTGCTGCTGTCGCTGCCCACCCGCGCCTCGCGTCGTGCCGCCCGCGCACGCAGCCGTATCGTCGGCGAAGCGGAGGAGGACGCATGAGCACCGAGCCCGCCCCCACCACACGGCCCGTGCGGGTCGTGGCCACCGGATCGCGGCTGCTCCTGGGCGCCGTGATGGCCGGTGCCCTCGTCGCCGGTGCCCTCGCCGGCATCCCCGCCGCGTTGCCGGGAGTGCACGCCACCGCGGCGCACACGGTCGTCACCCCTGACACCGGCGACACCGTCCTCGTCTGCAACGGTCCTTTCCGGGCGCTCGGACGCGACGCCTCCGATGCGCTGCAGATGCAGTCGGCGGGCCAGCCGCGGATCCAGCTCGGCGGACTCGGGGAGGAGCCCGCCCTCGAGGAGCTCGACACGCCCCTGCTGGAGGGAGACTCGGGCGTGCCCGTGTACACCGTTCCCGCCGAGGCGCCGCCGGCCGACGCCGCCCAGTCGATCCGTCTGAGCGCCCCCGACCTCACCGGCTTCGCCGCAGGCGCCTGCCGCACTCCCGGCATGCAGGCGTGGATCGTCGGCGGTGCCGCATCCGTCGGCACGAGCGACGTCCTCACCCTCGCCAATCCGGGTGAGGTCCCCTCGAGGGTGACCCTCACGACCTACGGGGCCGAAGGACCCTCGGCGCGCGATGTCATCGTGCCCGCCCGTGCCCAGATCGCACTGCCGCTGGCCGCCGCGGCCATCGGCGCGAGCGCGCCGGTCGTGCATGTCAGCGCAGAGGGGGCTCCCGTGCACGCCGCGCTCCAGTCCAGCCTCGTCCGAACCCTCGATCCCGGCGGCATCGATCTGCAGGACACCGCAGGGCTCCCGGGCACCGAGCTCGTCGTCGCCGGAGTGCAGGTGAGGTCGGCTTCGCAGGAGGAGCTCGTCCGGCTCCGTCTGCTCGCTCCGGAGAGCGCGACCGTGGCGCAGGTCAGCATCCGCCTCGCCGGTGAGAGCGGCGACGCCGCCGAGCCGCAGATGGTGCCGTTGATCGGAGGGGCCCCCGCCGAGATCGGCTTCCCCGGACTCGCCCCGGGTGTCTACAGCATCCATGTGCGAGCTGCGGCGCCCCTCGTCGGCGCCGTCTGGCAGTCCACGGGAAGCCACCCCGGCTCCGACTTCGCGTGGATGACTCCCGCCCCCGAGATCGAGGGGCAGGTCGTCACGGCGATCCCCGGCGGCGCGAACGCGCGGATCCACCTCGTCAACACCGGAGACGGCGAACGCACCGTCGTCGTCACCGATCTCGCCGACGGCGTCTCCCGGGAGATGTCGATCCCCGCCGGGAGCTCGGCGCTCCTCTCACTGCGCCGCGCGGCGAGCTTCGCGGTCGAGGCGGATGCCGGCATCCACGCCGCCGTCGCGATGTACGGCGCCGATCTGCTGGCCGGGTGGCCGCTGTGGCCGGCTGCGGGCGAGGCGACATCCGTCACCGTCTACCCATAGGGCGCCCGGGCGCGAGGCTCTGGCTCTCAGAAGCCGTGGCCGTGGTCGCCGATCTCCCAGGGTTCGCGCCCGACATACTCGGCGGCGGCACGGAACGCGGCGCTCTCGATCGCCATGCGCCGGTGCAGAGCATCGTCGTGGCCGGGCACCAGGAGTCGCTCGATCGGCACGCGGAACAGCACGATCCGCTCCTGAGCGTGATCGAGGTGCCACATGGGGATCCCGTGCTCCGACTCGGCGAGGGGCATCGCCGCCACCTCCAGTCGCACCGAGCGGAGCTCGGGCCAGGCGCCGCGCAGGAACTCCATCGCGGTGGCGGCGATGAGGTCGAAGCGCTCGATCCGGCTGTCGATCGGCGGCAGCGGGGGACGCACGAGAGGACTCCGCCCGGTGCGTCCGTGGCGTCCGTGGCGCGACAGGCGCCGCACCGGCGGCTGGCTGCGTGAGGGGCGGCGACGGACCATGCCTGAAGTCTAGAGGCTCGCCTCCCGGCGGGCTCCGGACTCCACCGCGCGCCACGGACGATTCCTCCAGGCCGGTCCCTAGGCTGAGGTCGTGGAAGAGAGACTGTGCTCCAAGATCGCCTGCCCGCGCGAGGCGGTCGCCACCCTCACCTACGACTACGACGATCAGATGGCGGCCCTCGGCCCGCTGGGGGCGGCGCGGCATCCGCACGCCCATGACCTCTGCGCCGCGCACGCCGACAGGCTCTCGGTGCCGGCGGGGTGGATCGTCGTGCGGCACGAGGCGCTGCGCGCCTGAAGAGCAGGGAAGACTCAGGGGAAACCCTGAGGGGTCGGGGCGCGCATCGCGGCTAGGCTGGCGGTGGATGTGCCAGGGGGGTGCCTCCGGAAAGGCATCCGTGGTCGTCTGGCGTCGCATCGTTCTTCCTGTTCTGCTTCTTCTTGTTCTGGGGGCGGGGGCAGCCGCTCTGGTGAAGCTCGCGTTCTTCCCGGATGCCGTCGAGGCGGCCCCGGTCCACCCCGAGGCGGGAATCTCCGATCCGGTGATCCCCGTCGAGCGGGGCTCGATCGTCAACGAGCTCAGCCTCGACGCCAACATCGCCCGAGACGACAGCTTCGCCGTGCGCAGCGAGATCAACGGCACCGTCACCGCGGTGCACGTCGCAGAGGGCGCCACGGTCTCGGCCGGACAGAAGCTCTTCACCGTCAAGCAGGACTACCCGGTCCGTCACATCGACATCGTCGCCCCCGAGGCCGGGGAGGTCTCGCAGCTGGCGCTGATCAAGGGTCAGTCGGTCGGGATCGGCGGCGAGACCCTCACCCTCACGCCCGCCCGCTACCACGTGCTGGCCACCGTGGCGCCGGTGCAGCTGTATCGCCTCGTCGGCGCGCCCTCGGAGGCGACCGTGACGATCGCCGGCGGCCCCGCCCCCTTCACCTGCACCGGTGTGCGCGTGCAGGTGGCCGCGGAGGGCACCGCGAGCGTGCGCTGCGCGATCCCCTCCGATCAGGTGGTCTTCTCGGGCCTGCCCGCCACGCTCGATCTCGCCCTCGGACAGGTGGATGACGCCGTCGTGATCCCGGTGACGGCGGTCAAGGGCGGTGCGGGCAGCGGCGTGGTCTGGGTCGATGCCGGCGACGGTGCGCCCACCGAGCGCACGGTCACCCTCGGGGTCAACGACGGCACCGTCGTCGAGGTGGTCGATGGCCTCGAGGAGGGGGAGCAGATCCGGCAGTACGTGCCGGGCTTCGCCGCGCCCGTCGAGGAGTTCTGCTGGGACGACGGCATGGGCGGCGAGTACTGCGAGTCGGGGACGAGCTGGTGACGCTCGTCGAGATGCGGGACGTCGCCAAGAGCGTGCTCCTGCCGGATGACACGCGCCTGGAGATCCTGCGGGGCGTGAGCCTGGAGGTGGGTGCGGGCGATCACGTCTCGATCGTCGGGCGCTCCGGCTCGGGGAAGTCGACCCTCCTGAACCTGCTCGGGATGCTCGACACCCCCACCTCGGGGTCGGTGGCCTTCGAGGGCCGCGAGGTGCGCCGGATGCGGGCGGGCAGACTCGACCGCCTTCGCGGCTCGAACGTCGGATTCGTCTTCCAGCAGTTCAACCTGCTGCCGGGGCGCACGGCGCTGGACAACGTGATCATGCCGCTCGGTCACGCCCGGGGACGGATGTTCTGGAACCGCCGCCGGATCGCGGCCGACATGCTCGAGCGCGTCGGCCTCGGGCACCGCATCGACCAGATCGCCGACCGGCTCTCCGGCGGTGAGCAGCAGCGCGTGGCGATCGCCCGCGCCCTCGTGCGCCGGCCCGTGCTGATCCTCGCCGACGAGCCCACCGGCGCGCTCGACATCGACACCGGAGCCACGGTGATGACGCTCCTCGACGACGTCGCGACCGAGACCGGGGCGGCGCTGGTGACGATCACCCACGACCTGCACGTCGCCGCCCGCGCCCGCCGCCACTACCGGCTCGACGCGGGCGTGCTCGCCCCGGCGAACCTGGAGCGGGCGTTCGAGGCGTCCACTCTTCAGGGGTCGGGTCTCTCCGCGAGCGTCCCGTCCGCCGAGGTGGCCTCGTGACGGGCATCCTCGGCGCGCTCTCCGACGCCTGGGCGGAGATCCGCGTCCACAAGATGAGAGTGCTGCTGAGCCTGGTCGGCATCGCCGTCTCGGTCGCCGCCCTCACCGCGGTGGTGGCGCTCAGCGACTACCAGATCCAGAGCCAGATCGAGCAGTCCGACCGCTGGGGCGGCCGCGCGGCGACCATCGTCGTGCAACCGGCGAGCGAAGACGGCTCCCCGGTCGACTTCGACGAGTTCCAGGCGCGATTCGAGCGGGTGAGCGAGCGCTACGGCTTCACGCAGGTGGGGCGCATGGCGCAGGGCCTTGACGTGGCGGTGCAGACTCCGGAAGGCGTGAGGCCGGTGCCGGCGCGCCTGCTCGACCCGGAGTTCGCGGTCATCCATCGCGACAAGCTCGTCGAGGGGCGCGAGTTCCAGGACGGCGATGCGCTGGCCCTGGCCCCGCCGGTGATCATCACCGAGCCGCTGTGGGATCGCCTCGGCCGCGTGCCGCTGTCCGAGCATCCGACGATCGAGCTCACCGGCGACGCCCGCGGCACCTATCAGATCGTCGGGGTGCGTCCGAAGCAGTGGGCGTTCGACGAAGAGGTCCGGGTGGATCTGCTCTTCGACTCCTATCGGGAGCGTGTGGACCGCCTGCCCGAGCACGTGGGCGTGCAGTGGGACATCTGGGTGCCGCCCGAGAAGGCGGGCGAGATCGGACCGGTGCTGGCGATGGACCTGCGCGCGGGGCTTCCCGCCGGGCAGGCCGTTTACGCGCACCGCAGCGACTGGGCGGCCCAGGGCGGCTTCGCGGACAGCATGCGGATGCAGGAGCTGCTCATGAGCGGCATCGCGGCGCTCATCCTGGGTCTCGGGGCGCTCAGCCTCATCAACATCCAGCTCGTCGCGATGCGGCAGCGCGTGCGCGAGATCGGGGTCCGGCGGGCGTTCGGCGCGACCGGCGGGCGCGTGTTCACGACAGTGTTCCTGGAGAGCCTCGTGGCGACCACCGTCGCCGGCATCGTCGGCATCGCGCTCACCGTCGCCGTGATGCGCTGGCTGATCGCCTCGGGGACGCTCTTCTCCGAGCTCGTCGATGTGCCGGCCTTCCCCCTGCGCGCGGCGCTGACGGGTCTCGTCGCCGCGGTCGTCGTGGGGGCGGTGTCGGGATTCATCCCCGCGCTGGTGGCGCTGCGGGTGAAGGTGATCGACGCGATCCGCTTCTGACCCCGCCGCTCACCGATGACGCTCGGGGATGGGAGAATGGACGGATGCTGAAGACTCTTGACCACCGCGTCGCCGACCTCTCGCTCGCCGAGGCCGGTCGCCACCAGCTCCGCCTCGCCGAGAACGAGATGCCCGGCCTCATGGCCCTCCGCGCCGAGTTCGGCCCCTCGCAGCCGCTGCGGGGAGCCCGTATCGCCGGCTCCCTGCACATGACCGTGCAGACCGCGGTGCTCATCGAGACGCTCGTGGCGCTCGGCGCCGAGGTGCGGTGGGCCAGCTGCAACATCTTCTCCACGCAGGACGAGGCCGCCGCGGCCGTCGTCGTCGGGCCCGACGGCACCGTCGACGCCCCGGCGGGCGTTCCGGTGTTCGCGTGGAAGGGCGAGACGCTCGAGGAGTACTGGGCGTGCACCGAGGCCATCTTCGACTGGACGGCGGAGGGTCACGACGGCCCCAACCTGATCCTCGACGACGGCGGCGACGCCACGCTCCTGGTGCACAAGGGCGTCGAGTTCGAGAGAGTCGGATCGGTCCCTGACCCTTCGACAGGCTCAGGGGCCGGAGAGGCGGCCAGCGAGGAGTACCGGGTGATCCTGGACGTCCTGCGCCGCTCGCTGGCATCCGACCCCTCGCGCTGGACGCGCCTGGCCGAAGGGCTCATCGGCGTCACCGAGGAGACCACCACGGGCGTGCACCGGCTGTACGAGCTCGAGGCATCCGGGGATCTGCTCTTCCCCGCGATCAACGTCAACGACTCGGTGACCAAGTCGAAGTTCGACAACAAGTACGGCATCCGCCACTCGCTGCCCGACGGCCTCAACCGCGCGACCGACGTGCTGATGGGCGGCAAGGTCGCCTTCGTCTGCGGCTACGGCGATGTCGGGAAGGGCGCGGCCGAGGCCCTCCGAGGCCAGGGCGCACGGGTGATCGTCAGCGAGATCGACCCGATCTGCGCGCTGCAGGCGGCGATGGACGGCTACCAGGTCGCCAGGCTCGCGGACGTCGCGGGCGAGGTCGACATCGTCGTGACCGGCACCGGCAACAAGGACGTCGTCACCACCTCGCACCTACTCGCCCTCAAGCACCTCGCGATCGTCGCCAACGTCGGTCACTTCGACAACGAGATCGACATGGCGGGGCTGGAGGCGCTCGAGGGCGCCGAGTCCGTGGAGATCAAGCCGCAGGTGCACGAGTGGCGGCTGCCGAACGGGCGCAGCGTCCTCGTGCTCAGCGAGGGCAGGCTCATGAACCTCGGCAACGCCACGGGCCACCCCTCCTTCGTGATGAGCGCCTCCTTCACCAACCAGGTGCTCGCCCAGATCGAGCTGTTCACCAAGACCGCCGAGTATCCGGTCGGCGTCTACACGCTGCCCAAGGCGCTCGACGAGAAGGTCGCGCGGCTCCACCTCGACGCCCTCGGCGTGCGACTGACCGAGCTCACCGCGGAGCAGGCCGCCTACATCGGTGTTCCGGCATCCGGCCCCTACAAGCTCGACCACTACCGCTACTGACCTGCCCGCGCCTCCCTCGACAGGGAGCCGCGAGACTGCAACCGGCGGACGAGACTGCCGGTAAAACCCGCAGTCTCGTCCGCCACGTGCAGTCTTGCGGGCAGGCGTGCTCAGTCGGCGAGGGGGACGACCTCGACGGCCGAGGCCGAGGCGATCACGAGCACGCGGCGCGCCTCGACGCCCTCGAGCGCGCCGAGGACGGCGTCGGATGCGGGGGAGTGCTCTGCGGCATCCCTCCGCCTCCACACCACGACCTTCGCGCCGGTGGCCTCGGTGACCGCCTGGACGAGCTCGGGGGCGACGGATCCGGCGACGAGCACGACCTCGTCGATCGACCGGACCGGTGCCGCCGGTGGGGGCGCGAGGGCACGGTCGCGGCGCCATACCGCGAAGTGGTAGCCGGCCACCAGCGCCGTCGCCACGAGCAGACCGAGGGGTGCGCGGACGCGCTCGAGGACGCCGCCGGAGGAGTCGAGCACCAGCTCGAACACGCGGAAGGCGATCACCAGCAGGGTGACCAGCGCCGTGATCGCGCTCACCCCGAACACCACCACCAGGTAGACGCGGCGGGCGGGGTCCCCGACCACCTCGGACGCCCGCAGCGGGCGCCACGCCCAGAACCAGACCGCGGTGCCCACGAGGAAGGCCGCCAGGCCGCCCAGCAGCAGCGCGGTCGCATCCGTGCCCGCCAGGGTGGGCGTCAGCGCGGCGAGCAGGGCGTTGAGAACCACGCCGAATCCGCTCGCCATCGCGATGAGTCCGAGTCCCGCCTCCACGAGACCCGACGCCGCGCGGGTGCGCTCGTCGCGCTCTGCGGCGATGCGGCGGTGATACAGCCAGACCAGCCCGCCGATCGCCAGTGCCGCCACGGAGAGGGCGAGATGATCGAGCAGATCGCGCGGCGGCGTGCGCCCGTCGAAGAGCATGCGGAGCGCGATCGTGAGCAGTGAGACCGCTCCGCCGAGCGCGGCCGCGGCGGCCGCGAAGACCCCGACGACCACCAGCGCGACATCCGCGAATCCGCCGCGCAGGGCGCGCACGCCGTCACGGCTCCAGTGCCACCACCACAGCAGCACCCCGCCGGCGCACCAGACGAGCGCCTGCAGGACCGACTGCCACCACGTGACGCCCAGCTGCGCCCCGCCGACGACGATGGCGTTGTCGAGGAGGGTCTGCAGCGCACGGCCTCCGCCCACCGCCGCCAGCACCAGTCCATAGGAGGCGCCGAGGACGAGGGGAAGAGCATTCAGCCGCGTCGGGCCCTTGCCGCCGTGGCGATGCATCGCCCGGTGCAGCAGCCACACCGCCAGCCAGGTGACCGCCGTCGCGCACTCCCCGCCGAGCCAGTCGCCCACGATCAGGGCGCTCAGGACCTGCAGGGCGTTCACTGTGAACACGATGAGCGCGGTGGTGTACATCGCGGCCAGGTACAGGCCCCAGGCCACCGAGTCGCGGTCCGCTCCGGCGAGCCCGCGCCACAGCAGCCACCACAGCAGCACGGCCAGCGGCCCGCCGATGAGCGTGTACGCCAGCGCCAGGGCCAGGCCGTACGTGCCCTGGCCGATCACCGCGCTCGTGTCGAGCGCGCGCCCGAGGAGGCTGCTCACCCCGTTCGCGGTGATGCACACCAGGGCGAACAGGATCGCGCAGACGATCCATCGGCGCAGCACGCCGGAGACGGCCGTGCCCGGAAGGTCGGTGCTCATGGGTTCCGCCTTTCGCAGATCGTGAAGTCCCAGGGCGCATCGGTGATCCGCCAGAGGTCCGCATACCTCTTCAGCGAGAACCGCTCCTCGGACTGGTACTCGGTGGGGCCCAGCAGGCCGCTGCCGCCGGGGTAGGCGATGATCACCCGCACCGTCGCGGTGTCACCGCTCTCGGTGGTCCCTCTGAGGGTGACGCGCACCTCCTCGGAGGAGGGGTGGCGATGGTAGTCGAACGGTTCGCAGTCGGCGGTGAGCTCGGAGTGCAGGTACTCCTCGGCGGCATCCGTTTCGCCGTCGAGTATCGCCTGCACGTAGCGCTGCACGACCCCCTCGGGCGTCGATTCGTCCAGCGGCGCCGACGCGCCTCGCGTGAAGACGACGACGAGGGCCACGGCGATGACCGCGACGAGGGCGATCAGAGTGAGGAGGAGGGGCAGGCGCGACGACGGTCGTGCGGGCTCCGATGCGGCATCCATAGCCTCATCATCCTCCGGTTCCGCGCGAGAAGCCATCACCGGATGCCGCGGCGGGTCAGAGCGGCCTGCCCAGCAGTTTCTCCACGCGCTCATCGGACAGCTGCAGCGCCCGATACTCCCGCTCGCGCCGCAGGATCGTCATTGCGATGAGTATCTGCTCGGCCGGGGCGGCCGGCTGCGGCCAGACGTACTCCCGCGTCTCGGCGACCAGCTCCTCGGCGACGCGTGCGCGGGCCGGGGGCGTCAGCCGGTCGGCGTTCTGCAGGAACTGCGCGATCCGGCGCGCCAGCCGATCGGGCAGACGCGCGACATCGGCGAGGATCGCCCATTCGGCCAGGCCCGCCGGCATGATCGGCGTGTGCGAGGGGAGCGCGGGCACGCGCACCCGCTGACTGTAGGTCCCCGCCACCATGTCGCCCAGGCGCTGCGAGCGTGCGGAGAACGCGCCGGCGATGATCGCGACCGCGCCGAGGGTGAGATAGATCTCCAGCACTCCCACCAGCGCGCGGATGAACGCATGCCGGAACCCTGTCGATCCGCCGTCGATGCGGACGATCCTCCCACCCACGGCGAGTTTGCCGAGGCTCCGGCCCCGCAGGGCCACCTCCATGCCGCAGGGCAGCACGACGAAGGCGATCACCAGCGCGCTCACCAGGAGGATGCGCTGGAGCGCCTCCGTCAGCAGGCCCAGGTCGCTCAGCCACAGCATGACGAAGACCATCATCAGCAGCACCGCGAACGACAGCAGCATGTCGATGAGCGCACCCAGCACGCGGAAGAAGAACCCCACCGGCTGCACGTCGATCGCGACCGCCTCGCCGGAGAGAACCTCGGAGGGGTCATCGGCGTGCACAGACATAGGTACAGTAAATCAGGTGGATGCCGATGCGCTGAAAGACGCCCGGCGCGCGGAGTGGGCGCGGCTGGACGAGCTGTCGCGGGCGCGCCTCGACGGCGCCGGCGTCGACGAGCTGATCTCCCGGTACCGGGCGGCATCCGCCGACCTCGCAGAGCTCAAGACCTCGGTGGGCGACTCCCCGCAGGGCGCCCATGTCTCCACGATCCTCGCCGCCGCGCGCCTGAAGCTCACCGGCGCGAACGACTCCATCCTGACCCAGATCGGGCGCTTCTTCGGCACGCAGCTGCCCGCCGCCCTCTACCGGGTGCGCGTGGGCACGCTCGTGATCGCGCTCGCCTTCATCGCGGTGAGCGTCCTCGTCGCCGCCTGGATCTCGCGCGACCCGGCGCTGGTCGCCACCCTCGGTCCGCCGGATGTGCTCGAGCAGTACGCTGAGGAGAGCTTCACCGGCTACTACACCGAGAACCCCGCGGCGGTCTTCGCCGGCATGGTGTGGACCAACAACGCCTGGATCGCCGCGCAGTGCGTGCTCTTCGGCGTGACCGGCATCTGGCCCCTGTACGTGCTTGTGCAGAACGCCGTGGGACTGGGGATCGCCGGCGCCGTCATGGCTGCGCACGATCGCGTCGACGTCATGATCCTGTACATCCTGCCGCACGGGCTGCTGGAGCTGACGTGCATCTTCGTGGCCGGCGCCGCGGGCCTGCGGATCTTCTGGGCCTGGGTGGCGCCCGGCCACCGCACGAGAGCGGCCGCGCTCGCCGAGGAGGGCCGGGCTCTGGGCACCGTCGCGATCGGGCTCGTCTTCGCGCTCGCCCTCGCCGGTCTCGTGGAGGGCTTCGTGACCGGCTGGTCGCTGCCCTGGCCGGTCAAGATCGGGATCGGCGCCGCGGCACTGGCCGTCTTCCTCGTCTACATGCTTCTGATCGGCCGCCGCGCCTTCCAGCAGGGGGCCACCGGCGACCTCATCGAGTACGAGGCGGGCACGCCCCGCCTCGTCGCCGGCTGACACTCCCGGTCCCGATCCGGCACCCTCGTCGGGTATCCGTCTTCCGGTATCCGTCCCTTCCCGTACGGATGTCGGGAGGATCAACGGATGTCGGAAGATTTCACGGCGTGTCGCCCGACATCCGTGGAATCTCCCGACATCCGTATCGGGCGGGGGACTCGACTACTTCTGCACAGGTGGGCGGATGCCGGAAGTTGTTCACCGGGGCCCGAAACGGCGTCGGGCGCGACCAGCGTCGGGCGAGGATCGGGGGATGGAACCGGCAGATCTGATCCGCACCTCGGGAGGAGTCGTCTACGGTACCCACCTGCAGAGGCTCGGGTTCTCCCGCGCCGCCCTGGCGGTCGCGGTGCGGGCGGGGCTGATCCGCCGTGTCCGCCCGGGCGTGTTCGCGACACGGGATGCCGACCCCGATCTGGTGGCGGCGGCAGGCCACGGCGGATCGCTGACGTGCCGCCGGGCGCTGCGTCTGCACGGCGTGTGGACGCTCGGCGATGACGAGGCCGTGCACGTCTGGCTGGGCGGCGCGGGACGCACGCATCACACCGACTGCGCGTGCGTCGCCCATTTCCGCGCGGGAGCGACGAGAGTCGGTCTGGCTCCGCTCCCGGACGTCCTGGTGCACGTCTTCCACTGCGCCGGCGAGGAGACGTTCTTCGCCGCGCTGGAGTCGGCGCTTCGCCTCCGGCTGGTCACCCGGGCCGGCCGGGATCGGTTGCGCCGGCGGCTGCCGGCATCCGCCCGCTGGCTCGTCGACTTCGCCCGCACCGATGCCGACAGCGGACTGGAGTCGCTGCTGCGCCTGCGTCTGCACAGACTCGGCATCCGGCTCGACTGCCAGGTGCGGATCGACGGGGTCGGAAGGGTCGACTTCGTGATCGGCGGGTGGCTGATCCTGGAGGCCGACGGGAAGGAGAATCACGAGGGCGGCTCCAGACGGCACAAGGATCTGTGGAGGGATGCGGCTGCATCCGCCCTCGGATACGAGACCCTGCGCTTCGACTACGCGCTCATCGTCCACCACTGGGAGCTGGTGGAGCCGGCCGTCCTCGCGGCCGTGGCCCGGCTCCGCGCGAGGAACTGATTCCGTGACGGATGTCGGGAGAACTGACGGATGTCGGGAGACACGCCGGTCGTTCTCCCGGCATCCGCGGAGTCTCCCGACATCCGTCGCGGGCGTACCGCGGCTACTTCTTCTCGGAGTCGAAGAGCGCCTTGTAGGTGATGCCGGCGATGAGGGCGCCGACCACGGGGAACACCAGGAAGACCCACAGCTGCGACAGCGGTCCGATGCCGCCGTAGATCGCCGCGGCGATCGAGCGCGCCGGGTTCACCGAGGTGTTGGAGACCGGGATGCTGATGAGGTGGATGAGCGCGAGGCTGAGGCCGATCGCCAGGCCGGCGAAGGGCGTGCCGCGCTTCGGATGCGTCGTCCCGAGGATCACGAACAGGAAGATCGCCGTCAGGATCACCTCGATGAGGATCACCGAGACCAGGCCGAAGCCGCCGGGGGAGTGCTCGCCGAAGCCGTTGCTGGCGAAGCCCGCGTCCTGCGCGCCGGTGAGCCATCCGTCCTCGCCGAACATGCCGATGAGGAACAGCGCGGTCGAGGCGATCACACCGCCGACGATCTGGGCGATGATGTAGGGTCCGGCGTCCTTCCAGGGAAGACGCCCGGCCGCGGCGGCGCCCACGGTGACGGCGGGGTTGAAGTGGCCTCCGGAGATCGGGCCGAAGGCGTAGGCGCCCACGACCACGGTCAGACCGAAGGCGAGGGCCACGGCGACGTAGACGCCGGATCCGGCGCCCGCATCGGTGAACAGGTTGGAGGCGAAGAGCGCGGTGCCCACGCCGCCGAAGACGAGCAGGAAGGTGCCGAACGCCTCTGCGGTGAGCTTCGCGCCGAGAGTCGGGACGCCGGTCGTGCTCGCGTCGTTCGATGGACTCATGATGTTTCCCTTCGTAGGGTCCGTCGTGGGGACGGATTCACCACATATCATCCCGGTGCGCGGATCGCCGCGAGGGAAGGCGCGCCGTGTCGAAAAGGCGGCTCTCGCCTGTTTTCTTGAATAGATCAAAACAAGGCTAGAATGGTGTCATGACCGCATCCGCCCTCCCCGCGATCGCCGACGAGGCGATCCGCGGTGCGGGCCTGCGCGTCACCGACTCCCGCCGGGCCGTATTCGAGGCGCTCCGCGCGCATCCCCACGCCCGCGCGGAAGACGTGCTCGGACTCGTGGCGCCGCGCGTGCCCCGGGCGAGCCTCCAGTCCGTCTACAACGCCCTGAGCGACTTCGCCGATGCGGGCCTCGTGCGCCGGATCGAACCGGCGGGGCATCCGATGCTCTTCGAGCTGCGCGTGGACGACAACCATCACCACCTCGTCTGCACCGCCTGCGGTGCCGTGGTCGACGTCGACTGCGCCATCGGTCACGCCCCGTGCCTGACCCCGGCGGACTCCCATGGCTTCACCGTCTCGTCGGCGGAGGTCACGTACTGGGGCCTGTGCCCCGCGTGCGCCGCCGATGCCCTCACCCACAAGGAAGGAAACCAATGACCGAGCAAGACCCGACCAGCGCCCCCATCGGCGAGGACGTCTCCGACATCGATCAGTCCGTCACCGTCACGGACACCGAGGAGGCCCAGGCCGAGCAGACGGCCGGCTGCCCCGTGATCCACGCTCAGCCGCACCCCACCACGGGGTCGGCCAACCGGGTGTGGTGGCCGAACCAGCTGAACATCAAGATCCTCGCGAAGAACTCCGCCGAGCGGAACCCGCTCGCGGCCGACTTCGACTACCGGGCCGCCTTCGAGGCTCTCGACCTCGCGGCCGTCAAGAAGGACATCGAAGAGGCGATCACCACCTCCCAGGACTGGTGGCCCGCCGACTTCGGCCACTACGGCCCGCTGATGGTGCGCATGGCCTGGCACAGCGCCGGCACCTATCGCG
>CAYOTY010000034.1:22385-22603 GCA_964406995.1 uncultured Microbacterium sp.
GCTGGCCCGACAACGTCGGCCTCGACAAGGCCCGCCGCATCCTGTGGCCGGTCAAGAAGAAGTACGGCCAGTCGCTCTCCTGGGGCGATCTGATGATCCTCGCGGGCAATGTCGCCCTGGAGTCGATGGGCTTCGACACCTTCGGCTTCGCCGGCGGACGCCCCGACGTCTGGGAGCCGGACGACGACGTGTACTGGGGCTCGGAGACGACCTGGCTC
>CAYOTY010000035.1:0-22116 GCA_964406995.1 uncultured Microbacterium sp.
CCAACGACGTGTCGGCCTACATCCCGACCAACGTCATCTCGATCACCGACGGCCAGATCTTCTTGCAGTCGGACCTGTTCAACGCCAACCAGCGTCCCGCGGTCGACGTCGGCATCTCGGTCTCGCGCGTCGGCGGCGCCGCCATGACCAAGTCGATGAAGGCCGTCACCGGTTCGCTCAAGGTCGAGCTCGCCCAGTACCGCGCCATGGAAGCGTTCGCGATGTTCGCCTCCGACCTGGACGCGGCGTCCAAGGCACAGCTCGCCCGTGGTCAGCGCCTCATGGAACTGTTCAAGCAGGGCCAGTACGCGCCGTTCCCGGTCGAGGACCAGGTCGTCTCGATCTGGGCTGCCACGACCGGCAAGCTCGACGTCGTTCCCGTCACGGACATCAGCCGGTTCGAGTCCGAGTTCCTCGACTTCGTCAAGCGCTCGCACCAGGGCGTTCTCGAAGCGATCCGCGAAAGCGGCAAGTTCGAGGACGAGAGCGAGCAGGCTCTGGTGTCGGCGTACGAGTCGTTCCTCGATCAGTTCGAGACCAGCGACGGCCGTTCGGTCAAGGCCGGTCACGAAGAGTTCGAGGCGCTCGCTGACGAAGAGGTCGAGCAGGAGCAGATCGTCCGGCAGAAGCGAGGCTGACGATGGCAGTCTCACTCCGCGAGTACCGCGCGAAGATCAGGGCGACGCAGTCGACCAAGCAGATCACGCGTGCGATGGAGTTGATCGCCGCGTCGCGGATCATCAAGGCTCAGCAGGCCGCGGCGGCCGCCGCACCGTACGCGCGTGAACTCACGCGTGCGGTGTCGGCGCTGGCCACGTTCTCGAACGTCGACCATGTGTTGACCACCGAGAACCCGAACGCCGAGCGTGCGGCGATCCTCGTGATCGCCAGCGATCGCGGCTTGGCCGGTGCCTACGCGTCGCGTGTGCTGAAGGAGTCCGAGCAACTGGCCGAGCGGCTGCGCGGTGAGGGCAAGGACGTCACGTACTTCCTCACCGGTCGCAAGTCGGAGTCGTACTTCAACTTCCGTCAGCGTGCGTTCGAGAAGTCCTGGACGGGCTTTTCAGACCGTCCGACGTACGACGATGCACGCATGATCGGCGACGAACTGATCACCCGTGGTGCTCAGCACGAGACCGTCGAAGAGGCGATCGATCCGGCGCAGGCCGTCGACGAGCTCTACGTGGTCTTCACCCGTTTCAAGTCGATGCTCGTGCAGGAGCCGACGGTCATCCGTCTCTTCCCGCTCGAGATCGTCGAGGGTGAGGAGACTCCGGAGGAGTCAGACGTGTTGCCGCTCTACGAGTTCGAGCCCAGCGCGGCCGACGTGCTCGACGCGGTGCTGCCGAAGTACCTCTACAGCCGCATCTACTACTGCCTGCTGCAGTCGGCCGCTTCCGAGCTGGCCGCACGACAGAAGGCCATGAAGTCCGCGACGGACAACGCCGAGGACCTCATCCAGAAGTACACGCGCTTGGCGAACCAGGCACGCCAGGCCGGCATCACCCAGGAGATCAGCGAGATCGTGGGTGGCGCGAACGCGCTCGCTGATGCTGCCCAATCCGATTGAGAGAGACACCATGACTGCAACCGTCGAAGAGACGACCACCGACTCGGCCGCCGTGAGCGGCCGTGTCGCCCGGGTCATCGGCCCGGTGCTCGACATCGAGTTCCCGGCCGACCAGATGCCGGAGATCTACAACGCCCTGCTGGTCGACACCGAGGTCGCCGGCACCAAGGAGACGCTGACCCTCGAGGTCGCGCAGCACATCGGCGACGGCTTGGTCCGCGCGATCAGCCTGCGTCCGACCGACGGTGTCGTGCGCGGCTCCGTCGTGACCAACACCGGCGGCCCGATCTCGGTCCCCGTGGGTGACGTGACGCTCGGCAAGGTGTTCAACACCACCGGCACCGTGATGAACCTCAAGGAGGGTGAGACGTTCGAGGTCGGCGAGACCTGGGGCATCCACCGCAAGGCGCCGGCCTTCGATCAGCTCGAGTCCAAGACCTCGATGTTCCAGACCGGCATCAAGGTCATCGACCTGCTGACGCCGTACGTGCTGGGCGGCAAGATCGGCCTGTTCGGTGGTGCCGGCGTCGGCAAGACCGTGCTGATCCAGGAAATGATCGCGCGTGTCGCCAAGGACCACGACGGTGTGTCGGTGTTCGCCGGTGTCGGTGAACGCACCCGCGAGGGCAACGACCTCATGGTCGAGATGGAAGAGGCCGGCGTCCTGGACAAGGTCGCCCTGGTCTTCGGTCAGATGGACGAGCCGCCGGGAGCGCGTCTGCGCGTCGCCCTGTCGGCCCTGACGATGGCCGAGTACTTCCGCGACGTGCAGAAGCAGGACGTGCTGCTGTTCATCGACAACATCTTCCGCTTCACCCAGGCCGGCTCCGAGGTCTCGACGCTGCTGGGCCGCATGCCCTCGGCGGTGGGATACCAGCCGAACCTCGCCGACGAGATGGGCATCCTGCAGGAGCGCATCACCTCGACCCGCGGCCACTCGATCACCTCGCTGCAGGCGATCTACGTCCCCGCCGACGACTACACCGACCCGGCGCCGGCGACGACCTTCGCCCACCTGGACGCCACGACCGAGCTCTCGCGCGAGATCGCCTCGAAGGGTCTGTACCCGGCGATCGACCCGCTGACCTCGACCTCGCGGATCATGGACCCCCGCTACCTCGGCGAGGACCACTACCGCGTGGCCACCACGGTCAAGCAGATCCTCCAGAAGAACAAGGAGCTGCAGGAGATCATCGCCATCCTCGGTGTCGACGAGCTCTCCGAGGAGGACAAGATCATCGTCGCCCGCGCGCGCCGGATCCAGCAGTTCCTCTCGCAGAACACCTACATGGCCAAGAAGTTCACGGGCGTGGAGGGCTCCACCGTCCCGCTCAAGGACACCATCGAGTCCTTCGACGCCATCGCCCGCGGTGACTTCGACCACGTCGCCGAGCAGGCCTTCTTCAACGTCGGCCCGATCTCGGACGTCGAGGAGAACTGGGCACGCATCCAGAAGGAGAACGCCTGATCATGGCGCTGCATGTCAGCCTCGTCTCCGCGGACGCGGAGGTCTGGACGGGGGAGGCGACCCTCGTGGTCGCCAAGACCGTCGAGGGCGAGATCGGCTTCATGACCGGCCACGAGCCTGTGCTGGCCATCCTCGCCGAAGGACAGGTGCGCATCACCCAGGCCGACGGCACGAAGATCCTCGCCAACGCGCAGGACGGCTTCGTGTCGATGGAGGGCGATGACCTCACGATCGTCGCGGGCAACGCGGCGCTCGTGGCGTGAGGGTTATCCTCCCGCCATCTGAGACGAAGAGAGCGGGCGGATCGGGCACAGCGCTCGATCCGTCCGCTCTCGCGTTCCCGGAGCTGGCGCCCCAGCGTGAGGCCGTCGTCGACGCTCTCGTGGAGCTCTCCGGCGACATCGAGCGTGCACGTCGCGTGCTGAAGCTCAGTGAGCGGCAGTCGGGAGAGATCGAGCACAACCGGATGCTGCGGAGCGCCGCCACGATGGCGGCGGTCGATCGCTACACGGGGGTGCTCTTCGACGGGCTCGGGGCTGATCGACTCGACGCCGCCGCGCGCCGCTGGCTCGGCCGCCACGTGTGGATCCACTCCGCACCGTTCGGTCCGGTCGGCGCGCTGGACGCGATTCCCGGCTATCGCCTCGGCGCGGGTGTCGCCCTGCCCGGCCTCCCGCCGCTCCGGCGGCACTGGGCGGATGCGGTGACCGCGGCGCTGTCCGCAGCCGCACCCGAGTTCGTGCTGGATCTGCGCAGCGAGGCCTATGTCGCGCTCGGACCGGTGGCGGCCTCCCTGTCCTCGGCGTACGTGCGTGTCGTCGCCGACGAGGGCGGGACGACGCGTGCGCTGAACCACTTCAACAAGAAGGCCAAGGGCGAGCTCGTGCGCGCCCTCGCCGAAGACCGCCCCGTGGTGCGCTCGAGGCGAGGATTCGAACGGTGGGCGCGAGATCGGGGGATCGGGGTGCGCCCGGCGGACGATCCTGGGGTGATCGAGCTCGTCGCATCGATGTGACGCATCGGTGTGACGATCGTGTGAACCTTCGTCATCGTGCGAAAGCTGTGATTGCCCTGAGAATATCCGCCCCACTACGATGTCGAGTGCAGAGAGTCGCTCTCTGCCGTGCCATTGAACGCCAGTGGCATGCGTGAAGGAGAGTGAACTTATGGGTTCTTCCAGCGATGCAGCGATTCTCGCTGCACTAGCGGGCATGTTCGTACTGCTGTTCATCGTGGCGATCGCCGGTTATCTGATCTCGGCGTTCTTCCTGATGAAGATCTTCGACAAGGCCGGAGTCGAGGGCAAGTGGCGCGCCTGGGTGCCGGTGTACAACTCTGTGGTCTTCACCAAGCTCGGTGACCTCTCGCCCTGGACGATCCTCATCGCGTGGGGTGCTGCCATCCTGCTCTCGTGGGTCCCCGTCATCGGGCAGATTCTTCCCATCCTCCCCGGAATCGTGCTGCTGCTTGCCGCATGGCGCGTGGGGCTGAAGCTCCAGAAGGAGCCCGTCTGGCTGGTTCTGGCGTTCTTCCTCTCCATCGTGTGGCTCGGCATCCTCGCCTTCGACAAGTCGCGCTGGAACAAGGACATCCCCCCGGCTCCCTGGGCGGGCAACAACTTCCTGGCCGACCAGACGGTGTGGGCGGGCGTTCCGGTCCAGACCACCTCGGTCGCGCCGCCCGCTCCGGCCGCGCAGCCCTATGCTCCCCCGGCCCCGGCCCCGGCCCCGGCCCCCGAGGCGCCCGCCGCTCCGGCAGCAGAGGTTCCGCCCGCCCCGGAGACCCCCGCGACTCCTGAGCCGCCTGCCGCCGGTCCCGAGGACCCGACGCAGCCCCCGGCATAGACGCATCCTGTGCGATGGTGCGGCCCCCGATCCGAGGATCGGGGGCCGCACCCGTGCGCCGAGCGCGAGGAGGCGTCACCCGGGGTCCGACGACGCGATAGCGTGGAGGCATGGATGATGTCGTGCAGCGCCGCGTGGGCGCATCCGGACTCCTCGTCTCCGCCACCGGGCTCGGCTGCAACAACTTCGGCCGTGCCGGAACGGTCACCGAGACCCTGGAGGGCACCCGCGCCGTGCTCGACGCGGCTCTCGAGAACGGGGTGTTCTTCTTCGACACCGCCGACCTCTACGGCAAGGAGCGGGGCCTGAGCGAGACGCTCATGGGCGAGGCGCTGACGGGTCGGCGCGACGAGGTCGTCCTGGCGACGAAGTTCGGTCATACCGCGGGGATGGGCTACGAGTTCGCCGCGGCGCGGGGCTCCCGTCGCTACATCCGCTATGCCGTCGAGCAGTCGCTCCGGCGGCTGAAGACCGACTGGATCGACCTCTACCAGCTGCACGAGCCCGACCCCCAGACGCCGATCGCCGAGACGATCGACGCGCTCGACGAACTCGTGCGCGAGGGCAGGATCCGCTATTACGGGCACTCCAACCTCACCGGATGGCAGATCGCGGAGGCGGAGTTCACCGCCCAGCAGCGCTCGACGGGCCGCTTCGTCTCCGCGCAGAACCACTATTCGCTGCTGGCCCGCGCGGCCGAGCGCGAGGTGCTGCCGGCCGCGAATCGCTACGGGCTCGGCTTCTTCCCCTACTTCCCGCTGCACAACGGCCTGCTCACGGGCAAGTTCACCCGGGATCACCTGCCCGAGGGAGCGCGGATCACCCAGGGGCGCAGGCATGTCTGGGAGAACGCGCCCTGGGATGCGATGGAGGCCTATGCGGCCTTCTGCGAGGAACGCGGGATCACGATGCTGGAGGCGACCTTCGGATGGATGCTGGCCCAGCCCGGCGTGGCCAGCGTCATCGCCGGGGCCACCACGCCCGCGCAGGTCGAGGCCAACGCGAAGGCGAGTGCCGCCTGGGCGCCGACGGCCGAGGAGCTCGCCCGTATCGACGAGCTCTTCCCGCTGCCGGCCGATCCTGGTGCGCAGGTATGAACGCGTCCCCTACGATGTGGAGATACGGTGTGGTGACACGATCCGCCGTTCCCGGCCCGGAGGATCCGCATGTCTGAGACGTCGCAGCATTCGCAGAGCGTGACGCTCTCGGACGGCCGCGAGATCACCGTCGCCTGGGCCGGGGCGACCGACACGGGACATCGGCGCGAGTCCAATCAGGACGCCTTCCTCGCCGAGTTCCCGCTGTTCCTCGTCGCAGACGGGATGGGCGGTCACGCCGGCGGCGAGATCGCCAGCCGGGCCACGATCGCCGAGATGCGCGCGCTCCTCTCCGCCGGCGAGGTCACGCCCGGTGCGATCGAGGCGGCGCTGAAGCGGGCCAGCGATGCGATCGTGAACCACCCGGATGCGACCGATGAGGGAACGGGGACCACCCTCACCGGCATCGCGCTCGCCGACGTCGACGGCCGTTCGCAGTGGATGACGATGAACATCGGCGACTCGCGGGTCTATCTGCTCCGCGAGGGCGGCATCGTGCAGCTGACGACCGATCATTCGGTCGTGCAGGAGCTGATCGCGTCCGGGCGGCTGAGCCCGGAGGAGGCCGAGGGGCACCCCTACAGCAACGTGATCACGCGCGCGGTGGGGGCGAGCGAGCTGACCGTTCCGGACTACGTCGCCATCGATCCGCATGACGGCGATGTCTTCGTGATCTGCTCGGACGGCCTCACCAAGGAGCTCACCGACTACGGCATCCTGCACTTCGTCACCAGTCACCCGCAGCCTGCGGACGCGGTCGATGCGATGATGACGGCGGCCCTGGACAACGGCGGACGCGACAATGTGACGATCGTCGTGGCGCGAGTGCAGATGGACCGTGACGACTCCTCCTCCACATCGGAAGAAACCATCGAGTAGTCCACAATCGGCCCTTTCCGCCCTCGGCGCCGCCGGCGGATGCCCTGAGATAGGGGCATGGACCTCACCGAGCCCCTGACGCTGCCGTCCGCACCGGAGCCGGCCTCCCGGCCGCCGATCCCGAAGCTCGCCGCCCTGGTGCCCATCGCGGCGGGCGTCGTCCTGTGGACGGTGACCGGCTCTCTCCTCGCGCTCTGCTTCGCCGCGCTCGGACCGCTCATGATGCTGGCCTCGTTCGCCGACGGCAGCCGTCAGCGTCGACGTGAGCAGAAGAAGGCCGAGGCGGAGACGGCGCAGCAGTGGCAGCGCGCCGACGACGCTCTCATGCAGCGCCAGCGCGCGGTGCGCGAGAGCCTGCGCCGGCGGCATCCGGATCTGCGCTCGTGCCTGGAGCAGAGGCCCCTGAGCGAGCGCGGGCTCGGCGCGACGACGACACTGGTGCTCGGGCGCGGCGAGGAGTCGAGCGGCATCCGGGTCTCGGGCGGGGAGGGCGAACGCGCCGAGCGCTTCCGTGCGTGCGCGGCGGTGATCGCCGAGGCGCCGATGGCAGTGGCTCTCGGAGGCGGGGTCTGCATCCGAGGCCCGCTTCCCGTGGCGTCGGCGGTCGCTCGTGCGCTGGTGGTGCAGCTGTGCACGCGGTTCCGTGCGGGACAGCTGGCGCTGGTCGGCGAGGGCGTCGCCGGACTGGGGCTGGACCGGCTGCCGCAGGCGCGTTCGCGCGCACGCGATGCCGGCCGTCTCGCGGTGGCCGTGGACGCGCAGCCGGAACGCGGTGCGGATGCCGTGCTGTGCGTCCTTCCGCCCGAGCACGAGGTGCCTGAGGGGGTCTCCACGGTGATCGACTGCACCGCCCCGGCGCTCGCGCAGGTGCGCCGCAGCGACGGCGTCCGGCAGATCGAGCCGGATGCGCTCTCGTACGCGCAGGCGCGGCGTCTCGCCGCGGAGTGGACCGAGTCCGAGGGCCATGCTCCCGTCGTTCCCGACAGGCTGACGCTCGCCGAGCTCCCTGCGCCCGACGGCGCCGGAGGTCTCGCGGCGCTGTTCGCGCGCGGCGAGCAGGGGGATGCGGCGACGGACCTCGTCGCCGACGGACCGCACGCGATCGTCACGGGCATGACCGGTGCGGGCAAGAGCGAGCTGCTGATCAGCTGGGTCTGCGCCCTGGCCGCCGTGCACGCTCCCGAGGCGGTCGCCTTCGTCCTCGCGGACTTCAAGGGCGGTACGGCCTTCGATCCGTTGCGCGTGCTGCCGCATGTGGCCGCAGTGATCACCGATCTTGATGAGGATGGGGCTCAGAGGGGCGTGCAGAGCCTGCGCGCGGAGCTCCGGCGCCGCGAGCAGGTGCTCGCCGCCGCCCGAGCCCGCGACATCGACGATCCTGCCGTGTCGATGCCGCGCCTGGTCATCGTCGTCGACGAGTTCGCGGCGCTCCTGCACGAGCATCCCGACCTCGGCGAGGTGTTCACCGATATCGCCGCGCGCGGACGGGCGCTGGGCATGCACCTGATCCTCGGCACGCAGCGGGCCGGGGGAGTGATCCGTGAGGCCCTCGCGGCGAACTGCCCGCTGCGGATCAGCCTGCGCGTCGCCGACGCCGCCGACAGCCGCATGGTCATCGGCACCGGCGACGCCGCGGAGCTTCCCGGGGATCCCGCCTCGCGGGGCCTGGCCATCCTCCGGCGCCCGCGGGATCATTCACCCCATCTCGTGCGCATCGCGCTGACCCGTCCGGAGGATCTGACGCGGATCCGTGAGCGATGGGCGGGGGCGCCGCGGGCGCGGAGCCCCTGGCTGCCGGTGCTCCCCGCCGTGCTCCCGCTCGCAGAGGCGAGAGGTGCGGCGTCACCCGACTCAGGCGACGCCCTCGTCCTCGGCATCGTCGACGATCCGGCCCGGCAGCGCCAGCACGCGGCGCTGCTGAGAGCGGGGAAGGAGCGCGGAATCACGCTCTTCGGCGGGCCGCAGAGCGGGAAGAGCACCTTGCTCGCCCTGCTCGCCGAGCAGGAGCCCCGTGCTCGGGTGATCGGCCCTGATCCCGAGTCGGCCTGGGACGAGATGACCGCACTCGCCGACGGGCAGTCCGCGCTCCCGCCGCTCGTGATGATCGACGATCTCGACGCGCTGATCGGACGGTTCCCCGCCGACCATGCGCACGCCTTCGCAGAACGGGCGGAGCACGCCGTCCGGGCGCTGAGCGCCGCCGGAGCCACCGCGGTGATCACCGCGAGTCGTGTGACGGCCCCGATCGCGCGGATCGCCGACCTGCTCCCGCGGCGCGGGCTCCTCGCCCTGCCGTCGCGGGCGGATCATCTGTCCGTCGGCGGCGCGTCCGACAGCTACCTCGCGCGACGAGGACCGGGTCGCGCACACCTCGACGGGCACGAGGTGCAGTTCGCACAGGCCTCGCGCCCGCTGCCGCAGGCCCGCAACGTGGTCTTTCCCTGGGTGCCCGCCGGGCCCACGGCGATCGTCGATGCACGGCCGCAGCACCTGGCGGAGCGACTGCGGGCGCAGCATCCGCACGCCGAGGTCGTGCTGGCGCAGGAGGCCGACGCGGGAGCCCTCACGACCGGCGCGCGCGTCATCGTCGGAGACGGCGAGGGCTGGCAGCGGCAGTGGGCGCTGTGGCAGCAGCTGCGCAGCGGCGCCGATGTCGTCGTCTCCGCCGAGTGCGCCCCGGAGCTGCGCACGCTCCTGAACCTGCGCGAGCCGCCGCCCTACGCGCACGCCCACGCCGGGCGCGCCTGGCTCTTCTCGGCGGGAAGGCCCGCGCAGCGCGTGCTGCTGGGCGAGCCATCGCCGCCGACGCTCAGGCCGTGAGGCCTGCAGATGCGCCGTCGGAGGGGAGCCGGATGCGGCCCACCGCCTGACCGCCGCCGGTCACGGCCAGCGGCAGCGCCTTCTCCAGACGCGCGAGATCGTCCGCCGCGATGGCCCCCGCGCGGGCCAGGAGCCCTGCGGCGACCAGGGTCGCGGCGCGTCCGGAGCCGTCGAGCATCTTCAGCGCCACCGTCGTCTTGTCGGGAGCGACCATGACCATGACGCCCTCCGCGCCGCCCTTGGCGAACACTCCGAGCGTCTCGATCGCGAGGGTGTCGGCGCGTCCGGGGCCGTCGATCGCCCAGGGGTTCTCGCGGACCGCCCTGACGATGGACCCCGCGACCCGGTGAAGGGCGAAGGGGGACCGATCGGAGGCGGAGCCGATGCGGTGGACGCCGCGGGCGAGCCCGAGCAGGGTCATCGCGTGCACGGGGGCGCCGCAGCCGTCGATGGCCGTGTGCGCGATCTTCTCGCCGGTGAGCCGTTCGACGACTTCGCGGATGTGCACCTGGAGGGGATGCGCGGGGTCGAGATAGCCCTCGGTCGGCCAGCCGGTTGCCACGCAGGCGCGCAGCATCGCGGCGTGCTTGCCGGAGCAGTTCATGCGGATGCGGGCCTGCGGCATGTGCTCGCGCACCAGGGCGTCGCGGGTGTCGGAGTCGCCCGGCCAGGCCGCCGGGCAGCCGAGGTCGTCCTCGCTGAGCTCGCCGGCCGCGAGCATCTCGCGCACGACCGCCGCGTGCCGATCCGTTCCGGCGTGGCTGGCCGTCGCGAGCGCCAGGCCCTGCTCGTCGAGCTCGGCGCCGGCGGTCACCGAGGCCACGGCCTGCAGCGGCTTCAGGCTCGATCGCGGAAGGATCAGCGCCTGGGCATTGCCGTGCTCGGCGCTCACCTCGCCGTCGGGGGAGAGGACCACTGCCGCACCCAGATGGCGCGACTCCACGAACCCGCTGCGCTCGACGACAGCGAGCTCGACGACATCATTCACGGTCAGAGTCTCCGGCATCGCTCCAGCCTAAGCCTGGACACGCCGATCCACGAGGCCGCCGAGGCGCGTGGGGCGAAAACGCCGGCATCGGATGCCACCCACCCCGCCGCATCCGCATCCCCGTCCCGGGCGCTCGCGCGCACGGCGGCGAAGTGCGAGACTGATCCGGTGAGCACCGCATCCGATCGAGTCCTCGGCGAGCACCGTTACGCGCTGACGACGACATGGACGGGCAACCGCGGAAGCGGCACGAGCGGCTACCGCGACTACGCCCGCGACGTCACGATCGAGATCGCGGGCAAACCGGCGCTCCTGGCCTCCTCCGACAAGCCCTTTCGCGGCGATCCCACCCGCTGGAACCCCGAAGACCTCCTGGTCGCGGCGCTCAGCGAGTGCCACCTGCTGTCCTATCTGCACGCCTGCGTGAGCGCCGGAGTGGTGGTCGTCTCCTATCGCGACGAGGCCACGGGCCTCATGCGAGAGGACGGCAAGGGTGCCGGGGCCTTCGCCGAGGTCACGCTGCACCCGCAGGTGGTCGTCGCCGAGGAGTCGATGATCGAGAGCGCGCACGCCGCGCACGCCCAGGCCCACGAGTGGTGCTTCATCGCGAACTCGGTGAACTTCCCGGTGCGCCACGAGGCGACGGTCAGCGCCGCTCGTGCGGCAGGGCCTGCTTGATCTTCTCGAGCGGGGTCTGCGCGGGAGCCTCGTTGTAGGTCCCTGCGAGCTCCTGGCCGGAGAGCGCGTGGATGGCGGCCATGATCTCATCGGTCGCCGTGCGACGGGCCTTGCCCGAGGTCGCCGGACCGTGCGCAGTCAGATCCAGCGGCTTGCCGAAGCGCACCGTCACGCGTTCGGTGAGGGAGGGCATCCGTGCGCCCACGGGCATCACCTTGTCGGTGCCGATGAGGCCGCCGGGGACGACGGGCGCGCCGGTCTGCAGCGCGAGGAAGGCCACCCCGGTGCGGCCCTTGTAGAGGCGTCCGTCGGCGGAGCGGGTTCCCTCGGGGTAGAGCGCGACGGCGAGTTCGTCCTCGAGGAGCTGCCGCTGCTGATCGAGAGCGTCCAGAGCGGCCTGTCCCGCGCCGCGGCGCACCGGGATCGCGCCGATCGACTGGAAGAAGCTGCGGCTGATGGCACCGGAGATCCCGGTGCCCTCGAAGTACGAGGACTTGGCGAGGAAGTGGACGGGGCGGGGCGCGGCGACGGGGATCGCGATCGAGTCGATGAAGGACAGATGGTTGCTCGCAAGGATCACCGGTCCGGTCCGGGGAACGTTCTCGCGCCCCTCCATGCGCGGCCGGTAGACGACCCGCGCGAGGGGACCGATGATCATGCGCCCGGCCGCGTAGCGGAAGCCGGCGCGCTTGGGCGCGGCTCCGTTCCAGGCCGTCTCTTCGGGTTCTTCGGGCTCGACGGCCGCTGCGGCGCTCATCCTTCCAGCGTAATCCGCTTCTCATGCACCGCAGGGAATGCGCCGCTCCCAGCGCTCGCAAAGCCCCGTACGGCAGGATAGGAGCCGTTCCCGTCCCGATCGAAGGTCTCCCTGTGCGCATTCGCTCTCTCGCCGCCCTCTCCACCCTCGCCGCCGTGGCGCTGGCCGTGACGGCCTGCTCCGGTGGCAGCCCCGACACGGAGGAGACGCCGAGCACCGGCTCCGGCAACACGATGTGCGATGTGGCGGCGCAGCCGGGTGCGGTATCCGACTCGGCGACGATCGAGGGCGTCTTCGGCGAGGTCTCGACCGCGACCTTCGCGCTCGGACAGACCGTCGAGGAGCTGCAGCGCACGGTGGTGACCGCCGGAGACGGCTCCGAGATCGTCCCCGGAGACTACGTCGAGTACGCCGTGAGCGCCTTCGACGGCGAGACCGGCGAGCGCCTGGGAGATGCCGGCTACACCGGCGGGGAGCTCCTTCCCGCGATCGCCGCGGTGGACAACGGCCTGGCGCAGGTCCTCGGCTGCGCCACGGTGGGCTCGCGGCTGTCGGTGGTCTTCCCCGGCACGGCCGAGGCGGGGCCGCAGCTGTACATCGTTGATGTGCTCCGCATCACCCCGATGGCCGCCTGGGGAGAGCCTCAGGAGCCCGTCCCGGGCGCGCCCGAGGTGACTCTCGCCGAGAACGGCGCGCCGAGCGTCGAGATCCCGGATGCCGAGGCTCCCGCCGAGCTGCAGATCACCGTGCTGAAGGAGGGCGACGGCCCGGAGGTCGCCACCGGCGATACGACGCTGCTGCAGTACCACGGCGTGGACTGGGAGACCGGCGAGACCTTCGACGAGTCGTGGGCGACGGGCTCTCCGATGGTGATGCAGGGCAACCCCTACGTGGCCGGATTCGTCGCGGCCCTGGAGGGCCAGCCGGTCGGCTCGCAGGTACTGGTGGTCATTCCGCCGGCACTGGCCTACGGCGAGGACCCCGAGGCGCACGACCTGGGCGGCAAGACCCTCGTCTTCGTCATCGACATCCTCGCCACCCAGCACCCGGCCATCGCGCAGTAAGCCCGCCCGCCTGCGCCCGGATAGTCTGGGCGGTATGCGGCGCGTCATCGTTCTCGGCTCCACCGGCTCCATCGGCACCCAGGCGCTGGAGGTGATCCGGGCGAATCCGCGCCGGTTCCAGCTGGTGGGACTGGCGGCGGGGTCGAACGCCGAGCTGCTGGCGGCGCAGGCCGAGCAGTTCCAGATCGACTGCACGGCTCTGGGAGCGGATGCCGCATCCGACCTGGTCCGCGCGGTGGACGCCGATGTGGTGCTCAACGCCATCACCGGCTCGATCGGGCTGGGCCCGACCCTGGCGGCGCTGGCGGCGGGGCGCACCCTGGCCCTGGCCAACAAGGAGTCGCTGATCGTCGGCGGGGCACTGGTGACCGGTGCCGCCGCTCCCGGGCAGATCGTGCCGGTGGACTCCGAGCACTCGGCGATCGCGCAGGCGCTGCGGGCAGGGGAGCGCTCCGAGGTGCGCAGGCTCATCGTGACCGCATCGGGCGGCCCGTTCCGCGGCCGCTCCCGTGAGAGCCTGGCCTCGGTCACCCCGGCAGAGGCGCTGGCGCACCCGACCTGGGACATGGGGCGGGTGGTCACGACGAACTCGGCGACGATGGTCAACAAGGGCCTGGAGGTGATCGAGGCGCACCTGCTCTTCGGCGTCCCGCTCGACGACATCGAGGTGGTCGTCCATCCTCAGTCGATCGTGCACTCCATGGTGGAGTTCATCGACGGCTCCACGATCGCGCAGGCCTCTCCGCCCGACATGCGCCTGCCCATCTCCCTGGGCCTGGACTGGCCGCATCGCATCGGCGGCGTAGGAAAGCCGCTGGACTGGACTCGCGGCTCCGAGTGGACCTTCGAGCCGCTCGACGACGAGGCCTTCCCCGCCGTGCGCCTGGCCAAGCAGGTGGGGCGCGCGGGAGGGACCTTCCCGGCCGTCTACAACGCCGCCAACGAGGAGGCCGTGGATGCCTTCCACGGCGGGCGCATCTCGTTCCCCGACATCGTGGACACGATCGAGCGGGTCGTCGCCGCGCACGATGCACCCGGCGAGCTGACGGTGGAGAGTCTCGCCGAAGCGGAGGAGTGGGCGCGCCGCACCGCGCAGCAGCTCTTCGGCTGAGCGCCGCGATCGCTCAGGCGGTCTCTGAGCCTTCCGACTCGGGTTCCCCCCAGCCGGCGCCGCGCAGGGCGTCGAGCATCAGCTGGCGCGGACTGTAGGGGTAGCGGACGCCCTTGATCTCGCGATAGTCCTGGTGGCCGGGTCCCATCCACAGCACCGTGTCGTCGGGTCCGGCCAGCTCGACGGCCTTGACGACCGCATCCTCCGGGGAAGAGATGTTGTACAGCCGGTCCTCGGGGAGGACCTCGGCGGCGCCGGCGTAGAGGGCCGCACGGATCGGCTCGGACTCCTCCCATCTGAGGTGGTGCTCGGTGATGATCGCGATGTCGGCGAAGCTCGCGGCGGCACGCCCCATCGCGTTCCGCTTGCTCTGGTCTCCCGAGCCGCGCACGCCGAACAGGACGATGAGCTTCCCTCTGGTCAGGCGCTTGACCGCGGAGGCGGTCATCGTGAAGCTGTCCGTGTTGTGCGCGAAGTCGAGATAGACGCGCGGCCCGCGGCCGGTGGTGACCAGCTCGGTGCGGCCGGGGAGCACGGTGCGGATGCCGCCGTCGCGCTCCAGCACGGCGACGACGTCGTCCCACGCGAAGCCGGCCTCCAGGATCATCACGATCGCGAGCCCGGCGTTGGCGGCCATGTGTGCGCCCGTGGTCGGGATGGTCGTCTCGAGGGTTCCTGCCGGCCCGGCGAGGCGGATCCGCGTGGCGTTCAGCCCGTGCTCGAGGATCGTCACCTGCCAGGAGGCTTCGGTGGCCAGCTCCTGATCGAGGGCGATCTCCGGCGTTGCGATCGTGGTGACCGGGATGTCGGCCTGCTCCACGACCGTGCGGCCCGCGGGCGTGTCCAGCGAGACGACCGCGCGCTTCGTGCGCTCGGACCGCAGCATCGGGAGCTTGCCGGCGAGGTAGTCGTCCATGTCGGAGAACTCGTTCATATGGTCGCGCTGCAGGTTCGTGAAGCCGGCGACGTCGTACTCGATGCCGTCCACGCGATTGCGGACGATCGCCTGGGCGCTGACCTCCAGGGCGAGGTGGGTGACGCCCTTCTCGCGCATATAGGCGAACAGCGCGTGCAGCTCGCTCGCCTCGGGGGTGGTCAGGCCCGCCATGACGACCTCGCCGTCGATGTGGCGGTGCGCGGTCGAGCTCATCCCGGAGCGGACGCCGAGCTGCTGCAGCAGTGCATCCTGCAGGTGCACCGTGGAGGTCTTGCCGTTCGTGCCGGTCACGCCCAGGGTGACGGGCATGCGGCCGTCGTTGCCGTAGACGTCCGAGGCCAGCGCGGCGAGCACACCGCGCGGGTTCTCGGTCACGAGCAGGGGAAGACCGGTCTCGCCGGCGATCTCGGCGCCTGCGGCATCCGTCACGACCGCGACGGCGCCCCTCTCGCGGGCATCGCGGGAGAAGGTCGCACCGTGCGTGCGTGCGCCCGGCAGGGCGACGAAGACCTCGCCCGTGCGGATGTCGCCGCTCGCATGCGTCACACCCCGCGTCGTGAGCCCGGAGACGTCGCCGCGCACCTCGAAGCCGAACCGCTCCGCCAGCTCGGAGAGGGGGCGGGGCGGGTTGTGCTGCGGGCGCAGCACGGGAGGGATGCTCTGCTTCATGGGATGTTCTCTCCACTTCTCATGCCCCGGCGACATCTCGTGCCGAAGCGCACCGTCCAGTCTCTCACGCCTGCCCTCCGCGCCCCGGCGGCTCAGCCGCTGCAGGTCTGGTCGTCCGACCCGCAGCGGCTGAGACACGCGAGGGCACCTCGCCCGGGTGTCGCTCAGGTACGGGAGCGGTTCGCGCGCAGGGCGATCCCCAGCGCGGCCAGGCTCACTGCGAGGCCCGTCCCGGAGAGGATCCAGGGGAGGGCGGATGTCGCGGCATCGGTCTCAGCCTTCGGCGCCTCAGCGGTTCCGTGATCGGCCCCGTGGCCTCCGGATTCGCCCGCGGCGACGAGGAGGACGGGCGCCGGGGAGGCGAGGTCATGCGGATCCTGGCCTTCGGCGGCGACCTCGGTCCACGCGGCCGTGCCGTCGGCGCAGGTCTGGACGACGGGGAACACGAGGGCATCGGGCGCGTCCTGGGCGATGCGTACGGCCATGCTCACCGCGCCCCGCAACTCGTCGGGGATCGGAGTGAGAGCGGTGTAGACGACCGTCGAGACGAGACCGTTCTCACCGCGCTCGATCGTGATGTCCCAGTTCGGGTCCGCCGTCGGCGAGACCGAGGACAGGCCGTCGGGCAGTGAGAAGCGCAGGCCGTCGGTCGGCGCCCCCTCGCAGCCGTGCGTGAACGCGAAGGTGAGGAGGGTCGATGCGCCGCGCGGTGCCTCCTCGGGGGTGAGGCCGACGTGGGCGCCGGCGGCGAGCGGTGCGGCCAGGGCGATCCCGGTGCCGAGGACGACTCCGGCGGCGGTGCGAGCGGGTCGGATGGTACGGGTGGACATGAGTGGTTCTCCTGATGGGTCTGATGGGTCTGAATGGTCTGAATGAGCCGGCCGTGCAGGCACGGTCGCGGGCACGCCGGCAGGGCGCCGATCGTGAGGAGGAGTCGCCGGGCAGCGCCGTGGTCGGGGCAGTCTCGATTCCTCCCGTCTTCGACGAGAGGTCTTCACCTGCCGGAGCAGCGAGAAGGCGACCGAGGTCCTCGGCCGGTGCCGTCGCTCAGGCGACGAGATAGACGGTGCTGAGCCCGCCGGAGGCGGCAGGAGGGCCTCGCCGTGAGATCGATCCGCGCGCGACGGTGCGCCGCAGCGGCGTCCGATCGGTGAAGACGGCGGGAGGAAGGTGCGCGGGAGCCGGGGCCGACGGCATCGAGGGCAGGACGGCGCGCGCCCAGCGGACGACGGTGAGGATGAGCTGCTCGCCGTGCCACAGCAGCAGCGTCGTGAGGGCCGCCGCGACGGCGTGCGCGAAGAGCATCGCAGGCCCTTCGGCGTGCAGGGGTGCGACCGGTCCGAGCGCCGCGGCGTCCAGGTGGTGGGAGTGTCCGGCTGGCCTGCTGCCGCCGGTCGCCGCCAGTGCGTGGAAGAGGACGTGGAAGGCGCCCTGGCCGACCGCGACGGTGAGGGCGACGCGCAGGCGGCGCGGCCGCGAGCCGACCAGCAGCATGGCGACCGGCGTCAGGAAGACGGCGATGCCGACGACGAACAGGGGGTGCGGGAGAGCGCCTCCTCCGAGCGTGTGAGACGCCGCCGCGAGGAACGTGGCGACGGCCGACGCCGACGCCGCGCGGATCTGGCGGGTCTGGCGGGGGTTCACCGCTCCAGTCTAGAAGCCGCGCCGAGGGGAGCGCTCAGCGGATTCCACAGCGCGACGACTAGCTTTATGAGGTGGACATCCTGCTGTACGTCGGCGGCATTCTCTTCATGCTGCTCGCGCTGACGATCTCGATCGCGCTGCACGAGATCGGGCACCTCGTGCCGGCGAAGCTCTTCGGCGTGCGCGTGGGCCAATACATGGTCGGCTTCGGGCGCACACTGTGGTCGCGTACGCGCGGCGAGACCGAGTACGGGGTCAAGGCGCTGCCGCTCGGTGGCTACATCTCGATGTCGGGCATGTACCCTCCCTCGTCCGAGACCACGCCCGCGCGAGGCCTGTTCCGCACCCTCGTGCAGGACGCGCGCGAGGCGAACGACGAGACGATCGCCGATGCCGACACCGGGCTGTTCTACCGGCTTCCGGTGTGGAAGCGCGTGATCGTCATGCTCGGCGGGCCGGTGATGAACCTCCTCATCGCCCTGGTGCTGTTCTCCATCGCCCTCTCCGGCATCGGCGCGATGCAGGCGACGACCACGATCTCGGCGCTGTCGGAGTGCGTGCTCCCCGCGGACACCACGCGGACGGAGTGCGGTCCCGAAGACCCCGCGGCCCCGGCTGCGGCCGCAGGCCTTCAGCCGGGCGATGTGCTGCTGTCGGTGGACGGGCAGCCGGTGGCGACCTTCGCGGAGGCCTCGGCGATCATCCAGGCCTCGCCCGGGAGCGCACTCCCCGTCGTCGTCGATCGGGACGGCGAGGAGGTCTCGCTGACGATCACGCCGGTGCTCGCCGAGCGCGTGGTCACCGATGAGTTCGGCGAGCCGGTGCTCGACGAGACGGACCAGCCCCGGACCATGGAGGTCGGCTTCGTCGGGATGTATGCACAGAACCGCTTCGTGCGGCAGCCGCTGAGCGCCGGCGCCGAGTTCGCCTGGGAGAACACCAAGGCGGTGGGCGGCATCATCGTCCAGCTCCCCGTGCGTCTGTGGGACATCGCGGTGTCGACCTTCACCGGTGGCGAACGAGACCCCGAGGGGCCGCTCAGCGTCATCGGGGTCGGGCGGCTGGCCGGCGAGGTGGCCGCCGTGGACGCCCCGGTGCTCAACCGCCTGTGGGTTCTTCTGAACCTCGCCGGCTCGCTCAACATCGCCCTCTTCGTCTTCAACCTCATCCCGCTGCTGCCGCTGGACGGCGGCCACGTCGCAGTGGCGCTGTGGGACGGCATCCGCCGCGGCTGGGCGAAGCTGTTCCGCAGGCCTCCGCCCAGGCCCGCGGACGCCTCCCGGCTCGTGCCCGTGACGATCGCGGTCGCGGTGGTGCTGATCGGGATGTCGGCGCTGCTGTTCCTCGCCGACCTCGTCAACCCGGTGCGGCTCCTGAACTGATGCCGCACCGATTCCGCGATCTCCGCCGGATTCTGCCGGGAATGTCGAAATCGGTCTTGCCCGTTCGCTGAGTTCATGCAACGGTTCACACGAGCCGCTCGCGAGGATCAGGGAAGGACGACCCATGAAGTACGTGCTGATGTTCACCTCGACGCCCGCCGACGACGCCGCGGTGCCGCCGGAGAGAGCCGCGGAGGTCTACCGGCAGGTCTACGAGTGGTTCCAGGAGCACTCCGCGGTGATCGACGACTCCGGCGCCGAGCTCCAGCCGGTCGAGACGGCGAGCACGGTCCGCCACGGCGCGGAGGCGCCGGTGATCGTCGACGGCCCCTTCACGGAGGCGCGGGAGGCGATCGGCGGCTTCACCGTGATCGACGTCCCCGACAGGGAGGCGGCTCTGGCCCTGGCGAGAACGTGGCCGATGCTCGTGCTCCCGGGGACCTCCGTCGAGGTGCGCCCCATGGTGACCGACTACAGCCAGTTCGAGCAGTGACCCGGCCGGGCGCCGGGTGCGGAAAGGAGATCTCATGAAGTACGTCCTGATGTTCACCTCGGATCCGGAGCAGGACGCCACGGTGCCCGCCGAGAGGCAGGAGGAGGATCTGCAGCGGATCTACGCGTGGTTCGAGGAGAACGCCGCGCACGTCCTCGAGGGCGGGGCGGCGCTGCACGGCGCCGAGACGGCGACGACCGTGCGGGCCGGGGGCGCCGTCGTCGATGGCCCGTTCACGGAGGCCAAGGAGATGATCGGCGGCTTCTCGATCATCGACGTGCCCGACCTCGACGCCGCGATCGCGCTGGCGAAGAGCTGGCCCTCGCTGGACCTTCCCGGAAACTCCGTCGAGATCCGCCCGATGTTCGACGACGAGGAGCTCTTCGGGCAGTGACGGAGGCGGATGCGGCCACCGGCGCCGCCGCGGCATCCGATGCGGCGCTCGCGGCGACGGTCCGCGCCGAGACCGGCCGGATCGTCGCCGCGCTCGCGCGCTCCTTCGGCAGCGTCGATGCGGCCGAGGAGGCCGTCTCCGAGGCGATCGAGGAGGCGCTGGGCGCCTGGCGGAAGACCGGCGTGCCGCCGAACGCGGGCGCCTGGCTGACGACGGCCGCCCGGCGCAACGCCCTCGATCGGATCAGGCGGGAGCGGCGCCACCGCGAGAGGCTCCCGCTGCTGGCGGCGATGCCCCCTGCGCCACTCGCCGCCGAGGCCGATGAGCGTCTCCCGCTGCTGTTCGGCTGCTGCCATCCGGCGCTCTCGCCCGAGGCGCAGCTCGCCCTGACCCTGCGTGCGGTGCTCGGCGTCACCACCGCGCAGATCGCGCGGGCGACGCTGGAGCCGGTCTCGACGGTCGGGCAGCGCATCAGCCGGGCCAAGCGCAAGATGGCGGCCACCGGCATCCGCCTGCACATCCCGGAGGGCGCCGCGCGCGCCCCGCGGCTGGATCTCGTGCTCACCGTGCTCTCGGTGATGTACGACGGAGCCCATCATCGGCCGGGCGCCGATGCGCACGCCGATCGGGATCTCGCCGAGGATGCGCTCTGGCTGGCGGCGGTCGTCGCCTCGGAGATGCCCGAGGAGGCCGAGGCGCACGGGATGCTGGCGCTGCTGCGCTTCCACCGTGCCCGGGATCGGGCGCGGACCCTGGACGGAGAGCTCGTGCCGCTCCCGCAGCAGGACCGTCGTCTCTGGGACGGCGCGCTGATCGCGGCGGCCCACGAGGCGCTGGAGCGCGCCGCCGCGCTGCGCCGCCCGGGCAGATGGCAGCTGCAGGCGGCGATCGCGGCCTGTCACTCGGATGCGGCATCCGCCGCCGACACCGACTGGCCGCAGGTGCTCGCCCTCTACGACCTGCTGCTGCGCTACGACTCCTCGCCGATCGTGCGCCTGAACCGGGCGGTCGCGCTCGCCGAGGTGGTCGGGGCCGAGCCCGCTCTGATCGAGGTGGACGCGCTCGCCGAGCGGCTGGGGGAGTACCACCTCTGGTACGCGGTGCGCGCAGATCTCCTGCGGCGGCTCGGGAGGCCGGACGCCGCGCGCGAGGCGGACCTCCGTGCCCATGCACTCGCCGAGAACGAGGCCGAGCGACGGCTCCTGGCCGCACGCGCGGCGGCGCCGATCATGCCTCCCGGCTGAGCGGGACTCGTTCAGGCCAGCGCGTGGGCGACCAGGCGCTCGAGCGTCGTCATGCCGTCGCGGGAGAGGATCGACTCCAGGTGCCCCTGCACGCTGGCGAAGCGCTCGCCGCGGAGAGCGTAGACGTCGCCGGATGTCGCATCCGCCGACACCTCGGCCACGCCCGCTCGCGTCGTGCCGGGGGCGACCCGCGCGGTGAAGGTGTTGTAGAAGCCGATCGAGGCGTCCTCGCCGAACACGGGGACGCTCTTCTGCAGCCCCTGGTGGGGGGCGGCGAGAGGCTCGAGCGCGATGCCGAAGCGATCCGCGAGTATCTGGTGGCTCAGGCACACCGCCAGCAGGGGCGTGCCCGCCTCCTGTCGGCGTCCCACGATCTCCCGCATGCGCGCGATGCGGGGGACGGAGGCGTCACGGGGATCGCCGGGGCCGGGGCCGGCGATGAGGAGGTCGGCGGCGTCGACGGCGGCATCCGAGATCTTGTCCCAGTTCACGATCTCGACCGTGAGGCCCAGATGGCGGAGCTGATGGGCGAGCATCGTCGTGAAGCGGTCCTCGGCGTCGACGAGCAGAGCGCGGCGCCCGGCGAAGGCCTCGCCCGCGTGCGCGTCCTGCGGCTGGAGCCAGAAATCGGCCAGGCGCGCATTGCGCGAGGCCAGGAGCGCCGCGACCTCGGGATCCGCCGAGAGGTCGCTGCGCTCGGCCGGGGCATCGGTGTCCTCGCGCGCTCCTTCGTCTTGCCGCGCTCGTTCAGCGCGGCGCTCGGCGACGGCATCGCGCGGGATCGCACCGATCGCTCCGAGCACGCCCGCCGCCTTGCCGTGGGTCTCGCTGACCTCGCCGTGCGGGTCGGAATGGCGCACGAGCGTCGCCCCGACCGGCACGCGCAGCGTCCGGTCCTCGAGGTAGACGGTGCGGATGAGGATGGGGGCGTCCAGATCGTGGCCGCCGAGGTCGTTCGGGGTGAACAGCGCCGCGACGCCCGAGTAGTAGCCGCGCGGCTCGCGCTCATGGCGGCGGATCACCGTGCAGGCGTTCTGCATGGGCGATCCCGTGACCGTGGGAGCGAACATCGTCTCG
>CAYOTY010000036.1:0-11704 GCA_964406995.1 uncultured Microbacterium sp.
CGTCGTAGCTGTCGGCGCGGTAGGTGGTGATCTCGACCTGCTCGCCCTGCACGCGGGCGCCTATCGTGCCGAAGGCGCGGCCGATGTCCCACTGCGTCGAAGAGATCGGCGTGACGATGCGGAGGATCTCGTCGGGGGAGGCGTTCGTCGTGAAGTCGAGATCGTGGGTGTCCCGGCCCAGCAGTGCATCGCGGACGGGACCACCGACGACGGCGAGCTCGAAGCCGGCATCCGCGAAGGCATCCGCGAGCGCGGCGACCACCGGCGACTCGGCGAGGGCGCCCAGGCGCGCGATCCCCTCGGCCATGTTCAGCATGGGTTCCAGCGTAGTCGCCGGGAGCGCGGAGCCTCACGGGCTCGCGTCGAGCATTTGCCGCGATGCGTCGGTATCCGGCATCCGATTCCGACATCTCGCGGCATATGCTCGCTCGGCTGCGCGGTGCAGGAGAGATCGTGCGCGCGCACCTACCCTGGGAGGGTGAAGCCGCCGCAGAACCTCCCGGAAGACCCTCCCATGATCGTGCCCGAGGGCGCCGTACTGGACGCCTCAGCGCTCGACCCCGGCGTGCGCTGGCTGGTTCTCGACAAGATGACCATCCCCGAGGGCGAGCTGGCGAAGCTTCCCGCCCTGGAGCGGCTGGTCATCAGCTATCCGCGGAACGTCGAGCTGGATCTGAGTGGATGCCGCAACCTCACCGAGCTGTACCTCAGCTACGCGAGCAAGCTGGAGGTCATCCGCGGGCTCGAAGACGCCGAGAGCCTGGAGCAGCTGCGGATCACCTCCTGCCGGAAACTGCGCGAGGTCCCTGACCTCGGGCACGCCCCGAAACTCACCGACATCGAGATCGGGCCCTTCGATGTCGCGTCCACGATCGCGCCCGCCCTCGCCGCCCCGGCGCTGGAGATGCTCGAGCTGCGCGGCCCCGTGCCCCTCGCCCCCGGCGACGTCGAGGCGATCCGCGACCACCCGAGCCTCCTGGCCTTCCAGTGGGCGGCGGTCAAGGTGCCCACCGCCGTCGCCGAGCGCGTGCGGGAGATCGTCGGCAGACCGTTGACGCGCCCTGAGAGGCGCCACCCCCGCGCGCCGCAGCCGGTCGAGATCGATGACGGCGACATCGCACTCCCCGCCGCCCTCGAGATCGAGGTCCGCTGCTCGATGGCGACCGGATACGGCGGTTTCTACCCCGTCTACATGGTCGGCTCCCTCATGCACGACGGCGCGCCCGACTTCGGCGCCGCGCTCAAGAAGATCGAGATCGACCTCTTCCCCGAGGAGGACCCGAAGGGCGACTTCGCCGTGCAGATCCGCAGATGGAACGCCTTCCGCGAGAAGCTCCCCGAGATCCGCTTCCGCCGCTCGGCCGGGAGCGCGCTCATCCGCGCGGCGAGCGCGCTGAACACTCCGCGGCTGAGGACGCGGCATCCGAGCACCACGATCCCGCTGTTCCGGCAGGCCTGCGCGGAGGTGCTCGCCGCCTTGGAGCTGCTGCGCGAACGCCTGAAGCCCGAGGACGATTTCGACCTCGACGGCTTCCTCGCCTTCTGCGGCACCGTCTTCGACCGGATCCCGGAGACTGCGGAGGAGCTCGACGCCCTCGACGAGGCCGCGGAGAGCCGACGGCTCCGGGCCCGTCAGGCCGAGGCATCCGCCCGCCCCTTCCCCGGATGGATGCCGGGCGATCCTGCGCCCGAAGGAATCTGAGCGCCGCTCAGACCACCGCGGTCATGCCCCCGTCGACGAAGACGACCTGACCGGTCACGAACCGGGACGCGTCGGACGCGAGCCACACGACCGGACCCCCGATGTCCTCCGGCTCCCCCCAGCGCCCGGCGGGCGTGCGCCCCAGCACCCAGGCGTTGAAGCTCTCGTCGTCGATCAGCGCCTGGGTCAGCTCCGTGCGGATGTAGCCGGGGGCGACGCCGTTGATCCGGATGCCGTGCGGCGCCCACTCCGCGGTCATCGCACGGGTGAGATTGCGCAGGCCCCCCTTGGCCGCGGTGTACGCGGCGATCGTCGGTCGGGCGAGATCGGTCTGCACCGAGCAGATGTTGACGATCTTGCCCGCACCGCGCTCGATCATGTGCCGGGCCACCTCGCGCCCCACGAGAAAGGCGCTGGTGAGGTTCGTCTCGATCACGCGGTTCCAGTTCTCCAGACTCACCTCCAGAAGGGGCTCGCGGTGCTGGATGCCGGCATTGTTCACCAGGATCCCGATCGCGCCGATGCGCGCCTCGATGTCGACGACCGCCGCGGCGACGGCATCCGCATCCGTCACGTCGAAGGCCGCGTGTTCGACGCGATCCTCACCGTACTCGCGGCGCAGGGCCGCGGCCGTCGCCTCGGCGCGAGCCGCGTCGCGTCCGTGCACGACGAGCGTCGCTCCGGCATCGAGGAGCGCCCGGCCGATCGCCAGGCCGATGCCCCGGCTGGAGCCGGTCACCAGGGCGATCCGGCCGTCCAGGCTGAAGGGGGATGTCATGGGACTCCTCAGTAGAACTCGACGGTGTTGACGACGTTGACGAGCGGCTCGCCGTCGAGCAGGCGCGTGGCGTTCGCCGCGAACAGCTCGGCGATCCGACGCGGCTCGTCGATCGTGGCGGCGGCGGTGTGCGGGCTGATCAGCACGCGCGGATGCTCCCAGAGCGGACTGTCCGCCGGCAGCGGCTCGACCTCGGTCACATCGAGAGCCGCGAAGCCGACGGTTCCCGCATCCAGCGCTTTCAGAAGCGCCGTCTCGTCGATCACGGTGCCGCGCCCCACGTTCACGATCGTGGCGCCGGGCTTCAATGCGCCGAGGAAGGCGTCGTCGATCAGGTGGAAGGTCGCATCCGTGCCGGGGAGGGTCGCCACGACGGCGTCGACCTCCGGCAGGACGCCGATCAGGTCGTCGGCGTGCACGGTGCGGGCCACCCCGGGTGCGGTCCCGCCGGAGCGCGAGGTGCCGATGACCGTCGCTCCGAGAGCGGAGAGCTTGGCGGCCACGGCACGACCGATCCCGCCGAGACCCAGCACGAGCACCGTCTGACTCGACACCTGAGCCATGGTCCACCGCGCCGGCCACTCCTTCCTCTGCTGCTGACCGAGCAGACGGGGCAGCGTCTTGGCTCCGGCGAAGACGCCGAAGACCGCGAACTCCGCCAGCGACTGGCCGTGCACACCGGCCGAGGTCGTGAAAGCGATCCGCTCCAGTTCTTCGGGGGTGAGGCCCGCAGCCTTGACCTGCGCACCACCGCCCGCAGGGATCGTGTGCACCCACCGCAGTCCCGGGTTCGCACGCACCGCACGGGCGAGCGCCCTGGGACTCTGGTCGGGCACGCCGTAGAACGCCTCGGCGGTGTCCAGCAGACTCTCGAACCGCGCCTGCTCCGCAGCAGGACGACGATGCGACCTGTCGCCGTAAGCGTCTCCGGGCATCGTCTGCGGCAGCAGCAGGTCCTGCTCCACGACGAGCTCGATGCGCGGTTCCCGCTCGACGATCAGCTCGCACAGCTCCGGCGGCAGGGGCGTGGCGACGGCCACGCGCAGTTTCTCAGGCATCCGATCCTCCGTCTCCACGCTATCGCGCCCCGGGTCGCGTAGAACGTGATCAGAGCGGAATCTGATAGTGGATGAAGCCGCTGCGGGTCGCGACCCTGTCGTAGAGGTCCCGGGCGGCGGCGTTGCTCTCGGCCGTGAGCCAGTAGACCTTCGCGGAACCGTTCTGCTCCGCCCAGAGACGGACGTGCTCGATGAGCGCCCTGCCCACTCCGGTCCCGCGCGCATCCGGAGAGACGAACAGATCCTCCAGATAGCAGTAGTCCGTGATCGTCCAGGTCGCCGGATGCGTGAGCCAGTGGACCAGGCCGATCGCCCTGCCGGCGTCGTCCCGCGCCAGCGCCGCGTGCAGCCCCGACCCCGCAGTCGTGAGACGGGCGAACGTCGCCTCGATGGTCGCCTCTCCGAGTGCGGCGTCGTAGAAGGTCAGGTACCCGTCCCAGAGCTCCCGCCACTCGTCGCGATCCGAGGCACTGAGCGGGGTGACGGAGACCATCGCACCAGCCTATGGCGGGCGGGTCTCGCCGGGTCGATCGGATGCCGGCGAGCCGCCCGGGCCTTGTGACGTGCGCCTCCTCGGAGTCGACATCGTGACGCGGGATACGGTGGAGGCGTGCCCGAGAACTCCGCCATCGCCTCCTTCTGGGAAGGATGCCGCGCGCATCGACCCGGTCTTCCCGAGCAGCTGCCCGAAGCATGGGCGTTCGGCGCGACCCCTGCGCACGCCGACGGGCTCCTCGACCTGGTCCTCCGCGGCGTGAAAACCGGCACGGCGTCCTCGCTCTGGGACTTCGAGGCGACCGGAGAGGCGGTTCCGCGCGAGGGGGAGCTCAGCATCATCCTGGATGGCGAAGGGGAGCCGCGCGACGTCATCGAGACGACCCGGATCCTCATCGTCCCCTTCGACGAGGTGGATGAGGAGCACGCGCACGCCGAGGGAGAGGGCGATCGTACTCTCGCGACATGGCGGGTCGTGCACGAGCGGTACTGGCACGAGCACTCCGAGAACCCTCGTGGCTTCGAGCCGGACATGCCGGTGGTGTGCGAGCGCTTTCGCCTGCTCTATCCGGAAACTCCGTCGACGGTGTAGCCCTCGACCGGCCCCTCGGTGTTCGGCTTCCAGCCGAGGGCGGGGGCGACGTGCTCGGCGAAGGCCTGCAGCACATGCAGGTTGTACTCCGGCCCGAGCTGGTTCGGGATCGTGAGCATGAGGGTGTCTGCCGCCATCACGGCCTCGTCCTGTCGCAGCTGCGAGATGAGCACATCGGGCTCGGCGGCGTAGGTCTTCCCGAAGGTCGAGCGGAAGCCGTCGATCACGCCGACCTGGTCGTGAGCATCGCCTCCGCGCAGCCCGAAGTAGGCGCGATCGGTGTCGGAGACGAGCGGGAAGACGCTGCGGCTCACCGACACCCGCGGGGTGCCGGTATGGCCGGCATCCTTGTAGGCCGCGCGGAACAGTTCGATCTGCTCGCGCTGCAGCTCGTGGAAAGGCTGCCCGGTCGCCTCGGTGACCAGGGTGGAACTCATCAGGTTCAGACCCTTACGGCCGGTCTCCTCCGCGGTCGCGCGCGAACCCGAACCCCACCAGATGCGATCCCTCAGCCCCGGCGACTGCGGCTCGATCGCGAGGCGGTGCCCGGCGCCGACCATGCGGGGATCACCGTCGGCAAGACGCTCGCCGTCGATCGCGCGGAGGAACAGCTCGAACTTCTCCCGGGCGAGCACGCCGCCGCGCTCGGTGTCTTCGGCATCCGCGTATCCGAAGGCCTCGTAGCCGCGCAGTGCCGTCTCGGGCGACCCCCGACTGATGCCCAGCGCGATGCGCCCGTCGGCGATGAGGTCGAGGGCGGCCGCCTCCTCCGCGAGATAGAGCGGGTTCTCATAGCGCATGTCGATGACGCCGGTGCCCACCTCGATGCGCTTCGTGCGTGCCGCCATCGCGGTCAGCAGCGGGATCGGCGAGGCCGCCTGCCGCGCCCAGTGGTGCACGCGCACGAAGGCGCCGTTGACGCCGATCTCGTCGGCTCCCTCGGCGATCTCGATGGTCTGGCGCAGCATGTCGCCGGCGGTGCGGGTCACAGAGCCCGGCACATCCGCGTAGTGCCCGAACGAGAGGAATCCGAAAGCCTTCATGATCTATGCGAACGGATGCATCCGCATCTCTATTCCTCCCTCCCCTCCGGAAAGCTGGAACAGATGGCACACCGTGTTGCAACCAGCACAGCGATCACCCGATCTCGTGTGCAGACTGCAACAGGCTGTGCTGATTGCAACACCCGTGCTGATCGGGGTCACGAGGAGGCGGGATGCAGGAAGCCGTCGATCACGAGCTGCCGGATGCGGGGCTCCAGATCCGCCCAGAGCTCCGCCAGCGGCACTTCGAAGAGATCGGCGAGCGCCTGGACGATCTGTGAGACGGTCAGCTCGCCGTCGCAGGCGCCCACGAAGCCTGCGAGCGCCGGATCCACCGACACGGTGCGTCCGAACCCTCCCCCCTGCCGCAGCTCGATCACGCTCGGGTCGTCGGCGCCGGGCAGGAAGTGCCGCGCCTCGGTGACATCGGATGCCACGACGAGCGTCTCCGGAAGCCCGTCACGAAGGCGGTCGGATGCGGCAAGACCCGCCGCGAACGCCCGGCCGGCGTCGTGCAGCGGCTGGGGAAGGCGCTCGAAGCGGCGGAAGGGAGCGCGCGGGGCAGGCTCGGATGCGGGAACCGACGGCGGGCGCCTCAGCAGGATGTACCCGAACCCGACCGCACTCACCTCGCGCGCGGCGAAATCGTCGAGCCACGCCTCCAGAAGCGCGGTGAACCCGGTGTCGCGGGGCAGGGCGCCGCCATCGCGGATCCACAGCTCGGCGTAAGCCAACGGCGAGAGCTCCTCGCGCTCGACGACCCAGGCGTCCGCATCGCCCGGCACCCAGGAGCGCAGGCGGTCCAGGCCCGGCACCCCGCCGCGCGACTCCCAGTTGCCGAGCAGCTGCGCCGCCCCGCCCGGGGTCAGGTGGACCGGCGCCTCCTGCACGAACCGCTCCACGAGAGCGTCACCGACGAGCCCGCCGTCGCGGTACTCGTAGTCGGGCACCCCCTGCGCACGCGGCGTGATCACGAAGGGCGGGTTGGAGACGATCAGATCGAAGGACTCCCCGGTTACCGGCTCGAAGAGGCTCCCGTGACGAAAGGAGATGTTGCCCACGCCGTTGAGCTGCGCGTTCAGCTCGGCGAAGGCGAGCGCCCGCCGCGAGATGTCCGTGGCGACGACGGAACCCGCGTGACGGGAGACCAGGAGCGCCTGTATGCCGCATCCGGTGCCGAGGTCCAGGGCGCGATCGACCGGGGTCGGCATCACCAGCTCCGCGAGCGTGCGCGAGGCGCCACCGACGCCCAGCACGTGGTCGGTCGGCAGCGCGCCGCCGAGAGCCGCCTCGTCGAGGTCGCTCGCGATCCACCACTCGCCTATCCCGTCGGCGTCGACGAAGGACTGCGGGCGCAGGAGCGCGGTCGGCACGACCGTCCCGCCCTCCTCGCGGGCCAGCCCCAGCCCGACCAGTCCCTCCACGCCGCACCGCGGCAGCGCCGCCGCCACCGCAGGCGCCGGCTGCGCCATCCCGAGCACGAACAGCCGCCCCAGGGCAGCGAGCGCGCTCGCGGACGACCCCAGAGCCCGCAGGATCGGATGCCGCAGACCCCGCGCGAGCGCATCGTCGGCCTCCTCGCCCCAGAGCGCGCGCAGGGGCTCCGAGCGGAAGTCGGCCGCGTCGAGATCGGCGGCGAGGGCCGCCGCGAGACGCTGATCGGGGACGGGCGCGGGGGTGTCGGACACGGCCGCCACTCTACGCGCCTTCAGGGAACCCGCACACCTGCCGCCTAGAATCTCAAGGAGCCTTCCCCCACCGAGCGGCCGTCCCTCGCCGCGGAGAAAGACGCCATGACCGCCACTGTCCCCCGAATCGGCCTGCGCGCACGCCTGTCGCGCGGGGCCGGGGTCCTCGCGGTGGCGGCGGCCGCCCTGACCGTGCTCATCCCGGGCGCAGCACTCGCCGCCACAGACGACGTGGCCGCGGCACCCGAGGACATCGTCCTCGTGCTGGCGCCGCAGGACGGCGGGATCTCCCGTTCCGGCACCGCGGTCTCCGTGGTCCTGCGGATCGCCGACGAAGGCAGCGTGGTGCTCGGCGAGACGCAGGCGGCACTCGAGCTGGGTCAGGACCGCCTGGACGACGCCGAGACGCTCGCGACCTGGCTCGGCACCGGGCAGAGCACGGGCGGATTCCGTGCCGTCGGCTCCGTGCCGACCCCGGCCGTTCCCGCAGGGACCGAGGCGAACGTCGACCTCACCGTCACCACGGCGGTGCTCACAGGCCTCGAGCCCGGGGTCTACCCGCTGCGGGCTCGGCTCACCGGGTTCCCCGGCCCCGAGGCGCGCAGCGTGATCGTCGTCGCCGAGACGCGGCGCGGCATCGCCCTCCTCGTGCCGATCACCCTGACCCCCGCCGACGGCATCCTCCTCACCGCGGAGGAGCTGGCCGCCGCGACGGCCGCGGATGGAGTGCTGACCGCGCTGATCGACGCCCTCGCGGGCACCTCGGCGGCCTTCGCCCTCGACCCCTCCATCCCCGCGGCGATCCGCGCGCTCGGCACGACGGCACCCGACTCGGCCGTGTCCTGGCTGGAGACCGTCGAGACCCTCCCGAACGAGCGCTTCGCCCTGCAGTTCGCCGATGCCGACGCGACCGCGCAGGCGCAGGCGGGGCTCGATCAGCCGCTGCACCCGCCGGCGCTCACCTCCTTCCTCGACCCGGCGAACCTCCCCGCCACCGATGGCGATGATGCCGAGCCGGAGCTGCCCAGCCTGGCGGAGCTCAGCGACATCCGCACTGCCCTTCCCGGTCTGCTGTGGCCGCGGGGCGAGGTCGTCCCCGACGATCTCGCGCGATTCGCCGCGTACTTCGGTTCGGACACCACCACGGTGCTTCCGGACACCTCCGCCGAAGGCGCCACCGCGGCATATGCCGCCGACGGCGGGCACCGGACGCTGCTGTACGACACCAGCGGGTCGAACGCCCTGGCACAGGCGATCTCGGAACCGGATGCCGCGTCCCGCGCCGCCGCCCTTGCCGCCGCCACGGCGCGCATCACACTGATCGATGGCGAGACCCCGCTGCTTCTGGCGCTGGAGCGCGACGAGGCGCGCGACGGAGTGGCGCTGGGCGAGACGATCCGCGCCCTGGAGGCGCTGGGGACGCCGCTGACCCTCACCGATCTGCAGGAGATCGACCCCGCTCCCGTCACGATCGAGACCCCCGGCGCCCCCGAGCGCGCCGCAGCGCTGGCGCCGCTGCTCGCCGACGAGCGGAGGATCGTCGCCTTCTCCTCGGTCCTCCAGGATCCGGCGGTCCTGACCGACCGCGAGCGCCTGCGGCTGCTGCGACTGATCGGGGTCGGCGAGCCCGCCGGCGGCTTCTCCGAGGCGCTGACGGCACACCGCGAGCGCACCCGGACGATTCTCGGCTCCGTGAGCATCCAGCCTTCCAGCGATGTGCAGATCCTCAGCGCCTCGGTCGACCTTCCGGTGGGCGTGCGCAACGATCTGCCCTGGCCGATCGCCGTCACCCTGACCGCCCGGCCGGCCGATCCGCGCCTGGATGTGCAGTCCGAGACCGTCGTCGAGCTGCCGCCGCAGAGCATCAGCCGCGAGCGCGTGCCCGTGCAGGCCCGCGTCGGCAGCGGCGAGGTCGACGTGCACCTGGCACTGACCAGCACCACGGGCGAGCCGATCGGGCAGCCGGAGGTCATCCGGGTCATCGTGCGCGCCGAATGGGAGAGCATCGGGCTCACCGTCCTCGGCGGCATCGTCGTGCTGCTGCTCACCTTCGGCGTGATCCGCACGGTCAGGCGGCGACGGAGGGCGGATGCCGCCGCATCCGGCTCAGACGCCCCCCGGGGCGACGATGAGTAGCCTCGGCCGCGCCGGCGCCGTGATCGCGGCCGGCACGATGGTCTCGCGGGTGACGGGACTCCTGCGCATCATCGTGCTCGTCGTCCTGATCGGATCGGTGGGCTCGCGCGCCGCCGACGCCTTCGGGATCGCCAACCAGCTGCCCAACAACATCTACACGATCATCTCCACCGGCATCCTCACCGCCGTGATCGTGCCGCAGATCGTCAAGGCCAGCCGGGACGAGGACGGCGGGCGGGCCTACATCTCCAAGCTCTTCACCCTCGGCACCGTCGTGCTGCTGGTCACGACCGCGCTGGCGATGCTCGCCGCGCCGTGGATCGTGCAGTTCTATGCGCCCGGCTTCACCGGCGCCCAGCAGGCGCTCGCGATCGCCCTCACCTACTGGTGCCTGCCGCAGATCTTCTTCTACGGCCTCTACGCGCTCGTGGGGGAGGCGCTCAACGCGCGGCGCATCTTCGGCCCCTTCGCCTGGGCCCCGATCGTCAACAACATCGTCTCAATCATCGGGTTCCTGGTCCTCATCGCCCTGTTCGGCACCGAGCTGACCCGGGTCAGCCTGTGGACGCCGCAGATGATCGCCCTCCTCGGCGGCACCGCCACCCTGGGCATCGTGGCGCAGTGCGTGGTGCTGCTGCTCTTCTGGAAGCGGACGGGCCTGAGCCTCCGCCCCGACTTCCGCTGGCGCGGCGTTGGCCTCGCGCAGACCGGGAAGCTCGCCGGCTGGACCTTCCTGATGGTGCTCGCGGGCCAGTTCGCCGGATTCATCCAGACGCGCGTGGTGTCCAACGCCTCCGGCGACGACGTCTCGATCTTCGCCCTTCAGAACGCCTGGCTGCTGTACATGCTGCCGTACTCGATGATCGTGCTGTCGATCGGCACCCCCTACTTCACGCAGCTCAGCGAGCACGCTCACGCCGGGCGCGACGACGAGGTCAAGAACGACATCGTGCGCAGCATCCGCATGCTCGGCTTCTTCCTCGCCGTGGCGGTCGCCGCGATGATGGCGGCGGCGGTTCCCGCATCCCGCATCTTCACCAACAACGCCGCCGACGCCCAAGCGATGGCGCTGGTGCTCCTGTGCTACCTGCTGGCGCTGTGGCCGCTGTCGATCCTCTTCATCGTGCAGCGCACCTTCTACGCCTATGGCGACACCCGCACGCCGTTCTTCTTCACGCTGTTCCAGTGCGCGATCGTCATCGCCACCGCGCTCGGAGCGGCGGCGCTGTTCACCGCCGAGATCCTGCCCCTGCAGTACCTGGCACTGGCCGTCGCCTTCGGCCAGGCGATCGCCTCGATCGCCCAGACGATCGTGGCCGCTCTGCTGCTGCGCCGGAAGATCGGCAGCATCCGCTCCCGCGAATGGATGCCTTCGCTCCTGCGCTTCGCGACCGCCGGTCTTCCCGCCGGGCTGGTGGGCTGGGGCTCGTACCTGTGGCTCTCCGGCCCCGAGGGGTGGATGACCTCCGGGATCCTCCTCGGCGCCGTGGGCTCGGGGGTGATCGCCCTGGTCGTGCTCGCGGTCTACGTCGGCCTCATGGCACTGCTGCGAGTGCCCGAGCTGAGTGCGGCGACGGGAATCGTGAAGCGGCTGCTGCCGGGACGCTGAGAGTGACCTGCGTATCTGGCTGCAGGGGTGGTGAAATCGTCGTGCGCCGACGGCGCGGATGGCCGATGCCGCATCCCGGAGTCGTCCACCGGCATTCGAGGCGTCCCGCGCGCAATCCGGGAATGCCACGCGGATACCATGGGTTGACACCGTGGAACGAGGAGAGCACATGCGTCAGGTCATCATCATCGGCTCCGGCCCGGCCGGCTTCACCGCCGCCATCTACGCGGCGCGCGCGAGCCTGAACCCGCTCGTGATCGCGAGCTCCGTCGAGGTCGGCGGCGAACTGATGAACACCACGGATGTGGAGAACTTCCCCGGCTTCCCCGAGGGCATCCAGGGCCCCGAGCTCATGGAGAAGATCCAGGCGCAGGCCGAGCGCTTCGGCGCCGAGATCGTCTATGACGACGTCACCGAGCTCGACCTCGACGGCCCGGTGAAGAAGGTCACCCTCGGCAGCGGCACCGTGCACGAGGCCTCCTCCCTCATCTACGCCACCGGCTCCGCCTACCGCAAGCTCGGCGTACCGGGCGAGGAGCGACTCTCCGGTCACGGCGTCTCCTGGTGCGCCACCTGCGACGGCTTCTTCTTCCGCGAGAAGAC
>CAYOTY010000036.1:11714-22061 GCA_964406995.1 uncultured Microbacterium sp.
CGATCGCCGTCGTCGGCGGCGGCGACTCGGCGATGGAGGAGGCGACCTTCCTCACCCGCTTCGCCGACAAGGTCTACGTCATCCACCGTCGAGGCACCCTGCGCGCCTCCAAGATCATGCAGGAGCGCGCCTTCGCGAACGAGAAGATCGAGTTCCTGTGGAACTACGACGTGACCGAGGTCCTCGGCGAGGACGGCGTGAACGGCGTGCGCCTGCGCTCCACCCTCGATGACTCCGAGCGCGAACTCGCCCTCGACGGCCTCTTCGTCGCCATCGGCAACGACCCGCGCACCCATCTCGTGCACGGCAAGCTCGAGCTCACCGAAGAAGGCACGATCTGGGTCGACGGGCGCTCCTCGCGCACCTCCGTCCCGGGTGTCTTCGCCGCCGGCGACGTCATCGATCCCACCTACCGCCAGGCCGTCACCGCGGCGGGCTCGGGCACCGTGGCCGCGCTGGACACCGAGCACTTCCTGGCGGATGCCGCCGAATCCGCCCCCCTCGCGGCGACCGCGTAGGGAACAACCCCGCGGGATGCCGTGTTGCACCCGTTTGAGCATCACCACTGAGGAGAGATCATGACCGCAAAGGCCACCAGCGAGGCCACCTGGCAGAACGACGTCATCAACGCCGAGGGCCCCGTCCTCGTCGACTTCTGGGCCGCCTGGTGCGGGCCGTGCCGCATGGTGGCGCCGATCCTCGATCAGATCCAGAGCGAGAACGCCGACAAGATCACCGTCCTCAAGCTCAACGTGGACGAGAACCCGAACCTGGCCATGGAGCACCAGATCACCTCCATCCCGGCGATGAAGGTCTTCCAGGGCGGTCAGGTCACCAAGACCATCATCGGCGCCAAGCCCAAGGCCGCCCTCGAGCAGGATCTCGCCGACATCCTCGCCTGAACCCGACTCTGACGCCACCGGGCGAAGGACGCGGGAGGGAAGAGCATCGTGATCGAACTGGTGCTCGCCGTCGTCATCTGCGCGGTAGCGGGCGTCGTGACCGGTGTCACCGGCTTCGGCTTCGGGCTCGCCGCGATCCCCTTCCTCAGCGCGATCTACGACCCGCGGCTCGCGGTGGTCATCGGCATCCTCGCCGGTCTCCCCGGCACCGGATGGGTCGCCTGGCGAAGCCACGCGCCTGTGGCCACGCGCCCGGCTGTGCTCATGACCGTGGTCGCCGCCGTCTTCACGCCGGTCGGGCTCTGGGCGGCGTGGCAGCTGAGCACCGGGGCGCTCTCGGTGTCGATCGGCGTGCTCGTCATCTGCTCGGTCGCCGCGTTCCTGCTCGGTGTGCGCGTCGCCCGGCGTGATCGCACCGACGTCGTCGCGGGGGCGCTCAGCGGCTTCCTCGCCGCGGGCACGGGCATGGGCGGGCCTCCGGTGGTGCTCGCCCTGCACGGTTCGGGCATCGATCCCGGGTCTGCACGCCGCACCTCGGCCTTCATCCTCGGCGTGCAGAGCGTGCTCGCCTTCTCGGTGATCGTCTTCGCCGGCGGGGTGGCCCCGGCCGATCTCCTCATCGTGGCCGCGGCCGTTCCCGCCGCCTTCCTCGGCACGCTCGCCGGTTCCGCCCTCTTCGCGCGGATGCACAGCCGTCACGCCCGCGGCGCGGCCATCGGACTGCTCTTCCTCAGCGGCCTCTTCGGGATCGGCAACGGCCTGGGTCTGTACTGATCCCGGTGCGGCTAGGAGGCATCCGGCAGCTGCGTGGTGCGCGCATCCCACCGGCGGTGGGTGTTCGTCGCACCCAGGAGCTTCCACACGGCGGAGGTGAGCTCGGGATACTGCAGTGCGATCTGCCGCAGCACCCGGTAGTTGCGTGATTCGGAGGGGATCAGCCCGTCATTGGCGGCGATGTTGTCGGCGCGCAGGAGGAACACGACGAGCTCGTCGACGCTCGGGAGGTCCTCCATGAACTCCCACGGGTCCTCCCCCGCCAGCAGGCGCTCGTGGACGAGCACCGCCAGCTCGTCCGTCGCCTCCGCACGCAGCACCTCCAGGCTGGCGCGACGGGGGACGGAGTCGTTCATCGTCCCAGCCTACGCTCACCCCTTTCCGGCGCGGTGGAGGACCTTGGGGTCGTCGCCCATCTGCTCGAGCTCCATGCCCTTGGTCTCAGGAACCTTGAGGTAGACGAAGACGAACGAGAGGGCCGCGAAGAACGCGTAGAAGCCATAGGCGAAGGTCAGACCGATGTCGGCGAACGCGGGGAAGGTCGTGGAGATGAAGAAGTTCGCCGCCCACTGCGCCGCGGCGGCCACCGCGAGGGCGCTCGCGCGGATGCGGTTGGGGAAGATCTCTCCCAGAAGCACCCATACCAGCGGGCCCCAGGTGGCCCCGAAGAAGACCACGAAGGCGTTGGCGGCGATGAGTGCGACGATCGACCAGGGCGCTTCGAGATTGGCCGTCTGCGTGCCGTCGGCATTGGTCACCAGGGTGGCGAAGGAGAACGCCAGCGCCATGAGCCCCAGCGACACCGTCATGCCGACGGAGCCCACCAGCAGCATGATGCGGCGACCGATCTTGTCGACGAGCAGGATCGCGATGATGGTCACGGCGATGTTGGTCACCGAGGTGATCACGGTGATCGTCAGGGCATTGGACTCATCGAAGCCGACGGAGCGCCACAGCGTCGTGGAGTAGTAGAAGATCACGTTGATCCCCACGAACTGCTGGAACACCGAGAGCAGGATGCCGATCCAGACGACCGGTTTCAGCCCCAGCGCGGAGCCGCGGAGATCCCGCAGCGACTCCTTCTTCTCCACCTCGATCGTGCCGGTGATCTCGGCGATCTTGGGGGCGACGTCGACCACGCCGGTGACGGTGGTGAGCACCTCTCCGGCGCGCTTGAGGTCGCCCTTGGCCACCAGATACCGCGGCGACTCGGGAAGTTTCAGCGCCATGATCCCGTAGACCGTGGCCGGGATGATCTCGGAGAGGAAGATCCATCGCCACGCCTCCATCCCCCAGATCACGTTCGCCGCGCTCCCGGCCGCATTGGCGAACATCGCACCGGTCAGAAGCGCGGTGAAGATGCCGGTCACGATCGCCAGCTGCTGCAGCGATCCGAGACGGCCGCGGATCTTCGCGGGCGCCACCTCGGCGATGTACGCGGGAGCGATGACGGATGCCGCACCCACGCCCAGGCCGCCGATCATCCGCCAGACGATGAAGTCCACCGCGCCGAAGGCGAAGGCAGAACCGACGGAGGAGACGAAGAACAGGATCGCCGCGATGACCATCGTCGGTATGCGCCCGTACTTGTTGGCGACCACACCGGCGAACCAGGCCCCGACGGCGCACCCGATCAGGGCGGACGAGACGGCGAATCCCTTGAGCCCGAGACTGAGATCGAATCCCGCAGGAGCGGGTCCGGCCAGCGCGTCGACGGCGGTGTTGATGACGGCCGTGTCGAAGCCGAAAAGGAAGCCGCCGAGCGCGGCCGCGATGCTGACGGCGATCACCTTGCCCCGGAAGGCACTCTGGACGGATGCGGACATGGCGACCCTTCTCTCGGCGTTGAGTACCCGCGAGTCTAGGGGTTACGCGTCGCTCCGCACGAGAGTCAGTGGGACCCGAACTCGTCCACACCCAGTTCGGCGAGAATCCGATTGAGATCCTGAATCGTCGCGAAATCTATTGTGACCTGGCCTTTTTTTGCGCTCAGGGAGATCTTGACCCGGGTGTTGAGGCGGTCACCGAGTCTCATTGCGACCTCGTCCAGGTGCGCTCGGCGTGCGCCGGCCTTGGGTTTCGCCGGGGCCTTCGCGCCGCCCTGGTACTGTTTCGCCGCCTCCTCGGTGGCGCGCACCGAGAGATCCTGATTGATGACCTTGTCGGCCAGACGCTGCATCTCCTCCGCGTCGCGCAGAGACAGCAGCGCGCGCGCGTGGCCGGCGCTCAGGACTCCGGCGGCGACACGCTGCTGCACCGGTACCGGCAGGCGCAGCAACCGGATGGTGTTGGAGATCTGCGGACGTGAGCGGCCGATGCGATCGGCGAGCTCCTCCTGCGTGATGCCGAAGTCCTCCAGAAGCTGCTGATACGCCGATGCCTCTTCCAGCGGGTTCAGCTCCGAGCGATGCAGATTCTCCAGAAGCGCGTCGCGGAGCAGATCATCGTCGGACGTCTCGCGCACGATCACCGGAATCGTCTCGACGCCGGCCGCCCGCGCCGCCCGCGTCCGGCGCTCCCCCATGATCAGCTCGTAGGCGCCCTGCTCGTTCACCCGGACGACGACCGGCTGCAGAACGCCGAACTCACGGATGCTGTGCGTCAGCTCCGCGAGGTCCTCCTCGTTGAAGTGCGTGCGTGGCTGACGCGGATTCGGAACGATCTCGCGCGGGTCGACGTGCACGAGACGGATGCCGGGGACGGCCTCGAGATCGGCAGGCGACTCGTCGGCATCCGTGGTCCTCCCCGGGAAGAAGACGTCGACAGGACGCTCGCTCTGATCCGTCGTGGGGATCAATGCTCCGATGCCGCGGCCCAGGCCGGTGCGCTTCGCCATTAGTGCTCCTTCGTCTGTTCACGCTGTTCGCGGCGCGCCATCTCGACGGCGGCCTCGCGATACGCCACGGCGCCCACAGAGGTCGCCTCGTAGGCGATGACCGTCTGACCAAAGCTCGGGGCCTCGGACACACGCACCGAGCGCGGGATGACCGTCGTGAGAACCTGCTCCGGGAAGTGCGAGCGCACCTCGTCGGCGACCTGCTGGGCGAGGTTCGTCCGGCCGTCGTACATCGTGAGAAGGATCGTCGACAGGCGCAGTTCGGGGTTCAGGTGCTTCTGGATCATCTGGATGCTGCCGAGCAGCTGGCTCAGCCCTTCGAGCGCGTAGTACTCGCACTGGATCGGGATGAACACCTCATTCGCCGCGGTGAATGCATTGATCGTCAGGAGGCCGAGCGAGGGAGGGCAGTCGATGATGACGTAGTCGAAGCGGATGTCCTCGAGGTATGCCCGCAGGGCACTACGCAGACGGTGTTCCCGCGCGACCTGCGAGACGAGTTCGATCTCGGCCCCGGCGAGATGGATCGTGCTGGGAGCGCAGAAGAGGTTCTCGGACTCAGGACTCTGCTGCACGATGTCAGCGAGGGGGAAGTCCTCGATGAGCACGTCGTACACGCTCGGGGTGTCGGCATCGTGCGGGATGCCGAGGGCCGTGGAGGCGTTGCCCTGAGGGTCCAGGTCGATGACCAGCACGCGGGCGCCCAGTTCGGCGAGAGCGGCGGCGATGTTCACCGTCGACGTCGTCTTCCCGACGCCGCCCTTCTGGTTGCTGACGGTGAGGATGCGGGTGGGCCCGGTGAACTCGACCGACACTCCTTCGAGAGCGCGGCGACGAGCCGTCAGCTCGGCGAGTTCGCGCGCGAGCGGGGTGTCCATCGTGTGTGTCCTCTTTCAGTGCTGAGGGAGACGATGTTTCACGTGAAACATCGTTCGTCGTCCGGGCCGTGTTCCACTCTAATCGCTCGGCTCCTCCCCCTCGTCCGTCGAGCGCGAATGGTGGACGCCGCCGATGCGTTTCGTCGCTTCGACGCGCTGCGCTCGCTCAACGAACGCGTCCGTCGTCGTTCGTTGAGCGGAGGGCGCAGCCCGGAGTCGAAACGCGGAAGCCGGCAGGGCGTTTCGACTCGTCGCTGCGCTCCTCGCTCAACGAACGGAATGGCGGATCCCGGTCGTTGAGCGAGCGCAGCGAGACGAAACGCCGGTCACCCCGACGACAGCGTTTCGACTCCGGGCTGCGCCCTCCGCTCAACGAGCCTGGGTGTTCCAGCATCTGAGCGTACGGAACGGAACGTCCGACCCATCTCCTAACCTCGGCGTATGGGACACGTCTACATGCTTCGCTGCTGCGACGGCACGATCTACGTCGGGAGTACGAGAGATCTCGACCGTCGCCTCGAAGAGCACAACCAGGGAGTCGGCAGCGAGTACACCTGGCGACGCCTCCCGGTGGCCCTCATCTGGAGGCCGAGTTCGACCGGATCGATGAAGCCTTCGCATGGGAGAAACGGCTGCAAGGCTGGAGTCACGCCAAGCGTCTCGCCTTCGCCGAGGGCGGCCTGGATGCGGTGATCGGCTGGAGTGCGAAGCAACGCAGAGCGCAGCGGGCGTGAGGCACGGGGCGTTTCGGCTCGTCGCTGCGCTCCTCGCTCAACGAGCGGAAGCCTCACTCTGAGGAACCCGGATGTTTCACGTGAAACATCCGGGTCTGGTTGCATGTGCCCTCGGTCGTTGAGCGAGTGCAGCGAGTCGAAGTGACGAAACGTTACCCGTTCTCGGGAGATATGGCTGCGTTTCGACTACGCGCCTGCGGCGCTTCGCTCAACGACCGGGGTCACCGAGGAAAATATGTTCCATGTGAAACATCGCGAGGCGTCTCGGCTGGCCGAGCGAGCGCAGCGAGACCCGCACGAGAGGGCGGCTCAACGAACGCGGGCGCGGACCACACGCGTGGTCTCGGCGAGGACGCCCTCCCCCAGAACCTCCACGCGCACATCCGTCAGCGCGAACTTCCGGATCTGCTTCTGCGCCGCCTCGATCTCGGTGGGTGCGTTCATCCCTTTCAAGAGCGCCAGTTCACCACCATCGCGCACGAGCGGCGCCACCAGCGGGATCAGCGTCCGCAGTGCACTGACCGCGCGCGCAGTCGCCATGTCGAAGGACAGCAGCGGTCGCACCTCTTCAGCGCGCGCGCGAAGCACCTCGACGTTGTCGAGCCCGAGTGCGGCGACCTGTTCGTTCAGCCAGACGACGCGGCGCTCCATCGGTTCGACCAGCGTCCACCGCACATCCGGACGGGCGATGGCGAGCACCAGTCCGGGAAGCCCTGCGCCGCTGCCGACATCCGCCACGGAGCCGTGGAACAGGGGGGCGGCGATCACGCTGTTGAGCACATGCCGGGTCCACAGGCGCGGCAGCTCCAGGGGGCCGATCAGCCCTCGCTCCTCGCCTTCGCGCGCAAGCGCTTCGGTGAATTGGCGGGCAAGCTCGATGCGGTCCCCGAAGAGTGTCTCCGCGACGGCGGGTTCCGTTTCCACAGCAGTCATGGCATCCGATGTTTCACGTGAAACATTCAGTGGCGGCGGATGACCGTGTGCCGGTCGGCGCCTTCACCGTACGACTCGGAGACCAGTCCGCGGTCGGCGACAACGTCGTGCACGAGCTTGCGCTCGTAGCTCGTCATCGACGGGAGGGATGCCTGCGAGGCGCCCTCGTCGAGCTTGGCGACAGCCGCGTCCACGAGCTGCTCCAGCTGCCGGCGACGCACGTCGCGCGAGCCGCCCACATCGAGGATGAGGCGCGAGAAGGCCCCGGTCTGGTTCTGGACCGCGAGACGGGTGAGCTCCTGCAGGGCCTGCACGGTGTCCGGTGCGGAGAGCAGCGAAAGACCGTCGTCCTCCGCCTCGACCGACACATAGGCACGACCCTGGCGCACGTCGAGATTCAGATCGCCATCGAGGTCCGCGATGTCGAGAAGGCCCTCGAGGAAGTCGGCCGCGATGTCGCCCTCGCGCTCGAGCTGCTCGACGGTCGGCTCTTCCCGGGGAGTGTCGGTTGCTGTGCTCATCGCTACTTGCCCTTCTTCTTCTTTTTCTTCGCGCGCTGCTTGCTCACGGGCTGCTCACGCTTCGGTGCAGCCTCTTTGGCCTTCTGCGCCTCTTCGAGCAGGCGCTGCTGCTCGGCTTCGTACTCGGCCATCGGCACGACCTTGCCCTTGGCGTCGATCGCCTTCCCCTTGCGTGCGAGGCGCTCTTCGCGCGCCTTCGCCGCTTCGGAACCCGGCGTGGGCATCTCACGGATGACGAGGAACTGCTGCCCCATGGTCCACAGGTTCGAGGTGAACCAGTAGATCACCACGCCCAGCGGGAAGAAGACACCGGAGAAGATGAAGGCCAGCGGCAGAACGTAGAGCATGATCTTCTGCATCTGGTACGCCTGGCCGGTCTTGGCCTCCGGCGAGAGGTTCTTCGAGATGATCTGCAGCTGCGTGAGGAACTGCGAGGCGATCATGAGGATCACGAGGATCACGAGGATGATCGTGGTGGCCTCCCAGCCCTCGGGCCGCTCCGCGACGGCGTTCTGCAGGGTCATGTGCAGCGGGGCCACGCCGAAGAGCTTCGCGCTGTAGAACTCCAGGGTGAGCTCAGGGTTCAGCGCACCCACGCCGCCGAGACCACGAGGCGCGTTGTAGGAGACGTCGAACAGCGTGTAGAACATCGCCAGGAAGAACGGCATCTGCACGAGCAGCGGAAGGCACGAGGAGACCGGAGTGGTGCCGTGCTTCTTGTACAGCGCCATCGTCTCGCGGCTCATCGCCTCACGGGAGAGCTGGTCCTTCTTGCCGCGGTACTTCTCCTGGACTTTTCGCAGCTCAGGGGCGATTTCCATCATCTTCCGCTGGCTCTTGATCTGCTTGACGAACAGCGGGATCAGGGCCGCCCGCAGCATGACCACGACGCCGACGATCGACAGCACCCAGGTCAGGCCCGCATCCGATGCCAGACCGACCGCGGTGAACAGCCAGTGCCAGGCGACGAGAGCGAGTTCGACGACCCACTTCAGAGGCCAGACGATCGTGCTGAAGAAGCCGAGCGCACCTCCTCGGGCTTCTTCTTCAGCGGCAGCGGTCGCCACTGCGGCGAGCAGAGTCATTGGGCCCACGTGTCAGTCCTTTCGCGCGGGTACTACGAACCCTCGGGGTGTGAGGGCGTATCGGAAGTGTGTGTGAGGACGCACGTCATCGACGCCGCCCTTGGTCCAGGGGTTGCAGCGGAGGATCCGCCACGCGGCGAGTACCGCGCCTTTGACGGCGCCGTGCTGTTGCACCGTACCTACAGCGTAGGCCGAACAGGAGGGGTAGTACGCACAGACATCGCCGTACAACGGCGAGACGACCCGGCGATACGCGGCGAGGAAGCCCAGCACGAGGTTGCGCGGAAGAAGCGGGATCACCCGGAGAGCGTCACTCGCTGCGAGGCGAGCGGTACCACGAGCAGATGCCGGAAGCGCTGTCATCGCTGACCTACGTGCTTCTTCGCCGCGCGGTCAAGGGACTGTCCGACCTGGGAGGAGAGATCTGAGAACGGTGCGGCAGCGGCGCTCGGCAGCGCTCGGATCACCACGTCGGTTCCTTCGGAGACTCGGGGGAGGACCGCTGCGGAGGCCGCCTTGAGCCGGCGGCGGACAGTGTTGCGGGTCACCGCTGTCCCGACCTGCTTGCTCACGATGAAGCCGAAGCGCGGGGGACGGTCGTCACCTGTGGCCAGCACGGAGACGACGAGATGGGGCGCGCTGGATCGGATGCCACGGCGGACGACCTGTCGATAGTCGCTGCCGCGCGTCAGACGATGCCGCCGCGCCAGCACACTACGCCGAAAGCTCGGTGCGGCCCTTCGCGCGGCGTGCGGCCAGGATGGCGCGGCCGGCGCGGGTGCGCATGCGAGCGCGGAAGCCGTGCTTCTTGGCGCGACGACGGTTGTTGGGCTGGTACGTACGCTTGCTCATGAGATCACTCCGGGAAATCTGCCACCGGGATCACGACGACCGGAGACAAGGGGAACTGCCAAGAAATTGGCATAAGTCAACCGATTAAGGTTACGTCCTGCGGGCACGCAAGGCAAACCGGCGATAGCGGCTGCCCTCATTATGCCGTCTTTCACCGCGGAGCAGCAGGTGCGACACACGAAGGTTTTCCACATCCTCAGTTGCTCCTACGCCCCGGAATGACTAGCGTGGCAACCACGTTATCCACAGGCGGCGATGGTGACGGTCGCCTCTCCCTCCTTCTCGATCCGGAGCACCATGTCTTCACCTGCCCACCCCGATGTTCCTATCTGGGCGACGGTGCTGGGGATCCTGGATCAGGACGAGCGGGTCACGCCGCAGCTGCAGGGGTTCCTGAGCCTGGTGGTCCCGGCGGGCGTCATGGGGTCTGCGCTCTATCTCGATGTCCCGAACGACCTCACCGCGGCGCAGATCAACAAGCGCCTGCGGATGCCGATCATGGACGCCCTCGTCAGTGCCGGCGACGATGTCACCTCCTTCCGGGTGGTCGTCAACCACGAGCTGGCCGAGAACCACACCGAGCCGATCCCGATCTCCGAGAGCGCTCCGGTCGAATCGCGCGCAGAGTCCGTCCTCGAACCGCCCACGCCGATCCGCGACGACTCCCGCCTCAACCCGAAGTACACCTTCGACAACTTCGTCATCGGCCAGTCCAACCGCTTCGCGCACGCCGCCGCGGTCGCGGTCGCCGAGGCTCCGGCCAAGGCCTACAACCCGCTGTTCATCTACGGGGACTCCGGCCTCGGCAAGACCCACCTCCTCCACGCGATCG
>CAYOTY010000037.1:0-21995 GCA_964406995.1 uncultured Microbacterium sp.
GCCGTCGTTGACCTCTTCGAGGCCGGCCAGCATGCGCAGGGTGGTGGACTTGCCGCAGCCAGAGGGGCCGACCAGGACGAGGAACTCGCCGTCTGCGACCTCGAGATCGAGCTTGTCGACCGCGGGGCGGGTGCCGCCGGGGTACAGGCGGGTGGCCTGGTCGAACGTGACAGATGCCATGATTTCTCCTTCACCGGCAGGTACGTGCCGGACGATCCGTAGTGAATGGAAACGGCGGGGTGAACCACCGCGGCCCAACGCTGGGCCAGGTTCAGTATGCCATGCACCGGTCGCACCTGGGTATTTCTCAGGCTGCATTGTTAACATCGAGTCTTAGGCCGCTAGCCCGGCGGCCTCCGGGGAACCCGACCCCACAGGACATTCAAGAGGAACGATGTCGAGCGACGAAACGCCGGACGTCCCCGCTGCCACCACCACGCGTGAAGCGGTGCGTGAGAAGGCACAGCAGGTTCAGGCCAAGCAGGCCAGAGCGCACCTGCTCAGGCGCACTCTGCTGGTGCTGCTGGCCGCCGCGATCCTCGGCGGGATCGTCTACGGCGTGTACGCGGCGATCGGCACGAGCGCGGAGGAGCGGGTGCGGTACCCCACGGGGCTGGCGTCGGACGGGGTCCTGATCACCTCCGTGAGCGGCCAGGGCGCCGAGCCCGAGGTCGCTCTGAGCGATCCGAACGCCGGCGCGGTCGAAGGCGAGGCGGAGGAGGAGGCCGAGCCCGAGGAGGCATCCGCCGGAGAGCTCGCTCCGGTAGAGGGCGCCGTCGAGATCCACATCTACGTGGACTACCACTCCTCGTACGCCGGTGACTTCCAGCGCGCCAATGCCCGCCAGCTGGCCGGCTGGATCTCCGAGGGCGCCGTATCGGTCTCGTACCACCCGGTCGCCGTGCTGACGGCCAGCTCGAACGGCACCAAGTACTCGCAGCGCGCGGCGGGGGCGGCCGCGTGCGTCGCCACCCATTCCCCGGCGCAGTTCTACGCCTTCAACCATGAACTCCTGGTCAGCCAGCCCGCAGCCGACTCCGATGGGCTCAGCGACGTCGATCTCGCCGACCTGGCGATCGCCGTCGGCGCCGAGAAGCCCAAGGTCGTGCGCGCCTGCATCGAGGAGAAGCATTTCGTGACCTGGGCGAAGGAGGCGACGGCCCGTGCTCTGGAGGGCCCGCTCCCGGGCACGGAGGATCTCGTGCTCGGCGCCGCTCCCACGATCATCGTGAACGGTCAGGCGTACGTCGGCGCGCTCGACAACCCGGCCGAGTTCTCGCAGTTCGTGCTCACCGTCGCCAGCGACGCCTACTACGCGAACCCGACGCCGAGCGACTCGCCCACGCCGTCGCCGTCGCCCGAGGACTGACCGGGGCGGGAGCCGCGGGCTTCCCCGATACACTGGGTTGCGTTCGCCGACTTAGCTCAGCTGGTAGAGCACCTGTCTTGTAAACAGGCGGTCGCGGGTTCGAATCCCGCAGTCGGCTCCATTCCATCGGAGCCCGTCATCGGTCGGAGGCCGCCGCCTTCGAGAGGGCTCCGTCCTGGCGGTGCGACGGGTCGGCCGATGCCCGGAGGAGAGGGAAGCCGTGCCGGGCGAAGCGGCGGCCCATGCGCACATAGGCCTCGGCGTTCGGATGCAGCCCGTCGTCGAGATCGCCCGACTCCTCCGGGGGCAGCAGAAGGTGGCCGTCGAGATAGCTCAGCCGGGGATCCGCGCGTGCGGCGGCGACTCGCTGCAACGATCCGCGCACCGCGTCCAGGCTGAGCGCGCCTCTCTCGAGGCTCTCCGCGCGGCCCTCGGTCATGCACAGCCGGCTCACCGGATCGATCAGGAACGGGCCGGGAAGGGACTCCACCGCCGGGCACGGGACGGGGCCGATGAGAAGCAGCGGGGTGTCCGGGTGTCCTTCCCGGATCGTGTCGAGGAAGCCGTGCAGCACGGGCTCGAACATCCTGCGGCGCATGAGGTCTGCGCCGACCACGTTGATGCCGATCTCGACGCTGATCATGTCGGCGGGCTGATCCCGGATCGTCCGGGCGACGAAGGGGTCGCCGACGGCGTTGCCGCTGAAGCCGAGGCTGCGCAGGCTGACGCCCGCGGCGGCAGCGGCGATCGCCGGCCAGGTCGCGGTGGGGGCGGATGCCTCACCGCACTGGCTGATCGAGGATCCATGGTGCACCCAGACCGGCCGCGCGTCCTCGGGCGGCGACAGCGCGGCGTCGGCGCGGAGCTCGACGAGCTCGACGGCGGCGGTGTGCGGAAGCCACAGCTCGATCTCCTTCTCGACGGGCTCGAGGCCGTCGAAGAGGATCGTGATCGGCCCGCGCTCCTGGGAGATCTCGCCCGTCGGCGTCACCAGGGTCTGCTCCGCGGGGGCGACGACGCGCGAAGCCCTCGTCCGTCCGTCGACGGCGAGCTCGATCGGCGCGAGGGCGGGCGGCACCACGAGGAGGTCGATGCCGATGACGACGAGGTCGAGCGCCACCTCCGTCGCCGCGCTCCGGGTCGCGATGCGCACGCCCGAGGTCATCCCCACGACGAAGTCGAAGGTGGCGTCGGGGATCTGCGCACGGGTCCATCGGGGAAGTCTGCGGGGGCGGACGCCGAAGGCGCCCTCCTCGAAGTCGAGCGCCCCGATGACGGGAGCGTCGGGATGGGGAAAGCGCACGCTGCTCGGGCGAGGGGTCATGACGGCTCTCGGCCGCCTGCCGCTCCGCCGACCGGAGGAGCCGTCGTGGTGAGCAGGAGCGTCTCGACGAGCCTGCTTCGACGTTCGTCCCCGCGTCCGGAGAGCGTCACGCCCGTTGCGAACGAGGGCGCCACGGCGACGTCGGTGAACTCCTGCCCGTCCAGCAGTGCGACCAGGCACCGCGCCGCCTGCTCGCCGACGGTCATCAGACGGGGGTCGATCGATGCGAGGTAGGGGTCCACGTCCTCGCTGTAGCCGGCGATGTGGTCATAGCCGATGATCGCGACATCATCAGGGACGCGCACACCGCGTGCTTCGAAGCCGGCCGCCAGTCCCACCGCGATGGCGTCGCTCCCGGCGAAGACGGCATCCGGTGCCGGATCGGCGTCGATCAGCCGATCCGCCGCACGGGCGCCCCAGTCTCGCGAGAACGCACCATGGAGCACAGCGACCGCTTCGAGACCTCGGTCGCGCAGGGCGGAGTGGAAGCCCTCCCGCCGTGCCCGCACGGAGGGCAGATCTGCGTCGGCGGTGACGTGCGCGAGGCGCGTGCGCCCGCCGTCGAGCAGCTGCGTGGCGGCCAGCACACCCGCGGCGAACTCGTCGGGATGGACGCTGGTGGTGCCGGTGGCGTCGTGCGGCCCGAACGCATGGACCACCGGGATGCCGGCCGGCACCCCGAGATCCTCGATGGCGACATCGGGTCCCTCGCCGATGACGAGGATGCCGTCGACCTGGCGATCGACCATGTGACGCACATGCTCGCCTCGGAGGTCGGCATCGTGCCGCGCATCGAAGAGGATGCTCGCCAGGTCGTTCTCCGCGAGGGCGTGGGTGATGCCGACCAGGACCGGCATGCAGAACGCCCCGGAGGCGTTCTCGGCGAGGACGCCGATGGTGCGACTGCGCCCCATGGCGACGCTGCGGGCGAGGGCGTTGGGGCGGTAGTCGAGGAGGCGGGCGACCTCGAGGACGCGCCGCCGGGTCTCCTCGGCCACGCGGCCGGTGCCGTTGATCACCTGAGAGGCGGTCGGCACCGAGACCCCGGCCGCCTGCGCCACATCGGCAAGCTTCGCGGGCTTACGCGGTCCGCTCGACTCCTTCTTCACCACGACGCCCCCTCGCGATCGGTCGAATCCTCATCACACGATAGTGCCAAAGCGCTTAGGCTGTAAACTCGACCGCATGATCAATGGCTACGCGCACGCCGACTACGCGCCGGTGCACGAGGCGTTCGAAGGCGTGCTCGCAGAGGAGAACGCCGGGGCGGCGCTCGCCGTCGTGCGCAACGGAGAGACGGTCGTCGACCTCTGGGGAGGTCGTGATCCCCTCTCCGGCGACCCCTGGCGAGAGGACAGCGTCACGCTCACCTTCTCGGTGGCCAAGGGGATCATGGCGCTCCTGGTCGCCCGCTGCGTGCAGGAGGGGCTGCTGGACCCCTCGGCGCCGGTCGCGTCCTACTGGCCGGAGTTCGCGGGGGCGGGCAAGGAGTCGATCACGGTCGCCGACGTGCTCACGCACGTCGCGGGCCTCCCCGCCCTGCCCGTCGAGTCGACACAGGACGTGCTCGACCCGGATCTGCTCGCCCGTCGCTTCGCGCAGACGCCGCCGGCCTATCCGCCGCGAACGATGCGGACCTACCACATCCTGAGCTACGGGCTGCTGGCGGGCGAGCTCGTACGGAGGGTCACGGGGCGGGATGCGGCCTCGCTCCTCCAGGAGCGGGTGGCCGGGCCGCTCGGCGCATCCCTCTGGCTCGGCACGCCGCCGAGCGCCGACTCCCGCTTCCTCCCCGTCCTCATGGAGCCCGGGCCGCCGCCCGTGCCGGCACCGCCGGCCGACGCGGCCGCAGCGCGCGTGTGCGAGGCCGCGCAGCAGGCGGCCGATCAGATCACGCCGCTGTTCGCGCAGGTCGACGGGCGTCCCGGCAGCGAGCCCGTCAATTCCCCGGAGTTCCGCCGTGCGCTGGTGCACGGGGGCGGTCTCGTCGCGGATGCCCGCTCGCTCGCCCGGGTCTACGGTGCGTGCGTGGCGCCGGTGGACGGAGTGCGCCTTCTCGCCGACGAGACGGTCGCGCTCGTCAGCCGGGACTGGCTCGGGGGCATTCCCGAGCCGGTGTGCTCCGTCGGCGCCGTGCCGACGACGCGATGGGGACTCGGCTTCGAGATCTCGCACGACCTCGCCCCGATGATGGGAGAGGGGTCCTTCGGGCACGCCGGCATGGGCGGCCGCCTCGCCTTCGCGCACGCGCCCTCGCGCACCGGCTTCGCCTTCGTCGGTCAGACGATGCGCTTCGCCGAGCCCGGAAGGGAGCCGCGCTGGCAGCGGCTCATGGCGGCGCTCGCCGAGGTCACGCCCGGGTAGGGAGTTCCGCCCGCTCCGCCTCCAGGCGGGCGAGCCCGCGATAGCCCTCGTCGGAGGTCGTCGCCGCGTGCGCGGTGCGCAGGATGCGGCGGAGGGCCTCCTCCGTGAAGGCCTCGGGGCGCTCGGTGCGGACATGCCAGGTCTCTCGCTCGCCGGGCAGCAGGGTGAGAAGGTTCCTGTCCGCGTGAGCCCGGGGATCGAGCTCGTCGACCGGGAAGGCGGCGTCGCGGATGAGCGAGTGCGCGACGACCTCCAGGAGGATGCCGTCCTCCGCGTCCGTGACCCTGAGGTCGAATCGCGGCGTCGCATCCGGGAACTCGCGGTCGGTGCCGCCCAGGAGCACGCTGCGCGATCCCTCCGCGGTCGCCACGAGCAACTCGTCCTGCCGCAGCCCTTCGCCGAGGGATCCCAGGGGGATGCGTGCCGCGGAGTGCGCCGTCACGCGCGCGCTGACGGAGACGGGGATGCCGGCCTCCGCGCCGTGCGCGCGGTGCACCGCGATCTCGACGGGCCATTCCTCGGCCGTGCTGTTGCAGGCGAAGAGCGTGGGCAGCCCGTCCTCGAGGCGGAGGACCACGATGCGGTCGCGGTAGGCCTCCCGCACCGCATGGGCGACGGGCTTGTAGCGATCGGCCGAGTCGATCATCGACCAGGACAGCGCGGGCCAGCAGTCGTTGAGCTGCCAGACGATCGTGCCGCGGCAGTACGGCTCGAGGGAGCGGAAGCGCTCGATCCCGTAGCGCACGGCGCGCGCCTGATTGAGCTGAGCGAGCCAGTACCACTCGTCGAAGTCGACGGGGACGCCGAAGTGGGCGGCCAGGACATCGTTGATGCGCTCCGTGCCGCCCTCGGCCTTCTGCCGCTGGACGGTGCCCGCGCTGAACGGCGCAGGCTCCGGATCGGACACGACCTCGTCGAAGGTCGTGCGCGCCGGCGGCCCCTGGAAGCCGAACTCGGAGACGAACCGCGGACGGACCTCGTCGTAGCCGCGATAGTCGCCCGGAAGCCACCAGTGCACGACGCCCTTCGTCGGGTCGTTCGGCTCCTCCCAGCGACCGCCCGAGGAGGGGCTGCCGGGGATGTAGGTGCGAGCGGGGTCGAGATCGCTGACGACCTCGGGGAGGATGCCGAAATAGTAGCCCTCGCCCCAGCTGGCCCCCGAGAGCGCATCGTCCCAGTCGTGCAGGAACCAGAACCAGAGGTTCTCGTTGTTGCCGTTCCACAGCGCGAGGCTCGGATGCGACATGAGCCGGGAGACGTTCTCGCGTGCCTCCGCCTCGATCTCGGCGGGGAAGGGGTCCTCCTCCGGATAGGCGCCGCAGGCGAACAGGAAGTCCTGCCAGACGAGCATGCCCATCTCGTCGCAGATGCGGTAGAAGTCGTCGGACTCGAAGACCCCGCCGCCCCACACGCGGAGGAGGTTCGCGCCCAGGTCGCGCGCCTCGGCGATGCGCCGGCGCACGTCGTCGGCGGTCACCTCCGCGAGGGAGGTGCTCTCGGGGATCCAGTTGAATCCGCGGACGAACATCGGCACGCCGTTGACGGTGATGCCGAAGCTGCGTCCCTCATCGTCGTCCTCCTGCACCACGATCAGCTCGCGGAAGCCGATCTCGCGGGTGTCGGCGTCCAGCTCGGCGCCGTCGGCGGTGCGCAGCGTCACCCGCAACTCGTAGCGTGTCTGCGCTCCGAGCCCCGCGGGCCACCAGCGTTCGGGGCTCGGCAGCTCGATCCGGGTCCGGATGCGGTCGCTGCCGGGCTCGATCGCGCACCGCCGCGTGCGGCCGTCGAGCTCGACGAGCACTTCGAGTGCGGTGTCCGCGGCGCTCTCGGTGCGCTCGATGTCCACGTCCACGTCGACGACGCCCTCGTCGCCGACGAGACGGGCCGTCGGGCGCAGCGCTGCGAGGCGGGCGGTGGACCAGGCCTCCACAGTGACGGGCCGCCAGATGCCGGCGCCCGGCAGTGCGGGCCCCCAATCCCACCCGAAGGCGCAGGCGTTCTTGCGCAGGAAGGGCGGCAGCGGGCTGAATGCCGCCCAGCGCGCTCCCAGGCGCTCCTGCTCGGCGCGGGCGACGGCCAGGGGCGAGTCGATGGCGACCTGCAGGTGCACGGCGTCGTGGGCGAGCTCCGGTGCCGGGACGCGCCAGGTGCGGTGCATGTTCTGCACGCGGGCGCGCTCGCTCCCCGCGAGGCGGATCGTTGCGGCGGTGTCGATCCCGTGGAAGACGAGCTCGATGCGCTCGGCCTCGGCGGCTTCCTCCGCGAGCGCCGGCACCGTCGTCGAGAACCCCCACGCGGACTCGCCGATCCAGCCCAGCCGGTGCTCGTTGTCGTCATCCGCCGGGTCGGGGATGAGGCCGGCGCGGCGCAGCGCCATGTGCACGTCGCCGGGGACTGTGGCCGCGACGGCGGTCTCCGGGATGTTCTCCAGGGCCGGAGTGCCCAGCGCGCGCAGGTGCCAGGGGGAGGAGAGGGGGGTTCTGCTGAGCACTTCTTCGTCCTCGGATCGTGGGTTCTCGGATTGCGGTGTTGCAATCCTGCCGGGTTTCCGGCTATCGTGCAAAAGCGCTTTGGCATCGGGAGAGTCCAAAGTACAACAACACAGCAGGGGTCGGCAATCCGGCACCCGGAACAAGGAGTTTCGATGAAGAAACCACGTCGCGCACAGAGCCTGGTCGGCATCGCCGCGCTGGCCGCCGTCACCGCAACGACACTGGTCGGCTGCGGCACCAGCGACCCCGCGGCCTCGGAGGAGCCGGCGGGGCCGGTGGAGATCGTCATCGGCAACAGGCCGGCGGCGACCGAGACCGCCCGGCTGGAACTGTTCAACTCGCTCGTCGAGGAGTACAAGGCCGCTCACCCCGAGTACGTCGTCACCACGACCGAGGACGGATGGGACGCGCAGACCTTCTCGGCGCGCCTGGCCGCAGGCGACCTCCCCACGGTCATGGGCGTGCCGTTCACCGAGATCCGCGGGCTGATCGAGCGGCAGCAGGTCGCGGACCTCACCGATGCGGTCGCCGAGCTGAACCTGACCGAGGACATCAACCCTCACCTCGTCGAACTCGTCGGCGACGGCGATCGCCTCTACGGCGTCCCGACCCTGGCGTATGCGATGGGCCTCGTCTACAACCGCGCCCTCTTCGAAGCCGCCGGTCTCGATCCCGACGCGCCGCCCACGACGTGGGACGAGGTGCGCCAGGTCGCCAAGACGATCTCAGACAGCACGGACGCCTACGGCTTCGCCCAGGTCACCACGGAGAACCAGGGCGGCTGGGTGCTGGGCGCGCAGATCGCATCCCGCGGCGGCTCGCTGGTGAACGAGGCGGGCGACCAGATCGCCTTCGACGCCGCGCCGGCGGAGGACTCCCTGCAACTCCTCCACGACATGCGGTGGGAGGACGAGAGCCTCTCGCCCAACGGCCTCATGGCCGCCCTGGATCTCGCCCAGGCGTTCGCGGGCGGGCAGGTGGCGATGTTCGTGCTCCAGTCCGAGGCCTACCGGCCGCTGACCGAGCTGCTCGGGTTCCCCGGCGAGGACTTCGGGTTCGGGCCGATGCCGACCGCGAAGGCCGGTGATGCGCCGGTGACGCTCTCCGGCGGCAACATCGACATCGTCCGCCCCGATGCGAGCCCGGCGCAGGTGCGGGCGGCGGTCGAGTGGATCCAGCTCGCTCAGCTCGGCAAGTACCTCTCCGAGGATGCGGCCCGCGCCGACGCCGAGGCGCTCGCCGCCGAGGGATCGGCCGTCGCCATCCCTGGGATGCCGGCCGTGACCGCCGAGGCGTACGAGCGGTACCTCGGCTGGATCGCCGATCTGAACAACGTCCCGGTGGGGAACTTCCAGCCCTATCTCGACACCGTTCCCGTGCAGCGGGTCCAGTCCGAGCCGCCGGTGAAGGGCCAGGACATCTATGCGTCCCTGGATCCTGTGGTCCAAGCGGTCATCACCGACCGGAACGCCGACATCCCGGCGCTGCTCAGCGGCGCGGCCGCCGCCGCGCAGACGGCGCTCGCACGATGACGACCGGCGGGGCGGTGTCGTCCCCGGCATCGCCCCGCCCGTCCCTCAGGAGACGATCCGTGACCATTCGACGACGTCGCATCAGCCGGGCGAGCCTGACGGCGCTCGCCGTCGCGGTCCCGACGATCGCCGTGTTCGCCGTGTTCTCGTGGTGGCCGATCCTGCTCGGCGCCGTGATGAGCCTGCAGAAGACCAACTTCGTCGGTCCCGCCGAGTGGGTGGGGCTCGACAACTTCGCCTATGTGCTCGCCGACCCCCAGCTCGAGCGCGCCGTCGTCAACACGCTGTGGTTCACAGTGCTCGCCGTCATCTTCGGCTTTCCCCTGCCGCTGGCGCTCGCCGTGGTCATCTCCACCGTGCGGGCACGCCATCGGAGCTTGTACGCCGGGCTGGCCTATCTCCCGGTGATCGTCCCGCCCGTCGTCGCGATCCTGCTGTGGAAGTTCGCCTACGATCCCTCGCCGACCGGGCTGTTCAACTCCCTCATCGAACCGCTCGGCCTCGGACCCCTCGGCTGGCTGAACGACGCCGCCCTCGCGATGCCCTCCATCGTGCTCCAGGCGACCTGGGCCGCCGCGGGCACCAGCGTCCTCATCTACCTCGCGGCGCTCACCGCGGTGCGGCCGGAGCTGTACGAGGCGGCGGTTCTGGACGGAGCGAGCATCATGCGGCGCATCTGGCACGTGACGCTCCCGCAGATGCGCACCATCATCCTCATCATGATCCTCCTGCAGCTGATCGGGGCGGCGCAGGTGTTCACCGAGCCGTTCCTGATGACGTCCGGCGGGCCGCAGAACTCCACGCTCACCGTCCTCCTGCTCATGTACCGCTACGCCTTCGGCGGCTCCGCCGACTACGGCGCGGCGACGGCGCTGGGCGTGCTCCTGGCCATCGTCCTCGCGATCCTCTCCCTCGTCTATCTTCGGCTCACCAGGAGGTGGCAGGAATGAGCGACAGCGGCATGCTGACGGCATCGGAAAGGCGCCGACCGATGACGGCTCTCGGCCTGAGAGTCCTGCACGTCATCGTCCTCCTCGGCGTGGCGCTCGCCGGCGTCGGTCCGCTTCTGTGGCTCGTGGCCGCATCCCTCGGCGAGACCTCAGACCTGCTCCGTGATCCGCTCGGCGTCTTCGGGCGGATGTCGCAGTGGCACCACTACGTCGATGCCTTCCGCGGTGTCGACACCGCCAGGCTCCTGTTCAACACGGTGCTCGTGGCAGCGGGCACCGCGGTGATGACGGTCGCCGTCGCGCTGAGTGCGGGCTACGTCATCGCGATCCTGAGGCCCCGGTGGGCTCCGCTCCTGGCCGGAGCCATCCTCGCGACGATCTTCCTCCCGGGCGTCGTCTCCCTGGTGCCGCTGTACCTCACCGTCATCGACCTCTTCGGCACCGGGGTGTCGCTGCAGAACACCTTCTGGGCCGTCTGGCTGCCGGCGGGGGCGAACGCCTTCGCGGTGCTGCTGGTGACGGGATATCTCCGCAGCATCCCGCGCGAGCTCATCGAGGCCGCGCAGCTGGACGGAGCCGGGGTGATCCGCACGATGTGGACGATCGTGCTGCCGCTGGCACGGCCCATCCTCGGGGTCGTCGCCCTCCTGGCGGCCATCGCCGCCTGGAAGGACTACCTCTGGCCTTCGCTCGTGCTGACCAACCCGGATCTGAGGCCGATCTCGGTCGCTCTGCCGATGCTGGAGCGCACCAACGAGCTGACGACGTTCTTCGCGATCCTCGTGGTCGCCTCCCTCGTGCCGATCGTGCTCTTCATCCTCTTCCAGCGCCCCCTGCTGGCCAGTGCCGGGTTCAGCGCGGGGCTGAAGGACTGAGCGCCGCGGCGTGAAAGAGGCGGGAGGACGGGCGATGGTCTCCGAAGGCATCGGTGCGCGGCTGCTCGAGCACGCGGAGCTGCTGACGGCGCCTCCGGGGTGGCAGGGCGCCCCTCTGTTCATCCGCGAGTTCCGGCTCCCGAGCGATCGGGGCGGCATCCGGCGGGCGACGCTCGCCGTCACCGCGCAGGGGATCGTCGAGCCCTTCGTCGATGGGGTCAGGGTCGGTGCGGATCTGCTGTCGCCGGGCTGGACCGCCTATGCCCGCCGGCTGCGGGTGATCGAGCACGACGTCACCGCGCGCCTCGCTTCCGGGCGGACGCACGAGATCGCCCTGCGGGCGGGGAACGGCTGGTACTGCGGCCGGCTCGGCTGGTTCGGGGAGCATCACGTCTACGGCGACCGTCCCGGTGCGGCGGCGGAGCTGCGGATCGAGTTCGCGGACGGATCGCGGGAGGTGCTGGCGACGGATGCCGCGTGGAGCCTGGTCGCCTCGACGGTCAGGTCCGACGACCTCTACGACGGTCAGGTCATCGACCTGACGGTCTCTCGGGGGCGTCCGCGCCCGGTGCTCGTCGAGCCTTTGGAGCGGACCCGGCTGGTGCGCTCGCAGACCCCGCCGATCGTGCGTCACGAGTCGATCCCTCCCCGGGCGATCTGGAGGAGCCCGGCGGGGGCGACCCTCGTCGACTTCGGGCAGAACCTGGTGGGCTGGGTCCGCCTGCGCGTGCGCGGCCCGGCCGGGCACGTCCTGAGAGTGCGGCATGCGGAGATCCTCCAGGAGGGGGAGCTCGCGCGTCGTCCGCTGCGCTCGGCCCGTGCTGAGGACGTCTACGTCCTCAGCGGGGACTGGGAGGTCGTGGAGCCGACCCTGACCTTCCACGGGTTCCGCTTCGCGCAGCTCGATGGCTGGGACGGGATCGAGGGGAGCCTCGAGGCGGTCGTGGTCGGCAGCGATCTCCGGCGGATCGGGACCTTCGCGTGCTCGGATCCCCTGCTCGACCGCTTCCACGAGAACGTCGTCTGGAGCCTGCGCGGCAACACCGTGGGCCTGCCGACCGACTGCCCTCAGCGCGATGAGCGATTGGGCTGGACCGGCGACATCGCCGTCTTCGCGCCCACGGCCTGCTTCCTGTTCGACATGGGCGCCTTCCTGCGCGACTGGCTCGCGGATCTGCGGGCCGAGCAGGAAGCGGCGAAGGGACGGGTGGCATGTTTCGTGCCCGATCCCTTCCCCGGATGGACCGTGCATCCCGGGCAGACACCGCGACCCACGGCGATCTGGAGCGATGCGGCGGTATGGGTCCCCTGGGCGCTCTGGGAGGCCTACGGCGACATCGAGGTGCTCCGCGAGAGCTATGCGAGCATGGCGGCGCACCTCGCCGGCGTGGAGGAGCGGCTCTCGGAACGGGGCGTGTGGGAGGGGGACTTCCAGTTCGGCGACTGGCTCGATCCGACCGCGCCGGCCGACGACCCGCTCGCCGCGATCGCGGATCCCGATGCGGTCGCCACCGCCGCGTTCCATCGCAGCGTGGACCTGACGGCGCGCACCGCGGCCCTGCTCGGAAGAGAGGACGACGCCGAGCGCTGGACGGCGCTGGCGGCGGCGCTGCGAGACGGTTTCGCCGCGGCCTTCGCCACCCCGGACGGCCGTCTCGCCTCGGACGCCCCTGCGGTCTACGCGCTGGCGATCGTCTCCGGCGTCCTGACCCCGGAGCTCACGGTGCTGGCGGGAGTGCGGCTGGCGGAACTGGTGCGGGGATCCGGGCATCGGATCATCGCCGGATTCGCCGGCGCGCCCTATCTGTGCGAAGCGCTCACGCGCACCGGATGGCTCGACGACGCGCACGCGCTCATGATGAACCGCGACTCGCCGTCCTGGCTCGCACCGCTCGCGCAGGACGCCACGACGATCTGGGAGCGCTGGGACTCCCTCCTCCCCGACGGCACGGTCAACCCCGGAGAGATGACCAGCTTCAACCACTATGCCCTGGGCGCTGTCGCCGACTGGATGCATCGCACGATCGGCGGGCTCGTGCCGCTGGCCCCGGGATGGGCGGCGGTGCGCATCGATCCGCGGCCGCCGGAGGGCATGTCCTGGGCGAGGACGGCGATCGACACCCCTCGGGGGAGGGTGGAGCTGTCCTGGTCGCGCAGACCGGACGGGCGGATCGAGGCCTCGCTCGAGGCTCCTCCGGGCGTGCGGGTGGAGTGGGCGCCTTCGCTCGTCCGGAGCACCCCCGGAGACTGAGCCCCGGCTCGCTCGATCGTGCAGGCCGGTGAGCGTCTAGGGAGCGAGAACCTGCACGAAGACCACCTCCGCATCGCCGGACTCCCAGCGGATGCGCACCTGGCGCGCACCCTTCGGCAGCGCCGCCTCGAAGGGACGGGCCTGCTCGGCCCATTCCCAGGCCTCCTCGCGGAAAGCGATGTCGTCGCCGCCGGACTCGACCCGGAACGAGTGCGTGCCCGCATCCCGCAGCCCGATGACCAGGAGGGCGGGATCCCCTTCGGGCACGGCATCCACGAGATCGATCTCGAGGGTGCCGTCCGCCCCGATCGAGCGTGCATCCGCGGAGCCGATCGTGCGCAGGGCGATGGAGGTCGCGCCCTCGGCGGCGAAGTGCGGCGTGCTCGGGAGCGGCTCGCACCACGGCACCGGCTCGGGGCCGAGCTCGACCTCCCACAGTCCGCCGCCGTGAAGCTCCGAGATGCCGATCGAGGGAGAGGTCCACTCCCGGCCGTTCCAGCGGACCTCGCGGATGAAGAGGTCGCCGTCGTCGCGTCGGCGGGCGACGATCTCCAGATCCTCGGCGCCGCGAGGTCGCACGACGGTGCGGGCGAGCTGGGGCGCGGTCACGAGCAGGCGCCCCGATCCGGGGGCGAAGGGTGCGAATCCGAGGAGCGTGAGAAGGTGCCAGGCCGACATCTCGCCGTTGTCCTCATCGCCCGGAAAGCCCTGGCCGATGCGCACGCCGCGGAACATGCGCCGCGCCGCGTCGGTGAGGATCTCATCGGTCCGCCATGGCCGGTCGCTGTACGCGTACAGCCAGGGCACGTGGTGCGCCGGCTGGTTCGACAGGCCCCACATCCCCCGGCGCACGTCGCGCGCCTCCGGCATCTCGTGGATGACGCGGCCGTATTCTCCCGCGAACTCCGCACGGGCGGTCTCCTGCTCGCGGAAGAACTCGTCGAGCGCATCGCCCAGCTCGCCGGGACCGCCGAAGAGGGAGACGAGCCCGGCCCCGTCGTGCGGTGCGGCGAAGCGAGAGCCCCAGGCGTTGGTCTCCGTGTGGGCGCCGCCCCAGACGCGGGGATCGAAGGGCTCGTCCGCCCATCCGCCGTCAGTCGTACGCGGGCGGAAGAACCGCGTGACGGGATCCCAGAGCGAGCGGTAGCCGCGCGCGCGGTGAGCGAGGTACCGCGCCTCGGCGCGCAGCCTGGCCGCCCGGGATCCGGTGCTCGTGCGCGCGAGCTCCCGGGCGAGCGCGGCCGCGCCGCCGTCGCTGATCGCCGCCTCCATCGTCCACGAGACCGATTCGGCGACGCCGGAGTCGACGTATCCCAGAGAGAGGGCCTCGGGCATCCCCTTGCGTCCGAAGCGCCGGTCGGGTGATGCGGCGGTCGCATTGCGCAGTGCGGCGGCGTACGCCGTGTCGAGGTCGATGCCGTCGATGCCCGCCGAGACCATGTCCGACGCGACGACGTCGAAGCTCGTGCCGACCATCGCATCCAAGGGGGTGCCCGCCGTCCATCGAGGAGACCAGCCGGCGTCGCGGACGTGCTCCATCATCCCCTCGACGAGTGCGGCCGAGCGATCGGGCGCCAGGAACGCGTACGCGGGCCAGGAGGCGCGGTAGGTATCCCAGAAGCCGTTGTTCGTCAGCATCCGCCCGGACCGGATCTCGCGCCCGGTCTGCTGCGCCGAGTCCGCGCCGCGTCTGCGGGTGGGGCTCGGATAGGAGGGGCCGTCGGCCGTGTCCTCGTGATGGCGGGTGGGGTAGAGGAAGAGGCGGTACAGGTCGGAGGCGACGAGAACGCGCTGCTCGTCGCTCGCCTCCAGCGGGTCCACGCGGGAGAGCAGCTCGTCCCAGTTGCGCTGCGCCGCGCTCGCGACCGTGTCGATCGTCTCCGCCTCGAGAGAGGAGCGTGCGCGCTCCGCCTGGGCGATCGACAGCTGCGATGCCCCGGCCTCCATGCGGATTGCACCGCTCCCGGCATCGAGCACGAGGGCGCCGTCCGAGCGGACGACGGAGAGCGGAGCTCCCGAGAGCGTGAGGGAGTAGTAGCCGACGAGCGGATCGGACTCATGCGGGCTGGGGAGCGTCACCGCTGCGCGCACATGGACCGCGCCGTCGGGGCCGGTCTCGACGGCCGCGTGCGTGAGAGGCGCTCCGGGCGCGCACAGCTCGAGGCGCGCTGCGGAGGGCAGCGCGATCTCGACGAGAACCGCGCTCGCGGTCGCGGCGGCATCGATCCGGATGCCGCCGCGCGTCGTCAGCCGGTACCGATGCGGCTCGGCGATCTCATCGTCATGGGAGAACTCCTCGGGCTCCGGATGGTCCGATCCCGTCGCGGCGCGTCCGATGCGCAGGGCGACAGCGCCGCGATCGCCGATCCAGATGCTCGGCGACCGGCTGATCAGGATTCCCGCGAGCGATGGGTTCGGGCCGGTGCCGTGCGCGTTCCAGGTGTAGTTCCAGTGCGGGTTGGAGAGGTCGGTTGCCGGCGTCACGTGGATGCCGCCGTGCGGCACGCCGGCCAGCGGCTGGGTGAGCCCTCGTGAACGCTGGGGGGACGAGTGGCTGCCCCGTGTCGTCGGCACGCGCTCGGAGGGGGAGGCGGCTGCTCCCGGTCGCCTCGCCGTCGTGATCCGGAGGCCCTCGATCCAGCCCTCCAGCATACGACCTGCCCCTGCGCGCGCAGGGGGAGGGTCGATACGCAGTTCCACTCCGGAGACCACCCCGCCCGCGAGGTCGGTGAGGGAGATCCGTCGCTCGTTCCACTGGTCGGGAAAATCGAGGTCGGGTCTGGAAGCCGCGTCGGCGGGCGTGCCGTCGACCTCTCGATCCAGGCGCAGGCGGCGCCCGTCCTCCGTGAGGAGCACGAGGGAGACGGCCGCGGAGCGGTAGCCGTCGCGCACGTCCTCCGCATCCGCGTCGAATCGGGGGAAGAGATTCCAGCTGAACTCGTCGTCGACGCCTATGCGACATCCGGTGAGGCCGCCCGGAGGGAGGGGGAGCGTGACAGGACCGTCGACGCGGTAGCGCAGGCAGGATCGCTCACGAAGGCCGGAGCGCTCCGCTGAGGCCGGCGCATGGCCGGGTCCCGGATGCGGTTCGAGACGCGGTCTCACGATGTCACCGCGGACTCTGACGCGCGTGCGCCTCGGAGGGCGCTGCAGGGAGGGCGGGTGAGCACGGCGTTGTCCTCCGCTCGGGATGATGGGCGCTCCTCGCCTCATCGAGGGCGGAACCCTCATTGCAAAAGCGCTTTGGCTCGGAGAAGCTCAAAAGTACCTCATGCGCGGCGTGACGGCAATCCGACAGGGCATCCGCAGAGGCGAGACGGACCCGATCGGCGCGGCCGTCAGGCGGCCTCGAGCCTTCTCGCCCACTGGCCCTGGCCGAGCCGGGGCGCCACGTAGACGGCGTCGCCGTGGCGGGCCAGCATCCCCTGGAAGGCGCGCACCGTGCTGGTCATGACGCCGAGCTCGAGAGCGATGGCGCCGGCATGACCGCGGTGGAGGAGGTCGGACTGGCGGTACTCGTCCGCATCGATCAGCTGCAGCGCCGCCCACTCCTCGGCGCGCCGCTCCTGCTTCGCGTCCACCACCGCCGACGGCGAGGGGGTGTCTCCGAACGCGGCGTGCCCGAGCTCGTGCGCCAGGACGCTCCGGTGAAGCCTTCGGTGCATGCCTGGCCGCAGCCGGATGAGCCTCTTCGCGTGATGGTATTCGCCATCGCGGTCCTCGGTGAGTCGGCCGTAGGAGATGGTGACGCCGAGCGCTTCGGCGAGGGAGGCCAGGATCGCGTCTGCTGGTGTCATTGCTCGTCCGTGGGTTCAGGATCCCGAGGCCGGGCGGCCGCCGGTGCCTCATCCTCTCCTGAACCACGGACGTTGCGGGGGATCGCCCCCGGGGGCCTTCGGCCGCCGATGCGCTCGGCGATGCTGAGGACGTTCGAGGTCTGCGCCGACCGCTCGGGCAGTTCGGGTGACAGGGTCTCCCGATCGATGGAGCCGACGAAGTCCTCGGGCGTCATGCCGATGAACAGGGCGAAGTGCTCGATGTCCGCCAGGGCGAACTCGTACTTCCCGTTGAGCCGGTCGCGGACGTATCCCTCGGATCTCTGCAGCCGACGGGCCAGGCCTCGCCCGGACATCTCGAACTCGACCATGCCTCTTCTGATGGCGGCGGTCACGATGTCGCCGAACTGACTCGGAGGATCCTGCTTCGGTCGCGCCATGTCCATACTCTGCCTCCGTCGCACGCACAGCGCAAGTCACCGACGGCACGATTGCGTCTCTGGGAGAGCGGATCGGTTGACAGTGCGTGTCATAGTGCGCAGTATGGGTGTCATGACAACGACGCCTCCTGCGGAAGCCGTCGGTGATGCAACGCTTGCCGGACGCGTGGCGACGCGCGTGCGCATGCTGATGGCTGCGCAGCGCCGGACCAACGGCGAGCTGGCGCATGTCCTGAATCTGAGCGAGCGGGCGGCCCAGCGACGCAGGCTCGGTCAGCATCCCTTCTCGCTCGCGGAGCTGGAAGCCGTCGGCAGCTGGCTCGGCGTCGAGCCGATGTCGCTGCTCAGCGGCAGGGACTTCGCCGGCGCGGTGGCGCCGTGAGCGAGATCGTTCCGGGGCATGCCGAGGAGCGCGGCGGAGACGTGTCCACCGTGACAGCGCTGCGCACGGCATCCCCTGCTCTTCCTCCTCGTCTCCGGGCCCGGCGGTCGTCGGGCGCCCCGGGACGGTCTGCGAGGAAGGCGCCCGGCATAGATCTGGGGATTATGCCGGGGCACCCTCCGGGGGTTCGGTGCGCGTGCGACGGAGAGTGCGCCCAGCGCATGCACGCGCGCGGTGCGAAACCGTGCTCAGAGCCCGAGATGCGCGCGTGCATCCGGCTGCTGCGCGCCGAACCCCCGGTCCGTGTGCCCTGAACCGGCGCCGGTGTCAGGGGCGGGAGGGAATCGGAACGGCGGTGACCGCCTCGTCCAGGGAAGCGGATGCGTCCAGGGCCGCGTCGAGAAGAGCCGCGGACGCGGATGCCGCCAGCCACTCGGCGGCGAACGGCGGCGGGATCAGCAGCGGCATCCGCGGGTGCGCCTCCGACAGATGCGCGGGGGCATCGCGCGTCACGATCGAATAGCAGGTGACCGGCGCGCCGTCGCTCGTGCGGCCGGGTCGGATGACCGCCGCCATACCGAAGAGCGTCTTACCGCCCATGCCGAACTCCCGCCACGCCCTGCTCGGCTTCTGCATCTCGAACCAGCTCGTCGCCGGTACGATCGCACGGAAGCGCAGGTCCGAGGGCCGGTCGCGGAGGCGCTCGGAGCGGGTGTTGATCGAGGGATACCTCACCGGCTCTCCCTCGGCGAGGTGCCCCCACCAGGCCTCCTGGAGCTTCGGGACGCCGCCGCGCGGCACGAGCAGCGGATTGAGGTTGCGGGCGTTCCGGCCCGTGGGGCGCCGGACCTCCTCGTCGGCCGCGCGCGCCCAGTCCCGAAGCGCGTCCAGCAGCACCTCATGCTCGGCATCGAGCAGCGCCTGGCCGGAGAAACGCGGGTCGATGCCGTAGCTGGCGCACATGCGCCCAGCGTAGCCGCCGCACCCGACGTCGCGGAGAACCGGTAGCGTCTGTGGAATGCCCACAGATCGCCCCCGCGCCATGCCGCTGTGGCTCGCGCTCGCCGGCGCGGGATCCGTCGGCGTCATGACCGCCGTCCAGGCGCGCGTCAACGGCCTTCTCGGCGTCGCGGTCAAGGACGGCGTCTACGCCGGATTCATCTCCTTCGCCACCGGGCTCCTCCTGCTGGCGGTCATCGTGCCCGCGCTGCCCAGGGAGCGTCAAGGGCTGGTCCGGGCCTGGCGCGGCATCCGCTCCGGAGCCGTCCCCTGGTGGATGCTGGCCGGCGGCGCCTGCGGGGCGCTGACCGTCTCCACCCAGGGACTCACCGTCGCACTCCTCGGGGTCTCCCTCTTCACCATCGGTGTCGTCGCCGGGCAGGCCGTGCACGGCCTCCTGCTCGATCGCGTGGGCATCGGGCCGGCGGGCGTGGTCGCGATCACCCGTGGCCGGGTGGCCGGGGGAGCGCTCGCGCTCGTCGCCGTCGCCGTGTCCCTCTCCGGAGACGTTCTCACCGCCGCGCCGCTGTGGATGCTCGTCCTGCCCTTCCTGGTCGGCGCGGGAATCGCCTTCCAGCAGGCCGTCAACGGCCGGCTCGGCCGGCGCCTTCAGGCCCCGCTGGCGGCGACCCTGGTCAGCTTCGTCGTCGGCACCGTCGTGCTGGCCGCCGCCGCCGGGATCAGCGCCGCAGTGCAGGGCGCCCCGGGACCTCTCCCGAGCCAGTGGTGGCTGTATCTCGGTGGCCCGCTGGGGGCCGCCTACATCCTGCTGAGCGTGATCGTCGTGGCCCGCACCGGCGTGCTCCTGATGGGGCTGGGCGTCGTCTTCGGGCAGCTTCTGGCCTCGGTGGCGATCGATCTGCTCTGGCCGAGCGTGGCCGGACCCGCTCTCTGGCAGATCGTCACCATGGTCGTGCTGGCGGCGGCATCCGTGCTCACCGCACTCCTGTGGCGCAGGCGTTAGCGGCCGCGCGTGCGCTGCGGCATCCGCGAGAGCAGGGCCTCCGCATCGACGCCCTTGCGCCGCCCCGCCGACTTGCCCGCGGGCTTGCGTCCCACGTACAGCCAGCCCATGAGCGCCTCGTCCTTCTTCAGGCCGTGGGCCTTGGCGACCTTCTTCGCGCGCGTGTAGCCGCCGGTGCGCCAGATGACGCCCCAGCCGGCCTCGTCCAGCAGCAGGCTGAGCATGTGCGCGACGCCGGAGGCGACCGCCTCCTGCTCCCAGCGGGGGACCTTGCCGCTCTTGCGGTAGCTGACGACGACAGCGATCAGCAGCGGGGCGCGCAGGGGCTTGGAGGAGGGATGCCGGTCGCCCTGAGCCTTGGCGATCGCCTTCCCGAGCCGCACACGATCGTCGCCGCGCAGTTCGATGAGCCGCCAGGGGCGCAGCGCGGAGTGGTCGGCGACGCGCCCTGCGGCGGCGACCAGTTCGACCAGTTCCTCGTGCGTGGGCGCCTCGTCGTCGACCTTCGACCAGGATCGCCGCGCCCGCACGGCCTCCAGCGCGCTCACTCGTCGGGCGTGAAGGAGAGCGCCACCGAGTTCATGCAGTAGCGGTCGCCGGTCGGTGTGCCGAAGCCGTCGGGGAAGACGTGGCCGAGGTGCGAGCCGCAGGCCGCGCAGCGGACCTCGGTGCGGGTCATGCCGAGGCTGGTGTCCTCCAGGAGCTCGACGGCCTCCGGGCGGACGGATTCATAGAAGCTCGGCCATCCGCAGCCGGAGTCGAACTTCGTGCCGCTGCGGAACAGCTCTGCCCCGCAGGCGCCGCAGGTGTAGAGCCCGGCGCGCTCCTCGTCGAGAAGCTCGCCCGTCCAGGGTCTCTCGGTGGCCGCCTCGCGCAGCACCGCGTACTCGGCCTCGCCGAGTTCCGCCCGCCACTCGTCGTCGCTCTTGTCGACCTGGTACGCCATATCGCCTCCTGTGCTCCCTTCCATTGTGCTCCCTTTCCGGGGTCGAGGCGTGCCCTGTGACCGGATGCGGCGGACCGTCCTACCCTGAGAGCATGCCCGCACCGCTTGCCGACCGAGATCTGGCGATCCTCGCCATGGAGGCGTCCTGGCCGCGCCACAGCGGGGCGAAGGAGGAGGCGATCCGGGCGGAGCTCGCCCTCACCCCGGCGCGCTACTACCAGCTTCTGGGGAAGGTGATCGACACCGAGGCGGCTCTCGCGCACGACCCGCTGCTGGTCGGGCGTCTGCGCCGCATCCGCGATGCGCGTCTCGCCGAGCGCGCGGGGCGGACTCGCAGAGAGGGCTTGTAGCATCGAGTGGTGTCCAAAGCCTCTCGCGATCGTTTCGACGACATTCCCCGGGCCACAGGCCGTATCGGTGCGCACCGGGCGGAGAATCCGCGGATGAACGGCTGGGTCGCGCTTCTGGGCGCGGCCGTCGCGGCCGTGATCCTCATCGTCGTGGGCACCTTCGGCGCGTTCATCGCGACCGGACGCATCACGCCCTTCCCCGAGGCCACGCAGAGCGCCCCGACCGTGCCCGAGGAGCCGGGGGTCATCGACACCGCCTACACGGTGCTGATCCTCAACGGCACGCCCGACAGCGGGCTGGAGGCGCGCATCCGCGACACGATCATCAACGCCGGATGGAACGGAAGCGATGTATACGCCGGTCCCAGCGGCGACACCGGCTTCGAGCTGACGACGATCTACTACGTGACGGATGCCGACGAGCCGGCGGCCCGTGGTCTCGCCGAGGTCATCGGCGGCGCCGATCTGATCCAGAGCGATCATTACGCCAACCCCGACGACCCGGAGGATCGCCAGCTCACTCTCGTGCTGGGCCTCGACCGTTCCACGGTGCAGCCCGAGCCCGAGGAGACCGTCGAGGACTGAGCGCACGCGTCTCGCGTTTCGCCGCAGCTTGCACTCGCCTGTGTCGAGTGCCAGAATGCTATTAGCACTCTGATGTGCTGAGTGCTAAACCCCAACGTCTACGTCCAGGAGGGACGACAAAACTCATGGCAAAGATCATCGCTTTCGATGAGGAGGCCCGCCGCGGCCTCGAGCGTGGCCTCAACATCCTCGCCGACGCCGTCAAGGTGACCCTCGGCCCGCGTGGCCGCAACGTTGTTCTGGAGAAGAAGTGGGGAGCCCCCACGATCACGAACGACGGTGTGTCCATCGCGAAGGAGATCGAGCTGGACGACCCGTACGAGAAGATCGGTGCGGAGCTCGTCAAGGAGGTCGCCAAGAAGACCGACGACGTCGCCGGTGACGGCACCACCACCG
>CAYOTY010000038.1:0-21638 GCA_964406995.1 uncultured Microbacterium sp.
GTTGAAGAGGTGCTCGCGATGGTGGAGCTCGGCACGCAGGCTCGTGAGCGCGCGGCGGACGAGGTGAGGACTGAGGTCGGTGACCAGACCCACGCAGTGCGGCAGGTCCACGCAGTCGGCGAAGGCCGAGCCGCCCTTGTAGTCCACGAACAGGAAGGTGACGCGGTCAGGGCTGTGCGCGGCGGCCATCCCCAGCACCCACGCCTGCAGGAACTCGCTCTTGCCGGCGCCGGTGGTGCCGCCCACGAGCGCGTGCGGACCCTGCGTGCGCAGGTCGAGCGTCATCGCATCCGTCTGCGACTGCCCGATGATCGCCCGCAGGTTCCCGGCCTTCTTCAGGCGCTGCTGCGGCGCGCCCGAACGGTCGATGATCGTGTTGTTCTGCCGCCAGCGGTCGATCACCGCACTCGGGTCCTCGGCGAGCTCCGTACCGACGAGCGAGAGGAACATGACCGAGTCGGGGATGTCGGAGGAGTCCTCCACGACCGTCGAGGAGTCCACGACCGGCGCGAGGCGCTTGGCGAACATCGTCATGTAGTCCAGCGAGACGCCCTCGACCCGGACGCCCTCGTAGCGGTCGCCGGTGCGCACGGTGCCGACCTGGGCGGCATCCAGCCCCGCGGAGACGTCGAGGAAGGTGCGGCAGGCCGCCGGCAGCGCCTCGACGACCGGTGCGACGAACAGTCCGTACACCCCGACATCCGCCCCGCGCTCGAGGATCTGCGTCAGGCGCGCCCGGTCGACGGGGGCGTCGGCGGTGACGATGACCAGCACGGCCGTCTGGCCGGGGAAGCTCGCCTCCTCGGCGGCGCGCTTGACGTCGGTGCCGAAGAGCATCGGATCCCAGTCGTCGCCGTAGGGCGGACGGGGCGAGTCGGGCTTTCGCGAGCGGCGCATGATGAGCTCCTCCAGCCCGCTCAGCAGCGCCGTGCCCGTGGAGGCGGAGTCGGCCAGCGGCATGTCCTTGAAGGGGTTGCGCTCGCTCGAGGTGTGCGGCAGCCACTTCAGCCACTCCAGCTCCTGCGCCCAGCCCGGCTCGGTGAGGGCGACGGTGACCAGTTCGTTGGGCGAGTGCATTCCGAACAGCTGCACCGCGAGCCCGCGGAGGGCGTCGCCGGCGAGGGAGGTGGGCCCGGCGACGCCGAGGGATCCGACGCTCTGCAGCGATTCCAGCACCGGCACATCGCCGATCATCTTGTAGCGCTCCTCGAGGCGGTCGACGCGCTCGACGTACTCGATGAGGTCGTCGGTCGACTCTCCGCGGGTGATCTTCGTGCGGGACTCGTCCTCGCCGACGCCCAGGCGCACCGCGAGGAAGTTCCAGTGCTCCGGGCGCCTCGTCCACAGGAGCGGCCCGAGGCGCGTCGCCTCGTCGAAGACGACGGCGACGGCGGGCACCTCGTTGTGGCGCACCTCGCGCTCGATCGGCTGCGCCTCGTAGAGCTTCTCCTCCAGGCGTTCGAACTGCTCTTCGAAGGATTCGATCTCCTTGCGCAGGCGCTGACCGAGATGAGTGCGCTGCGAGATGAAGTTGCCGAGGAGCATCAGCGGCGTCATGACGATGATGATGAGCGCGCGCGGGCTGTTCATGATGAAGTACATCATCGCGCCGAGCAGGATGGGGGCCGCGAGCATCGGCCAGGGGAACAGGCGCTGGACCTGATCGCGCGGATACCGCGGCTCGGAGAGCTCCTCGCCGCTGTAGCGCTCCTCGACGCGCGGGCTGCGGTTGAACAGCAGCGCACCGCCGCGCTCGAGCACCGGGTCCTCCTCCGCGGTGCCGTCGAAGTCGCTCACCAGATGCAGCACGAGCTCGCTGTCGCCGAGGGTGAACACCTGCCCGGGGATCACCCGCAGCCGTTGCACGAGTCCGCCGTCGACGAGGATCCCGTTGGCGGAGTTCAGGTCGACGATCTCGACGAAGGTGCGCGCGACCTCGATGCGCGCGTGGCGCTTGGAGACCAGGGGATCGACCAGGGCGATGTCATTCCCCGCATCGCGGCCGATCATGAAGTGACCGATCGGCAGCGAGAACTCCGCTCCGGCGGCGGGGCCGGCCACGACGGTCAGGAGTGCGGCCGGAGCGGAGGTCGCGGCGACCGCCCCCGTGCCGGCGCGCCCGGTGCCGACGACCTCGGCGAGGAACCCCGAGCCGATCGGAGCCTCGCCCACGAGGAGGTCGGGGTTGAGCGTGACCAGCTGCTCGCTGGTGGGCGGGGCCACGGCGAGGGTGAGGGCGCCGTCGTCGGGGATGCTGCGCAGCGGATCGGTCTGCGCGATCTGCCGGGCGACGTCGGCCACCGTCGCGGTGGAGTCGGTCATCACGAGCACGTCCGTCAGCGGCGCCGACGGCCGACGCAGCGTCAGCTTCACTCTCATCGTGCACCCCTCCTGCGGCGGTTCGCTCCGCCGTCCTGCCCGCTCATGCCTGCTCCACCCCGAAGGTCCGATCTCCGAAGCGCACCAGGTCTCCGGCGCGCAGGACGAGCGGCGCGCCCGCGGTCACCGCGTACTCCGCCCCTTCGCGCACGATCGCCGTGCCGTTGGTGGAGCGGCGGTCGTCGATCGCCAGGCCCTGCGGCCCCGGCGCCAGTGCGACGTGGGTCTTGGAGACCGAGCGCGTGTCGTCCTCGATCGGCACGAGCTTCGCGCCCTCTTCTCCGGCGTTCGCGGCGGGCGCGCGGCCGAGCAGCGTGAGCCCCTGCACCTCGACGCGCGCTCCGGTGTCGAGCACGATCACCGGGTGGGCGGAGACCTGGGGAACGGAGGATGCGGGGGGCGCACCGAGCACGGGCGGCACGCTGTCGATCATGCCCTCGGAGGCCGCGGCCAGGGCGGCGGACGCCGTGGCCGCTGTCGCTGCCGGCGGGGCGGGAGAGGCCGGAGTCGTCGGGGCGGGAGTGGCGGGGGCCGCCGCGCGCGGCACGCCCAGGACGCCGCCCGAGGTCCGTGCGCTGGGCACATAGGATGCCGGCGCGCCCTGGCCGGCGGGCGTCGCCAGGGACGGCAGCGGCGCGCGCTCGCCGTGCAGCGAGGCCTTCTGCATCTTGCGGGCGACCCGCATCCGCTTGCGGTCATAGGGATTCAGGCCCCGGCGGATGTCGACGAACCAGGTGCCGGCGGCCATGTCGAGCCAGCCTCGTCCGCGCCGCTCCGGGTCGAAGAACGGCGAGAGCGCGATCACGAGCACCGGGCCGATCACGGGGACCAGCAGCGAGGCGTAGGCGACGAGGTAGCGCACCACCGCACCCCGCCAGAACCGCGGACGCTCGAGTGTGCGCACGTTCACCGAGCGGATCCCGAACATCGCCTTGCCCACCGTCACGCCCCGGCGGCCGTGCAGGATGAGCTGCAGGAGGATGTAGACGAGCATCAGCACGGAGGAGACGGCGTAGGCGACGATGATCCGGACGAGGTCGTCGCGGGCCAGCAGCGCCGCAGCATCCGCTCCTTCACGCACCACCGTGACGACGGCCGGCACGACCACCAGGAGCGCCGGCAGCAGGATCACCGCGGCGATCAGCCCCTCGCACAGCGCCGCGAGCGCGCGTCTGCCGAAGGGCGCCGGGAGAAGCCCGAGCGCACGCGCGTAGGCCGGGTCGGGGCGGCCCTGCTCGTCCAGGCCCTCGATGACCGGTGTGTCGTCGCTGATCTCCCAGATCACTCCGCGGCCCCCTCCCCGCCCTGCGACCGGTCCAGCAGCGGCAGGTCGTCGCGGGTCACCAGTCGCGAGGAGATGGCGTGCTCCACGAGCCGCGCCCGTCGGTTCGTGGCGACCGAGCCGGGACCGCCGCGCATGCCGGGCACGCCGGAGCGGTCCAGCTTGTCGCACACGTTGTCGAGTTTGCGGTTGAAGCGGGTCACCGTCCAGCCCAGGCGTGCGGCGGCGGCCGCAGAGCTGGGGATGCCGCTCATCCCGGCGCCGTCCCGGCGCAGCATCGGCTCGGCGAGGGCGATGATGAGCAGCTTCTGGCTCTCGGTCAGGGGCAGCTCGCCGATGGTCGAATCGCCCTGGGTCGTCGCCTCGCGTCGCGCCTGGCGGAACGTCGGCTCGCTGGCGTGGACGAGGATCTCGTAGGTGGTGCTGCCCGCGCTGAAGACGATGCTCGTCCGCTCGAAGACCAGCGGCAGGCGGGCGCCGGGCGACAGGCGGGCCTGCACGCCTCCGGAGGCGTCCGTGATGGTCGCCGTCAGCCGCGAGCCGATGTTGGAGAGCCACCAGAGTCCCGAGGCGTTGATGATCTCCAGGAAGTGCCGGTGCAGGAAGGGATTGTCGTCGATCTCCAGATCGCCCTCGCGCCCGATCAGGAAGGGCGCACCGGGATCGACGTGGAAGTACTCGCCGACGAACTCGACCGTCACCGTCCCCGGCGCCTGCGACTCATCCATCGACGCACTCCTGCTCCGGGGCGGACTGTGTTCCGTTGCCGCGCCGCAGGGTCACTTCCACGCAGGCCCGTGCCGCATCCGGGCTCGTGAACGCGAACTCCGTGGTCTCCACGCGCTCGGTCCGGCCCTCTCCGCCGAGCACGAGGACCTCGACGAGGTAGCTGTCGCCCTCCTGCGGATCGGGGTTCTCCCAGGTGAAGGCGATCTCCTCGCCCTCTCGGGCGCCGACGAGGTCGATCACCTTCGGCACCGCCTGGCCGATGACGTCGAGGGGCGTCTCGGAGATCGTCGGATCCGCGTCGGGCTCCGTGGGCGGGTCTCCGAGCAGATTCGTCACGACGACGATCCCCGTCACGACGATCGCGACCGCGGCGACGACGATCGCGGCCCACAGCGGGCGACGCCGGGGAGGGGCGGATGCGGCGGCGGGCTCTGCGGCATCCGGAGTCTCCGGTGCGACCACGCGAGGCCCGCGCAGGATCGTCGCCTCGTCGGCGCCGTCTGCGCGCGCCTCGCGCCGGACGGTCTCCTCGACGAGGTCGGACGGCCGCGGCGGTGAGGCGAACGCGGGACCGGTGGGCGTCGGCGCAGGGGCCTTCCGCTCGGTGATCGCCGAGGGGCGGGTGAGGCCGTCGCCGGGCGCGATGCTGACCACCGCGCGCACCCGGGTCAGGCCGTCGTCGTCGGCATCCTCCTCCTGTGTCTCGGGGTGCTCGTCGACGATGTCGATCGGCGTGACCGAGTGGGCCAGCTCGATCTGCACCTTCTGCAGCGCGCGGGCGAAGGCCACGGCGGTCGGATACCGGCCCTCGGGGGACTTGGCCATGGCCCGTTCGAGCACGGCCTGCAGGCTCGGCGGGGAGTCGGCCCGCCCGATCGGCGGCAGCGGTGCGCGCTCGATGCGCTCGATCAGGTCGGCGCTGGTGTTGCGTCCCTGCGGGTCTTCGAACGGAGAGCGACCCGTCAGCAGCGTGTAGAGGGTCGCACCGAGGGCGTAGACGTCCGAGCGGGTGCCGCTGCGGGGCGGCTCGGCGAAGGACTCCGGGGGCGACCAGGGGATGGACATCCCCGTCGCCTCCGTCACGGCGCCCGTGGTCGAGGCGATGCCGAAGTCGGTGAGGGCCGGGCGGTTGTACGCGGTGACGAGGATGTTGGCCGGCTTGATGTCGCGGTGGAGGATTCCCCCGCGGTGAGCGGTCTCCACGGCCCCCGCCACCTGCACGCCGACGCGCAGCGCCTCGGCGACCGAGAACGGCTCCTTGCGCGAGCGCACCTGGAGGTTCGGACGCGGACAGTACTCCATCACCAGGTAGGGGCGACCGTCGCCGGCGACCCCCGCCTGATAGATCGTCACGATCGCCGGATGCGTGGAGAGCATCGCCATCACATTGGCCTCGTCGGTGAACTCCTGCGCGGAGCCGGTGGCGATCCGATCGGCGAGGAGCACCTTGACCGCCACCTTGCGCCGCGGCATCTCCTGCTCGTACAGGAACACGTCGGCGAAGCCGCCCGTGCCGAGCGGCTGCAGATAGGTGAAACCGGGAAGCTCCGGCGGCGGAGAGGGCGGTCTGCTCACGGCAGCTCCTCGAAGACGACGGTCACGCCGTCGCCGAGGTCGATCACGTCGCCGCTGAGGACGAGGGTCTGCTCGCCGGGATGGAGCCGCACGGGGTCGGCACCCGGACGCAGCAGGGTCGAGCCGTTAGTAGTGTGCAGATCCACCACCACGACCGTGTCGCCCTCGGGACGGACCTCGAGGTGGTTGCGCGAGATGTCCTGCTGCGGGCTCTCGACCGCGATCAGGTGGGGAAGGTCGGTGCCGCTGGCACGGGTGGCACGCGGGCGCCGCCCGATGACGACGGTGCGGTCGAGGGCGACCTCCTGGCCCGTCGACAGCCGGATGCGGCCGCTGTGGCCCGCCGGGACCACCGGCAGCACGGCGGTGGGCGCCTCCTCGGAGACCGCGGCGTCCTTGCGCAGTGCCCGGGCCTGCGCGACCGAGATCGTCTCGCCGTCGTGGTCGCCGACGATCGGGGCGGGCGCGGCGGCGCCCGGCGAGTGCACGGTGTCGGCGAACAGCTGGTCGAAGATCTCCACGGCGTCCGGCTCCTCGCCGACCGGCTCGGCCCCCTCGGGCATGACCGTGTCGCCGGGGATGAGAGTCTCGTCGCCGACCGGCGCCGATTCCGACGGCTCCACCAGCTCGGGCTCCGGGACGGGTTCGGTTGCCGGCTCGGGAGCGGGATCTGCCGCGGGCTCCGGCTGCGGTTCCTGCTCCGTCTCCGGTTCCGGTTGCGGTTCCGGGATGATCCCCGGCTCCGGTTCGGGGGCGATCTCCGGCTCGGGCTCGCGCTCCGGCTCGCTCTGCTGCGCGGACCCGGAGATCGGCGCAGCCGCCGGGACGACGACGGATCCGGCGAGGGAGGCAGCCCCGACGAGGGCGTCGTCGACGTCGAAGATCACCGCCGAGGCCCGCACGACACCGCCCTGCAACGGCAGCCAGCCTTCGGCATCCGCCTCTCTCCCCGACAGCGTCAGCCTCGTCGCACCGGCGACCGATCGCTCGTTCCAGATCGTCACGTTCTCGCCGGTGATCAGCTCGATCTGCTCGGCCGACTCGGCTTCCACCTCCAGCGGACCGCGCACGGCGATGCGCACCCGCCCCGCTTCCACGAGGGCCACCGCGAAGGGCGGGATGGCGGCGAAGGAGCCGCCTCCGCCTCCGATGAGGGTGTCGGCGAGCTCGATCAGCGTGGGCGTGCTCTGCAGCTGCTCCCAGAGGGCGCTGACCCGCTCGTACGAGGTCTCGTCGGCCACCATGACCACCGCGGTGTCGGTGACCAGGACCTGCCAGTCGCCTGCTCGGTATCGCGCCATCAGTGCTTCCCCCCTGCAATCGCCCGCGGACGGGTGTCCTCGTCTACATCATCCCCGATCTCGAGGGGCCTGCCCGGACGCGATGCCACCGCGACGGCGTCGACGACGATCGCCGTGACGTTGTCCCGGCCGCCGGCGCGCACGGCGGCGTCGACCAGCGCATCGGCGGTCGTCTGCGGATCGCCGTGCGGGAGCAGGATCTCGCGGATCGCCTCATCCGACAGTTCCGCGGACAGACCGTCCGAGCAGACGAGCATGCGGTCTCCTCGCTCGGCGGGGAAGAGCCAGTAATCGGCGTCGCCGCTGCTGCCCGCCCCGATCGCCCGCGTGATGATGTTGCGACGTCGATCGATCGCGGCGTCGTGCGCGCTCAGCTCGCCGGCATCGACCATCTCCTGCACGACCGAGTGATCGACGCTGATCTGCTCCAGCTCGCCGCCTGCGAAGCGATAGGTCCGGGAGTCGCCGATGTTCAGCGCCAGCCAGTACCCGGTCCCGTCCACCGCGGCCAGGACGACGCCGCTGAGCGTGGTCCCCGCCCGTCCGCCGCCGGCGTCGGCGAGGGAGTCCACCGCCTCACGCGCACGGCCCAGCGCCTCGCGCACATCGTCGAGCAGAAGCGAGGGGCGGCCGGCGAGGGGGTGGAACTCGGCGATGACCGCGGCGCTGGCGAGATCGCCTGCATCGTGTCCGCCCATCCCGTCGGCCACGAGGAAGACCGGATCGCTCGCCATGTAGGCGTCCTCGTTGAGGACGCGACGGGTTCCCGGATGCGTCGCCGCCCCCGACTCGACGATCAGCGCCCGGGTCACGTGTACCCGCCGATCGTCACGATGCGGTCACCGATCTCGAGGGCGTCCCCGAGACTCACGCGCACCTTCTCCCCCGGCGGGCAGGCGATGCGCTCTCCGCCGCGCACGATCGTCGTCCCGTTGGTCGAGTGGAGGTCCCGCACCCAGCCGCCGGACGCCTCGGCACCCGCCTCGAAGTGCGTCTTCGACAGCGAGAGGGTCTCGTCGCGCACAGGCACGACGGATGCGCCGGCCTCCGCAGCGGGGTTGCGGCCGAAAAGAGTGCGCCGGGACACCTCGACCCGCGTCCCGTCGTCCCAGGTGAACACCAGGCGGTGTCCGGGCACGCTGATGCGCGTGGCCTCGACGTCCTCCTCCTCGGGCTCCGGAGCGGAAGGGACGGATGCGGGAGGGTCCACCACCGGGGCCGGCGCCGGTGCGGCCGGCGCCGGAGCGGGCGGCGCCGGCGCGACGGATGCCGGGGCGGGAGCGGCCGACACGGGTGCAGGCGACACGGCCGGCGCATCCTGGGTCACGCCGGGGACGAAGGCGATGAGCCCTTCGGCGGGCACGGGCGATGCCGGGACGGGAGGGGCCGCCGAGGCGGCCGATGCGGGAGGGGCGGCGATGGGCGGACGCGGGGCGGCGATGACGGTCTCCTCGGCCGGGGCGCTTACCGGCGCATTCGGCGCGACAGGCGCCGGGGGCACGGACGCGCCGGCGCGCCGCGAGGGAACCGGCAGCGGCGGGATCGTCGACATCACGGCGATGGAGGTCTCCTTCGGCGCCGGGCGCGCCTCGAGCATCAGGGCCCGGCCCACCTTGTCGTGCCAGCCCTGCGCGCGGCCGGAGCCGTCCAGCAGCGGGGTGAAGTAGCCGATGATGAAGTTCGCCGTGATCCCGAAGACCAGGTTGCGCAGGAGTGCGGCGCCGAAGCCGATCCGCTCCCCGTCGCGCTCACGCCCGAGGCGCAGACGCTGCGCGCGCATGCCGATGGATCCGGGCCCGCCCTGCATCGCCGTGTAGACCAGCAGCCAGCCGACCATCACCAGCCACACGATGACCGCGGCCACCGGGGCCAGGCGTACGGCACCGTCCATGCCCAGGCTGAAGAGGATGACCCCGACGATGCTCCCTGCCACGATCAGGATGCCGACGGCGATGAGCGCGTCGATCACGTAGGCCACGACCCGACGGGAGAGAGGGGCGACCGTGCCGCCATCCGGAATCGTCATGAGTTCTCGCTTCCCTTCGCTGCGGACGCCCCGGTGTCCGCTTTCCTGTTCCTGGCGGCGTCCTTGAGTCCCTGCACACCGCGTGCGAGCGCCGAACCTCCGAGGAGGGCGCGAAGACTCAGGCGCGCGCGGAGCCTCCGCCACAGACCGGCGCGCTTCCCGATGCCGCCGACGATCTCGTCGACCTCGTGCCAGAACGCCGCGACATCCTCCGGCGTGGGCTCGCCCGGCCCGAAGACGTCCGTGTCCGCACGGGCGGCCAGGGTCAGCGCGGCAGGAGCGGTGAGGCTCTCGGCGACCGCAACCCCCTCCTCGACGCGCGTCGCACCCGGCGTGAGCCTCGCGCCGTAGTCGATCGCGCGATCGGTGAGCTCGTCCCAGCCGCCGCTGATGCGGTCGGCGGTGCGCTCGGCCGCCCGACGCGCGCGGCGACGGGATGCCTTCCAGGCGCCGATCAGGATGAACGGCGCCGCCAGCAGCGCGAGCACCCCCAGGCTGATCCCGCCGATGGCGAGGATCATGCCCAGGACCGGCGAGACCTGCTCCTTCTCGTCCTCGCTCTCGCGCTCGTCGGGGATGAGCGGGGGAAGGTCGGCCGGCTCCTGCGGCGGGGGCGGGGGCTGCAGCACCTGCGGGCGCGGGTCGGCCTTCGGCTTGTTGTGCTGATCGCTGGGCACCTGCTCCTCGGGCGGCGTCGGGTCGAACGCCCGCCAGCCGTGACCGGCGAAGTTCACCTCCACCCAGGCGTGCACCGCGTCTCCCGTGGCGGTGAAGGCCCCGGCCGCAAGCTCGCCCTCGTCCGGGTAGAACCCCATGACCACGCGCGCGGGGATCCCCAGCTCGCGCAGCATCAGCGCCATGAGCGCGGCGTACTGCTCATCGTCGCCGACCATCTGCTCGCTGCCGATCAGGGTGGTGATGCGCTCGGTGCCGTGACCCGGCCGCGAGAAGGGCTGGTTCTCCAGCCCGTGACTGAAGAAGCCGCCCTCGGAGAGGAAGGCCTCCAGCGCGCGCACCTGGCCCAGCGGCGTCTCCGCCTCGGCCACCGCGTCTGCCGCGATCGCCGAGAGCCCGTCGGGCACGTTCGTCTGCCGCGGCATCCGCACCTTCCCGAACTCCGCCTCGGCGAGCTCCTCGTCGGCCAGATCCGCGGGAAGCACCGTATGGACGGTGTAGCTGTCACCGGCTCGGAGACCCGGGCGGGCGACCGCCGTTCCCGTCACGTCGTTGTAGACCGTCGTCCGCCGCAGCTCCTCGGCCCGCTCGCCTTCGAACACGATCTCCTGCACCGCGCCGGCCGCGGGCAGCCACACCGCCGAGTACTCGTCGATCTGGACCTGCAGGGTGACCGCGACGCCCTCGGCATCCGGGGACATGTTCGCACGGAGCGGCGTGAAAGCGCTCGAGGTGCCCTGGCCGCCGTCGGTGACGTTGTAGACGACACCGTTGTACTGGTCCATCACACCGATGCGGATCCGTGCGCCTTCCGGGAGGCCGCGCACGGTGAACAGCGCCTGATCGACGTCGTCGCGCACGTACTTGCGGAAGGACTGCAGGGGACTCGGGAACTCGCGGATGTCGAAGGGCGGGATGATCACGTCACGGAAGATCTGCCGCGAGGCGTCGGACGCGGTGACGGCGCTCGCGGCCACTCCCAGGCCGCCCGCCACCGTCAGCACGACGGCGGCGCTGACACCTCGGCGCCAGCGCTGCTGAGCGGCGCGCTTGGCATCGACGGCTCCGACCGAGACGGCCGAGTTCTGCGGCGCCCAGCGCTGCCGGAGCGCCAGCCAGACGATGGTGACCCCGGCGAAGAGCACGCCCTGCGCGACCGGCCAGGCCGGCTGCGGCACGCCCATCGCGATCACGAACAGGAGCGTCGCCGCCGGCGGCAGGAGCGCCCACGCCGGCTGGCGCAGCCGCAGCGCGAAAGAGGCGGTCATCACGGAGGCGACGAGCGCGAGCAGGAAGGGGACGAGGAGATGACCGTCGGATGCGGCCACCGGCGCCACGGTGGTCAGCAGGCTCTTCCACGAGGTGACGACGCCGATCGCCAGCTGGCGCAGGGTCTCCAGCGTCGGGATGGCTCCGGCGATCGCCGTGTGTCCGAGGGCGAACGCTCCGCCGAAGAGGAAGTATGCCGCGAGGGTGAGACCCGTCACCGTGAGGATGCCCCACCGGCGCCAGGCGGCGACCGCCGCGATCCCCAGACCGAGGATCAGACCGCCGAGGACGGCGACGAGGAAGCGCGCACCCCCTTCGAAGCTCGGCCAGAACCCGGCGAGCGCCGCGAGCAGCAACAGCGCCGTGGCGCCGAGATCGGCAGCCCAGCGGTGCGGGGGAAGGGTGACGGCCTGTGCGTTCATGTGAGCACCCGGTGCAGGGCCAGCGGGAGGTGTTCGAGGGCGCCGACGGTGACGACGTCGGCATCGGCGATGCGCCGCAGCGCCGGAGACTCGGAGCGGTCGTCGGCGACGATCGCGAGCACGCGCGCGCCGAACGGGAGACGGGAGCAGGCCAGGCGCAGCTGCTCGCTCGCGACGCGGCTGCCGCAGACGAGCACGACGACGCTCGCCAGGGGCAGGGTTGCGGCGATGATCCCGCCGAGCTCGGCGATCCCGCCCTCGCGGGCCCTGGACTCCTCCAGCATCGACAGCGAGTCCAGCAGGCGCTTGCCGGTGTCGGCGGGGAGCGAACGGCCCTGCACGCGCACCTCCACCCGCTGCGAGTCGGCGAGGGCGCGCAGGCCGATGGAGCCGGCGGCCGAGATCGCCAGCTCGAACTCGGCGTCGCTGGCGTAGTCGCCCGCCGAGCGCGAGAGTCCGATGACGAAGTGCGAACGACGGGTCTCCTCGTAGTGGCGCACCATCATCGTGCCCGTGCGCGCGGTCGAGCGCCAGTGCACGTGCCGGAGATCGTCGCCGGGCTGGTACTCGTTGAGCGCGTGGAAGGAGACGTCGTCGCGCGAGAGGTCGGTGGCCGGGAGCCCTTCGAGATCGCGGAGGAAGCCCAGCGACTGCCCCTCGAAGCGCACGGTGCGCGGATGCACGTACAGATCGACGGGCTCGTCGCGCCGGTGCGCGCGCTCGAACAGGCCCAGCGGATCGCCGCGCACGACGCTGACCGGCCCCACCTGCACGACGCCGCGCCGCTCAGTGGGGATCGCGAACAGCTCCTCGGCGCGCTCGCCCGGAGCGAGGCGGTGGATGCCGAACTCGCCCCGGCCCGCACCGACGGGCAGGACGACGCGCGAGGGGAGGATCGCCCGGCTGCTGTCGTTGGCCAGAGTCAGGGCGCCGACGGCGCGGTCTCCGACGACGACGCGGGTGCGCGCCAGGTCGAGGGAGACGTCATAGGCGGTGCGGCCGATGAGGAACAGGGCGCAGAGGGCGATCGTGAGGGCGATCACCAGCGCGACGACGGTCAGCTCTCCCCAGCCGAGGACCGCACCGGTGATCCACAGCGCGAGAGCGAGGACGGCCAGCACCCAGGTGATCGGCCGGAAGGCCGCGGCGATCAGCGTCAGGCGCCTGGCCAGGCGCACGCCGATCTCGCCGATGACGTCACGCCATCCGGCTTCCCTCTCCTCGACGGCACCGGCCGCCGCTGACGCTGTCGCCATCAAGCCGCCGATCGCGCCTGCGGTGCGGCGACGGCGTCCAGGATGCGGGCGATGACGGTCTCGCTCGTCGTGCCGGCGAACTCGGCCTCGGGGTCCAGCAGCAGACGGTGCATCCACACCGGCCGGGCCAGCTCCTTGATGTCGTCGGGCAGCACATAGTGGCGCCCCTGCGCGGAGGCCCACACCTTGGCGATGCGTACCATCGCGATGGCGCCGCGCACCGAGACGCCCAGGCGCGTGGCCGGGTCGGTGCGGGTCGCCTCGGCGAGCTCGGCCGCGTAGCGCAGGACCGCCTGCTCGACGTGGACGGATGCCGCGAGGTCGGCCATATCGGCCACGGCGCTCGTGGTGATGATGGCGGAGAGGCCGGCGGAGGGATTGCGGTCGCTCGCCCCGGCGAGGATCCGCTCGGTGACGGCGAGGTCGGGGTAGCCGATCGAGGTCTTGATGAGGAAGCGGTCCAGCTGCGCCTCGGGCAGCTTGTAGGTGCCGGCCTGCTCGACGGGGTTCTGGGTGGCGATGACGAGGAAGGGGCGACCGGCCTCGTGGGTGACGCCGTCGACGGTCACCCGCGACTCCTCCATGACCTCCAGCAGCGCCGACTGCGTCTTCGGCGAGGCGCGGTTGATCTCATCGGCCAGGACGATCGAGGCGAAGATCGGGCCCTTGTGGAACTCGAAGGTGTGGGACTGCTGGTCGTAGATGGTCACGCCCGTGACGTCGGAGGGCAGCAGGTCGGGGGTGAACTGGATCCGCGAGCTCGTGCCCTGCACCGTGGCCGCCAGCGCCTTGGCGAGGCTCGTCTTGCCCGTGCCGGGAGCGTCCTCCAGCAGCACGTGGCCCTCGGCGAGCATGGCCGAGAGAACGAGGGCGACGACCTCTCGCTTGCCCTGCAGCGCGGCGTCGACGTTGTCGACGAGGCGCGTGAAGGTGCCCTGGAACCAGGCGGCCTGTTCGGGAGTCATTGTCATGGGTGTCGTCTTTCTCTGTCTGTCTGTTCGTGGCCGGGAGCGGGCTACCTGCCCCAGTAGCGGGTTTCGGTGTCGACATTGGATCCCCATCCGCTGACATCGATCCAGGCGTTGACGTTGTCGCGGCCGCTCCAGCAGCTGAGCGTCTGGTTGCCTCTGCCGCCGTTCGCGGAGAAGTTGATCGTGTAGGGACCGGCGAAGTTCGCAGCCCCGGTGATGTTGCACCAGACCTGGCGGGTGCCCAGGGAGGAGGCGTTCTCCCAATGCACCCTGAAGCGCTCGCAGCCGTTGTGGCAGTACTCGCCCGCGGGGGCGCCGCCGTGCTCCACCCAGATCCGCGGCGCGGGGGGCGGGTCGGAGGTCGCGTTGGCCCGGACGATGCTGGACACCTGGCCCGCGGTGTCGTAGGCGCGCACCTCGATCAGCCAGCGCTGGGAGTGCCCGTTGCCGACGTTCGTCGAGCCGCTGAGCGAGCCGGCCCTGGTCCACCCGCCCGAGCAGGAGCTGCCCGAGGTCTGGCAGGTGCGGTACTCGACCCGGTCGATGGCGCGGCCGTTGGGCGAGGGGGCGCTCCAGCCGACCGTCACCGACTGGGAGTTCTTCCTCGCCGTGGCGCCGGGGTTTCCGACGGGGCCGTAGGGGATGGCACCCGCCGAGGCGCCCGACTGCGCACCGGCGTAGGTCTGCCCGCCGACCGAGGCCACCGCGCGCACGCGGACGGTGTAGTTGGTGCCGTTGCTGAGCCCGGTGATCGTGGAACCGTTCCAGTTCGACTGCCAGTTGCCGCCGTTGAGCTGGTACTGGTAGCTGATCTCGTTCGCCCGGGCGCCGTTGCGGGCCTCGGCGGCGAGGGAGTACGAGACGGTGAGCTGCCGGTCTCCGACGGTGACGCCGGGCGTGCTCGGCGCGCCCGGCGCGATCACGCCGCGGCGCTCGGCCGAGGCGGAGCTCCAGTCGCCCCAGCCGGCCTTGTTGCGGGCACGGATGCGATACGTGTAGCCGGTCTCGCTCGTGGGCACCACGACCGCCTGGCTGGTGGCGCCCGCGCTCGGCGTCAGGGTCTGGACGACCGTGCTGCCGCGACGCACCTCCAGCTCGTATCCCGAGACGGCGTCGCCGTTCTCCTGGCTGCCGGTGAGGCGCACCCAGTTCACCTGCATCTGCGCCTGGTTGCCGACCGGCGCCAGCTCGGTGGTCACCGGCGCGCCGAGCGCGGCCGGACGGCCTGCGGGGATCATGGCGGTGGACCAGTTGCTCCAGCTGGACGGGTCGGGCGCACGGTTGTGGGCCCGCACGCGCACCTGGTAGGAGACGCCGTTCTCGAGTCCGTCCCACACGACGGAGTTCCCGGTGAGGCCTGCCCGCTGGGAGATTCCCGAGGGCGGGGCGGGCGAGATCTCCAGAGTGAAGTTCTCGACCGGGGAGCCGGGCGTGGTCGGCGTGACCCAGTTGATGCTGAGCGAGCGGTCGCCGAACGCGAGCGTCGGCGGCGCCGGGGTGTCAGGGCGCGCGTCGGGGCGGGCGATCTCGGAGCCCGGGGAGACCGGGGAGTCGCCGACGCGGTTGTGCGCCACGACCTGGAAGACGTACTCGACGTTGTTGGTGAGCCCGTCGAGCGTGCAGGTGGTGGCCGCGCACGCCTTGGAGTACTGCGTGCCCTGGATCGAGGAGACGGTGTACCCGGTGATCTCGGCGCCGTTGTTGGCCGGCGGCGACCAGGAGAGCACCACCGTGCGATCCTGCACGCTGGAGACGGAGGGGGTTCCGGGAGCATCCGGCACGCCCAGCACCGTGAGGGTGATGCGGCCGTCGACCTCGCGGTCCCGGTCGCCGGTCGCATCCTGCACGCGGTAGCGCACCACCATGCTGCCCACGAAGGAGGAGTCCGGGGTGATCTCGACGTTGCTCCCGGCGACGCGGGCGGTGCCATTGCCGGTCTCGACAGTGGCCGAGAGCACCGTCAGCGGTGTCTCCGGGAAGGGGTTGAAGTCGTTGTCGAGCACCGACACGGTCTCGGTGCGCCCCTGGTGGGCCTCGGCGACGACATCGGTGTTCGCCGCGGCGAGCTCTCGCGTGGACGCGGTCACGCGCACATGGACCGTGCCCTCGATCGGCGCGGTCTCGCCGTCTTCGATGCGGAGGGTGACCGATCCGGTCGTGCCCTTGGGCGTCGTGGTGGCGGCATCGACCAGCAGCGTGCCGCCGTCCACCCGTGCGCTCATCCCGTCGCCGGGACCGGAGACGATGGTGTACCGCATCCGCTCGACATCGCCCGGGTCGGGGTCGGTGGTCAGCGCGCGCAGGTCGAGCCCGGTCGCGTCCTCGCCCGGCGCCACCTGCATCTCGCTGCCGAGGAAGCTCGGCTGCTGGTTGTCGGGCGGGAGCACCGTGATCGGGATCGTCAGGGTCGCCTTGCGACCCGCCGGGTCGTCGGGCCCGGTGCCGTCGGTCACCTCGAAGGTGAGGGCGTCGGGGCCGTGGTAGCCCTGCGCGGAGGTGTAGACGAGCGTCTGCTGGTCGCGGATCAGGGAGGCGCCGTCGGCGTTGATCGCACTCACCTTCGCCGCCTCGGTGAGCACGAGCGAGCCGCCTCCGACGACGGTGACGTACTCGCTCAGCGGCAGCACGATCGTCTCGCCGCTCTTGACCTCGACCGGGGTGGCCGACAGCAGCGTCGGCCGCAGCTCGGAGATCGCGGGGACGAAGATGAACGCCGAGGCCTCCTGCTCGTCCTGGTCGGTGATCGTGTAGCGCACGAGCTGGCGCTCGTCGGTGATCTGGACCTGGATGCGTCTGTCCGGCAGCACGGTTCCGCCCTCGCCGGCGCGCAGCTGCAGGGCGTCCACCGTTCCGTCGGGGTCTTCGTCGTTGGCGAGGACGTCGACGGCGACGGTGAGCTGCTCGGTGATGTCGGCGAGCTGGATGCGGTCGTCCCGGGCGATCGGGCGCTGCAGCGGCACGTTCTCGTCGACCGTGATCTGCAGCACGGCGCGGGCGGTGAGGCCGCGGGCGTCGCGGATCGTGTACTGCAGCGAGGTCTCCATCGGACGGTCGGGGGCCGTCACGATCACCCGGTCGCCGAGCACGCGCGCGTCGAGGCCCTCCACGTCGGGGAGGATCAGGCCGCTGGCGACGAGCGCGATCTGGTCGCCCTCCGGATCGGAGTCGTTGGCCAGCACCGGAACGGCGACCTCGCGGCCGGGACGCACGACGAGGGAGTCCTTCACCGCGTAGGGCGGCTGGTTGATCGACTCCGGCGGCGCGATGCCCACGCGCACCGTGCCCACGCCCGTCTTGCCGAGCCGGTCGCGCACCTCGTAGCGGAAGGTGTCGACACCCGCCGAGTCCTCGAAGGCCTCGTAGTCGAAGTAGTTCGGGCCCACCTCGACGATGCCGCCGAGCGTGGGCGAGGAGGCGAGCCCCAGGAGCTCGACCGAGTCGCCGTCGGGGTCGAGGCCGTCCGTCGGCACCGGGATGCGCACCACCGTGCCGCTGAGCGCACGGGCGGTCAGATCCCGAGGGCGGGGTGCGGCGTTGTTGTCCTCGTCGATCGCCAGGATCTGGATCGTGATGTATCCGGCATCCTTCTGCCCGGTCGAGTCGACCGCCTCGTAGGTGGCGTACACGGTCTTCGCCTCGGGCCCGGCGCGGAAGCGCACGGTGTTCTGCGAGACGAAGATCTCGCCGTCGGCCGGGTCGATCAGCGGCTCCACCAGATCGGGCGCGACGTGGAGCGCATCGCCATTGGGGTGGGAGTCGTTGTCGAGCACCGGGATGGTGACCACATCACCGGCGCGCACGACCGCCTGGTCGTCGTTGGCGACCGGCGGCAGGAGCTTGTCGGCGGACGGGATCGGGATGACGATGACGTCGCCTTCGGCGGTCTTGGAGCCGTTGGAGATGCGGTACGTCAGCCGCACCTGCTCGTCGAGCATGCCCTGATCGCTGATGCGCAGCGTCTCGTGGTTGAGCACCGAGACGGACACGCCGCTTCCCGGGTCTACGGTGACCGACTGCACGACCAGGATGCCGCCGGAGGGCTCGGTGTCGTTGTTGAGCACGCCGACGAGGACCTCGCCGCCTGCCGGCAGGAGCGCGACATCGCGAACCGCGATGGGGGCGGCATCGGTCTCATCCGGGGGGAACACGTCGACGCGGACGAGACCGGGGACCGGCGTCGGGCCGGCGGTGACGAGGTACTGCACGTAGTAGACGCCCGCGCGGTCGGAGACGAAGTCGAAGGTCTTGTTCGCGAAGTCGGCGGTGATGCGCGTGTCGGGGACCTCGTCGACGCGGGCCAGGCGCAGCGGCTCGCGGCCCGAGCTGGTGTCGTTGGCGAGCGGCGCGACGGTGACCTGCTGACCGACCCGAGTGACGACGTGGTCGGCGTTGGTGGTCGGCAGCGTCGAGCCCTGGGGGCGCACGTCGAGGATGAGGGTGCCCGTGGACAGCCCGCCGACGCCGTCGGCGACGACGACCTCGACCTCCTTGCGGCCGAGCACGGTGCCCAGCGCGCGGTAGGTGAGCTGACCATCGGTGGCGTGATCGACCTCGTCGCCGTCGGCGGGCACGACGGCGCGGAGGTAGATGTCGTCGCCGTTGGGGTCGGACCAGTCCGGCAGGACGTTGTACGAGACGGTGCCGCCGAGCTCGACGGCGATCGTCGTGATGCGCTTCTGCGCCGGCGGGGCGTTGGTCGACCAGTCGTGCACCGTGAGGCGCACATCGGCCTCGTCGGTGCCGCCGCGCCCGTCGTCGATCGCGTACCGGAAGGTCGCCGATCCGGCCGCGTTCTCGGGCACGTCGATCTGCAGCGCGCCGCCGTTCTGGATCGGCTGCACGACGCCGAGCGAGGGCTGGTCGCCCACGAGGGCGGCGACGAGCACGTCGCCGTCGGCATCGGTGTCGTTGTCGAGCACGGGCAGCACCGTCGTCCCGCCCGGCCGCACGCCGAAGCTGTCGTCGATCGCGATGGGCGCGGTGTTGATCTCGCTGCGTTCGGGGAGCGTGGTCTCGACGGTCTCCTCGCTGGTCTTCTCGTCTTCCTCCGCCTCGCCTTCGGGTGGGGTGATGTCGTCCCAGTTGTCGACCCGCTGGAGGCTCTCGTCGGCCAGCCATGCGGCACCGCCGACGACGTCGTTGAGCATGATGACGTCGCGGTTGACGCGGAAGACCAGCTCGGCGGTCGGGTCGAGGTCGGTCAGCGTCGTCTGGAGGTCGAAGTCGTCGGTGATGCAGTCGCGGACGAAGGCCCCCGAGCCCGACCATGCGCCGTAGTGGCATCCGAGCATCTGCACGGGCGCCGCGGGGGAGCCCTGCGCGCCGGTGTCGACGCTGCTCGGCTCGCCGCCGTCGAGCGGTATCGAGACCAGCTGCGATGTCGTGGCGAGGAGCACCTCGGAGCCCTCGGGCGAGGGCTGCTGCAGCGCCGCCCCCTCGGCGCGATCGACCGGGGCGGTCAGGCCCCTCGCGGTGAGGACGGATCCGGCGACGTCGTCGAAGACGACCGGGGTGCCGCCGACCACGGTGATCGTCGGGGAGGCGTTGTCGCTGAGCGAGGAGAGCGCCGTGGTCGAGGGATCCTTCGGCTCGCCCTCGGCGTCGACGGGGATGGAGACGATGCTGGCGTCCTTCGCCGACACGGCGTGCACCGTGCCGTCGGCGCCGACGGCCACATCGGCGCCGCGCCCGAGTTCGGCGATCGGATCGCTCCCCTGGATCTCCAGCGCCGACAGCCCCTGGGCGGAGGCCACCCACAGGTCGCCGGAGGCGCGATCGAGCACCGCCACCGTGTTGTGGCCGAGGGCGACCTTCGCCTCGGTGGGGATCGTCGCGTCATCGACCATCGAGACGCGCGCCGGATCGACGCTGGTCACCGCGTTCTCCTGCGTGTCCACGACCAGGATCGTCGCACCGCTCTGGAGGATGTCGAAGCTCTCGCCCGTCGTGCGCACGGCGCCGTCGAGCACCGTCGAGGGGTAGTTGAAGTGGCCGACGAGCAGGTTGGAGCTCTTGGTGATCCAGATGCCGCCGTCGTGCAGCTCGAGTTCGGTGGTGGGGTTGCCGTCGTAGGTCAGCGCGAGGAGCGAGATCGCCATGACGCCCGCCGTCACCGCCGCCGCCGAGGCGAACGCTTTCGGGCGTGCACGCACCCACGAAACAGCCTTCACGCTACGGTCCCCTCACCTCTGCCCGGTCGATTTCCCCCCGACCGCGTAACCTCGCCATCATAGCTTTTGAATCTGCATGCGCCCCATGGGGAGAACTACCCTGTGGATAACTCCGGTGCGGCGGCGCGCCAGCATCCGGCGACGTGATCGTCGACCAGACCCGCGGACTGCATGAGCGCATACATCGTCGTGGGGCCGACGAAGCGGAAGCCCCGTCGACGCAGCTCCTTGCTGAGCGCGGTGGACTCGGGCGTGACAGCGGGCACCTCGGCGAGCACGGTCGGCCGCGGGTGCGCAGGGGGCGCGAACGACCAGATGAGCTCGTCGAGCTCCCCGCCGGCCATGTCGCGCACGAGGGCGGCGTTGCCGATGGTCGCGAGGATCTTCGCCCGGTTGCGGACGATGCCGGCATCCGCCATGAGGCGCTCGACGTCGTGCTCGTCGAAGGCGGCGACGGCCTCGGCGTCGAAGCCCGCGAACGCCTCGCGGAAGCGCGGACGCTTGCGCAGGATCGTGATCCAGCTCAGGCCCGCCTGGAAACCCTCCAGCGAGAGCTTCTCGAAGAGCGCGCGGTCGCCGTGCAGCGGCGTGCCCCACTCCTCGTCGTGGTAGCGCCGGTACTCGGCATCCGCCCCGACCCAGCCGCAGCGCGCATACCCGTCGGCGCCGGAGATGAGGGAGGTCATGCAATCAGCGTAACCGTCGCCGCCGACGTCCGGTCGTCGCGCGGGGCCCGCTCCGGTCGTTCAACGACCGGTGGAGGCCTTCTGCTTCTTCTTGAGCGTCTTCTCCTCCACCGGGGCACGACCCGAGGCGACGAGCTCCGTGTAGAAGGCGCGGGCCTCGTCCTGGCGCTCCTGCTCGGCACCCGAGGCGATGGGGGCGCGCACATGCTCGGGCTCATAGCCGAAGGCGTTCACCAGGCCTAGGGCGTGCGGGCGAAGCCGTGCGCAGAGACGGTCGATGTAGCGGGAGACGGATGCCGCGCGCTGCGTCGACAGGCGACCATTGATGAGGTACCACGAGAGGTGCTTCTCGATCAGGGTCAGGCCGAACAGATCGCGCAGCCACGTGAGCACCTGCCGGGTGCCCTCGTCCTCTGCCGCATGGACGGCATCCGTGAACGCCTCCCACTGCAGCAGCTCGCCGTGAGCGCGGGCGGCCTCGATGAGTTCGGACTGGTTCTCGTTGAAGAGGCGCTCCGCCTCGGCGGGCTCGGCCTTCTGGGCGGGTCGCAGGCGCCCGGCGATGTCGCCGACCATGTCCTGCACGCGGTCGGCGAGCAGCTCGTGCTGCTGGCCCTCCCGCAGGCCGAGCTCGACCGAGCGGGCCGTCGAACCCAGATCGGCGACGGCCTGCCCGAGCTGCCGCAGCCCCGCACCGTGGAACACGCGCTCGGCGGTCTGGCGGGCCCCGAAGGCGGCGAGCGCCGCGGCATCCTTCCCCTTGAACTGCTTCGCGTAGTCGCTGAGCAGACGCTTGCCGACCAGCTGCAGCAGCACGTTGTTGTCGCCCTCGAAGGTGACGTAGATGTCGAGATCCTGCCGCAGGCCCACCAGGCGGTTCTCGAACATGAAGCCGGC
>CAYOTY010000039.1:0-1510 GCA_964406995.1 uncultured Microbacterium sp.
CCCGAGATCCTGCGCACCTCGCTCGCCTCGGTGACGCTCCAGATGCTCGCGCTCGGCTTCGGCGAGCTCGCCGAGTTCCCCTTCCTCACCCCGCCCGACTCCCGGGGAGTGAAGGCCGCGTTCGATCTGCTGACCGAGCTCGGCGCGGTGGCGCAGGAGCGCTCAGGAACCGAGGTGCGCCTGACCCGCATCGGCCGTGAGATCTCGCGGATGCCGATCGACCCGCGGTTCGCGCGCATGCTCGTCGAGGCGCAGCGGACGGACGTGGCCGAGGACGTGCTCGCGATCGTCGCCGGGCTCTCGATCCAGGATGTGCGCGAACGGCCCTCGGCGGACGCCCCCGAGTCGGTGCGGCAGGAGGCGGAGCGGGCGCACGCGCGCTTCACCGACCCCACGAGCGACTTCCTGGCGATGCTGGGCCTGTGGAAGCACCTGCGCGCGAAGCAGAAGGAGCTCGGGTCCAGCGCCTTCCGGAGGATGTGCCGCAGCGAGCACCTCAACTACGTGCGCGTGCGCGAGTGGTTCGACGTGCACCGGCAACTGCGATCGCTGGTCAAGACGCCGCGGAGCGACCCGCAGAAGGAGTCCGACGCCGACGCGATCCACCGCGCGATCCTGGCAGGGCTCCTCTCCCAGATCGGGGTCCTGGACGAACGGGGCGCGAAGGGCGCCAAGGATCCGAAGCGCCGCATCGCCGAATACCGGGGCGCCCGCGGCATCCGGTTCTCGATCTTCCCCGGGTCGGGGCTGCGGAAGAAGAGCCCGCGCGCGGTCATGGCTGCCGAGATCGTGGAGACCTCCCGCACCTTCGCCCGCACGGTCGCGGCGATCGACCCGGCCTGGGCCGAGCCCTTGGCCGGAGACCTCGCCAAGCGCCAGGTCTCCGAGCCGCACTGGTCGAAGGATGCCGGCGCCGCGGTCGCCTTCGAGAAGGTGACGCTGTTCGGTGTGGAGATCGTGCCGCGCCGGCGCATCCAGTTCGCCCGGATCGACCGAGCCGGCTCCCGAGAGCTGTTCCTGCGCCACGCGCTCGTCGAGGGCGAATGGGATCATTCCCGGCTGAACAGGGACGTCGCCTCCTTCTGGCGCAGCAACGCCGAACTGCGCAAGCGCCTCGAGAAGCTGGAGGAGCGCGAGCGGCGCCGCGACATCCTCGCCGGCGACGAGGCCGTGTACCGCTTCTACGAGAAGCGGATCCCCGCCGAGGTCTTCGATGTGCGCTCCTTCGAGAGATGGTGGCGCGAGACCCTGCAGAAGACCCCGAAGCTGCTGGTCATGCGCGAGAGCGACCTGGTCGATCGCGACGACCGCGCGGGCGGAGACGAGTTCCCGACGCGCTGGACACAGGGCGATCAGCAGCTCAGTCTCGCCTATCGTTTCGAGCCCGGCGCTCCCGACGACGGCGTGAGCGTCGTCGTGCCGCTCGCCCTCCTCGCCCAGATCGACGACCGCGGCTTCGACTGGCAGGTGCCGGGGCTGCGCGCCGAACTCGTCACCGGGCTCCTGCGGG
>CAYOTY010000039.1:1520-21587 GCA_964406995.1 uncultured Microbacterium sp.
TGCGGGCGCTGCCGAAGGCGATCCGCCGCCATGTCGTCCCCGCCGCCGACTGGGCCGAGAAGTTCGGCGCAGAGCTCGCCGGGTCGGGCCCCGAGCACGCTGCGGGCCTCCCGGACCGCACCCTCCGCGAGACGCTCGCAAGACTCATCCAGCCCCTCGCCAACCAGCCGGTCAGCCCCTCCGACTTCGATCTGGAGCGCGTACCCGCCCATCTGCGCATGAACTTCCGCGCCATCGACGAGCGTGGGCGCGTGGTCGGGAGCGGACGGGATCTGAGCGTGCTGCAGGAGGAGCTCTCCGGCAGGGCGAGGGAGAGCGTGGCGCGAACCCTGACGGCGCCGCCCGGTTCGCGCCCCTCGCCCGGTTCGGCTCCTGAGCGAGGACGAGCCCAGCCCGACCCGAGTGGAGGACGTGCCGCGCCGCCGAGCACCGTCGAGCGCGAGGGCATCACCGTCTGGGACTTCGGCGACCTCCCCGAGGTGCTGGACACGAAGGTGGCCGGCGGCGTCGTGCGCGGCTATCCCGCGATCGCCGATGCCGGAAAGACCGCGGCGATCCGGGTCGAGGCGACGGCGGATGCCGCCACCGCTGCGACGCGCGACGGCGTGCTCCGGCTCGTGCTGCTGGGCATCCCCTCCCCCGCCGCCTATGTGCAGGAGCATCTCACCAGCTCCGAGAAGCTGGCCCTGGCAGCCTCCCCCTACCCCACGGCGGCCGCGCTCATCGAGGACTGCCGTCGTGCCGTCGCCCGTCATCTCATCGAGGAGTCCGCGCCCGGCGGCGTGATCCGCACCGAGGCCGAGTTCTCCCGGGTGCGGGATGCCGTCTCGGCCCGCATCGTCGACGAGCTCTTCGCCTGCGTCTCGCTCGTGGCGAAGATCCTCACCCGGGCGCGGGAGGCGGAACGCGGCATCCGCTCGCAGAACTCCCTGGCCCTGCTCGGAACACTGAACGACATCAAGGGCCAGCTCGCCGGCCTCGTCTTCCCCGGTTTCGTCTCGGCGACCGGCCGCGAGCGCCTCGCGCACTACCCCCGCTATCTCGACGGCATCCTCGACCGGCTCAAGACCCTCCAGGAGACGCCCGGCAAGGATCGCGCGCGGCTGAGCGAATACGAGCGGATGGCGCAGGCCTACGCGGATGCCGGAGGGGTGATCCCTCCCGCATCGGACTCCCCCGCGCTCGTCGAGGTGCGATGGCTCCTGGAGGAGTATCGGGTGAGCCTGTTCGCCCAGCGTCTCGGCACCGCCCAGCCCGTCTCGCCGCAGCGCATCCAGAAGGCGCTTTCGGCCCTCCGCTGATCCCCTCCTCGGCCTGGCGCTGCCCGGACAAGGAGCATGGCCCTGGGCAAGGACGATATTCATGAATGGTCCTTGCCCGGGGCCACTCTCCTTGTTTCGGCAGATCTCGGGACGAACCCTCCCGCCGAAAACGTGGCTAGCCTGGAGGCATGGCTCAGGCAATCGTGTTCACCGAGATCGGCCCTCCTTCCGTGCTGCGGCTGGAAGAGGTGCCGGAACCCGTGGCAGGACCCGGCCAGCTCGTCGTGACGGTGCAGGCGGCCGGCGTCAACCCGATCGACGCGAAGCTGCGCGGCGGCGTCCGCCCTCTGCCGCGGGGGGACACCGCCTACCGCGTGGGCTTCGACGGCGCCGGCATCGTCTCCGCCACAGGCGAGGGCGTCACCGGGTTCTCGGTCGGCGACCGCGTCGCGATCGGCTGGGGCGGGGGCACCTATGCGACGGCGGTGCTCGTCGACGCCGCGAACGCCGCGCTCCTCCCCGACGAGGTGACCGCCGAGGAGGGCGCGGGCATCGGCATCCCGGCAGGAACCGCCTACCAGGCGCTGAAGTCGCTCGGTGTCACCGCCGAGGACACCCTCCTCATCCACGGCGGCAGCGGAGCGGTCGGTCAGGCCGCGATCCAGTTCGCCGTGGCGTGGGGCGCGACCGTCGTCGCCACCGGCAGCCCTGCCCGCCACGACCAGCTGCGCGCGCTCGGGGCGATCCCGGTCGCCTACGGCGAGGGCCTGCTCGAACGCGTCCGCGAGGCCGCCCCCTCCGGCATCACCGTCACCTGCGACTGCGCCGGCACCGATGAGGCGATCGAGACGTCCCTGGCGCTGGTCGCCGACCGCGAGCGGATCGCGACGATCGTGCGCGGACCGGATGCGGCCGACTACGGCATCCGCGCCTTCTCCGGCGGGTCGCCCGTGCCGCTGAGCGAGCAGGAGAACGCCTGGCGGATCGAGGCGCTGGCGGTGACCGTCGATCTCATCGCCCGAGGAGACTTCGTCATCGACTTCGGCCCGCAGTTCCCGCTCGCAGGCGCCGCGAGCGCGCACGAGCTCATCGAGACCGGCAGGGCAGGCGGCAAGATCGTGCTCATCCCGTGAGCACCCGGACTCGCGCACTGCTTGCCGCGCGGTACGGCCAGGACCAGGAGCCCGAGCTGTCGATCGAGCTGCCCGAGACCCTCTCGCTGCTGCTCCAGCACCGTTCCGTGCGGAGATTCACGGACGCCCCGGTCACCGAGGAGCAGCTCACCGCGATCATCGCGGCCGCGCAGTCGGCGTCCTCCTCGTCGAACCATCAGGCCTACAGCATCATCGAGGTGCGCGACCCGGAGCGCAAGCGAAGATTGAGGGACATCGGCCGTTCCAGCCGCTTCGTGCCGCACGCGCCGGTGATCCTGCTCTTCGTCGCCGACTGGTCGCGTCACCGGCAGCTGGCGGAACGGGCGGGAGAGGACAGCCCCGCGACCGGGTATCTCGAGAGCACGATGGTCGCCGTGGCCGATGCGGCCCTCGCCGCCCAGAACGCCTCGGTGGCCGCGGCCGCTCTTGGTCTCGGGAGCTGCTACCTCGGTTCCCTGCGCAACGAGCCCGACTTCATGGCCGAGGAGTACGCCCTGCCCGAGGGGGCGGTGATCGTCTTCGGCCTCGCCATCGGACAACCCGACCCCGCCGAGCGCGCCGGGATCAAGCCCCGCCTGCCTCAGCGCGTGGTCCGTCACCGCGAGCGCTACGCCGTCGCATCCGCTGACGATCTGCAGGACTACGAGGAGACGCTGGCGGCCTACTACCGCGCCTACGATCGCCCGCACCGCTGGATCTCGATCGCGATCGACCGCGTGCGCAGCATCGCCGGACTCCACGGACGCGAGGGCATGCGCGAGGCCTTCGCGCGCCGCGGCCTTCCGTCGAAGTAGGTCAGGCGACCCGCTCGGCTGCGGCATCCTCCCTCGCCAGCGTGTGCCTGTTCGCCGGAACCTTGAGACCGAGGTGCCCGCGGAGCGTGGTCGCGTCGTACTCCTCGCGGAAGAGCCCCCGTTCGACCAGGAGCGGCACGACCTGCGCGCGAAAGCGCGCCCAGTCCCCGGGATCATGGATGAACAGGTTGAATCCGTCGGCCGCGCCCGTGCTGTGCCAGCGCTCGATCTCGTCGGCGATCGTCTGAGGCGTCCCCACGAAGTGCGCCCAGTGCCCCTGTCGTGATCTCAGCACCTGCCTCAGCGTCAGACCCTGCTCGCGGGCCTGCCGGATCAGAGCGGTCAGCTCCTCGACCTTGCTCGAGGACGGGGGATCGATCTCGGGGAACAGGGCGTCGAGGTCGAAGCCCGAGAAGTCGATGCCGCCGAAGCTCCGCTTCAACGCGGGCAGCAGGGCTTCCACCGGCACGCGCTCCTGCTCCGCGCGATGGTCTGCCTGCGCCTCCTCGTCGGTGTCCCGGATCGTCACGTTCAGCGCAGGCAGGAACAGGATCTCCTCCGGATCGCGCCCGGCATCGATCGCGCGCCGGGTGATGTCCGTGCGCAGTTCGAGGGCATCGTCGACGGTTCTGGCGAAGCTGAAGGCGACCTCGCCCCTTGTGGCGCTGACCTGTCGGCCTTCTGGGGACGTCCCCGCCTGGATCAGCACGGGCTGGCCCTGGCGTGAGCGGCGGATGTTCAGAGGACCCGTCACCGAGAAGAACTCCCCTACGTGATCGAGCCGATGCAGTCGCTCCGGGTTCAAGTACCTCTCCGCGGACTTGTCGGTCGGGAAGGCGTCGTCCTCGTAGGAGTCCCACAGGCCCTTGACGACGTCGATCGACTCGGATGCGCGAGCATATCGGGTTTCGTAGTCGCCGTACGCCGCACCGCTGAAGTTGCCCGAGGTCTGGGAGTCATAGCTGGTGACGATGTTCCACGCGGCGCGCCCGTCGCTGATCAGATCCAGCGATGCCAGCCGGCGGGCGATGTCCCAGGGCGGGCTGAAGGTGGTGCTCACCGTCGCGACAAGGCCGATCCTGGTCGTCGACACTGCTACGGCGGACAGCAGGGTCAGCGGCTCGAGCCTGTTCAGATGATGATTCGGGAACCCCGCGTCGATGTACTGGCTGTCGACGATGAAGACGAAGTCGAAGTGCGCGTCCTCCGCCTCCCTCGCCTGCGCGATGTACCAGTCGATGTTCACGCTCGCGTCGATCGGCACTTCCGGGTGACGCCACAGGTCACCGGATGACTGCGCACCCACCCCGACAAGGACGGCGCCGAGCTTCAGCTTCCTTCGTGCTGCCTGGGTCATGTCCCACTGCTCCTTCTTCTCATCACTCTGATGTCGACAGCGCCTCGCGCAGGGCGCGCCGCTCCTCCCGTGCGACTCCACCGGTGCTCAGCGTCGGCGCAGAGCCGACCAGCAGCCGAGTGTAGGGATGCTCGGGCGCGTTGAGGACTCGTGCGGTCGGCCCCTGCTCGACGATCCTCCCTCGATAGAGGACGACGATCCGGTCGGCGATCCCTGCGACCGAACCGAGATCGTGCGAAATGAACACCTGCGCGATGCTGCGGTTCGAGCCGAGCCGCGTGAGCAGCCGCAGGATCTGGATGCGGTTGGCGGAGTCGAGTGCGCTGACCGGCTCGTCCAGCAGGATCAGCTTCGGCTCGAGGACGACGGCGCGTGCGATGACGACGCGCTGGCGCTGCCCGCCGGAGAGCTCGTCCGGACGCCGAGAGCCGAGAGCCGGATCGAGGCCGACGGCGATGAAGGACTCTTCGACCCGTTCCACAACCGTGGCGTTCGAGAGTCCTCCGCGCACGTGGAGTCCCTCTGCGACCGACTCTCCGACGGTGAGGTCGGGATCCAGGCTCAGCAGCGGGTCCTGGAAGACGTACTGCAGCGCCCCGCTTCGCCGGAAGGCGCGACGACGACCGCCTTTCAGCTCGCTGACCGGCCACCCGTCGAAGCGGACCGCACCCTCCGACAGAGGCGCGACTCCCAGTATCGAGCGGGCGAGCGTCGTCTTTCCGGAGCCGCTCTCTCCGATGAGCCCGACCACTTCGCCGGGGTCGATCGACAGATCGATCCCGGTGAGGATCCTCTTCCTGCCCGGGCCGTGACCGTAGTCGACCGTTACGCCCGCGAGCTCGAGCAGCGGGATCGCCCCTGGTTCAGACATCGACCGCCTCCGTTCCCACGAATCTCTCGATCCCGTACTCGCGATGATCTTCGATGAGCCGGCGGGTGTACTCGTGGCGCGGGTCGGTGAGAAGGTCGGCGGCCGCGCCGGCCTCGACGATCACTCCGTCCTGCATGACCACGACGTGATCGCAGACCTGCGCGACGACGGCGAGATCGTGCGACACCAGGACCAGCGTCAGCCCGAGCTCGGCGCGCAGATCATCGAGCAGATCGAGGACCTCGGCCTGGACGGTCACGTCGAGCGCCGTCGTCGCCTCGTCCGCGATCAGGAGCTCAGGGTTCGCGGAGACGGCGATCGCGATGAGGACGCGCTGGAGCATGCCGCCGGAGAGCTCGAAGGGATACTGCCGGTAGACCGCCTCCGGGTCGTGGAGGCCGAGATGACCGAGGAGCTCGATGCCCCTCGCCCGCGCCGCACGACGCGACAGCCCGGTCACGATGCGCAACGCCTCGGAGAGCTGCGCGCCGACTCGCAACGACGGGTTCAGATAGGAGGCAGGATCCTGGAACACCGCCGAGATGCGCGTTCCCCGCAGCGACCGCCATGATCTGGCCGGCAGGTCCGTCAGATCCTCTCCCTCGAAGGCGATGGAGCCGCCCGTAATGGCGATATCCTCCGGGAGGATCCCGAGGATCGCGCGACAGGTCAGAGACTTTCCGCTGCCCGACTCCCCCACGATCCCGAGAGCCGTGCCCCGCGGGACGTCGAAGCTCACGCCGCGGACGAGCTCGAGCCCGTCGCCGGTGGCGATTCGCAGGTCGGAGACCGACAGCAGTGTCTGCTCAGGCATCGGCCAGCACCTCCTTCTCGGAGACCGCGGGAGAACCGGCCCCTTGTTCCCGGCGACGCCCTTTCGCCCGCTGAGCCCGGCGGCGTCCCGAACCCGTGACGTCGCGGGCGACATCCGCCAGCGCGTTCAGCGCCCAGACCGTCGCGATGATGATCGCCGCGGGGACGAAAGGACCGAAGGGACGCTGATAGAGGTTCTTGAGATCAGTCGCGAGCAGCCCTCCCCAGGTCGGCTCGGGCGGGACGATGCCGATTCCGAGGAAGGTCAAGGACGACACGATCACCAGGCTCGCGCCCGTGAGCCCGGCTGTCGCCACGGCGACCGCGGGCAGCACCTTCCGCCAGACATGACGCGAGATGATCCAGGCGGTCGAGGCCCCGACGAGCTCCGCGGCTTCGACGTACTGGGAGTTGGCGACGCTGAGGGCGGCCGCGCGCGTGACGCGGTAGAAGGCCGGTGCGATGAGTATTCCCACCGCGAACATCGCCTGGGTGAGTCCGTTGCCCAGCAGAGCCGCCATCGCGATCGCGAACACCAGGAAGGGAAGCGCGATGAGGGCATCCATGAGGCGCAGCGACATCCATTCGAAGACGCGCCCCAGATACACCGAGAGCAGCCCCGGGATGACTCCCAGCGCCAGCCCGACGAGCACCGCCTCGAGCGCGGCGAGGACAGAGACCGTGGACCCGGCCAGGAGACGGCTGAACACGTCGCGACCGAGCTGATCCGTGCCGAGCCAATGCGCGATGGACGGCCCCTGCAGGATCGCCTTGGTGTCCTGGGCGAGGGGATCCTGCGGCGCCAGGATCGGCCCGAAGATCGCGAGGAAAGCGATGACGGCGAGGATGCCGAGGGCGACGCGCGCGCTCGGATAGCGGAGAATGTCGCGGAGCATGTTCGTCATCCCCTCCTTCGCGAGGCGGGCTGAAGGCTCACCTGGACGATGTTGACGATGACGTTCGCGAAGAGGACGAAGACGATCGCCACCACGAGAGTCCCCTGGACGACGGGCACGTCGCCGCGCAGTGCCGAGTCCGCGGAGAGCACCCCGAACCCGGGCATCGAGAAGATCGTCTCGGTGACGACCGCTCCCCCCAGGAGAGTCGGGATCTTCATCCCGAGAATGGCCAGCGCCGGGCCCGAGCCGTTGCGGAGAGCATGGCCGAAGAGGATGCGTGAGCGTCCGAGCCCTCTCACCGTCGCGCCGGTGATGTAGTTCTGCGAGAGTGCATCCACCATGCCCGTGCGGAGCTGCCGCGCGATGTCGGCGGTCACGTCGACGCTGAGGGCGAGCGCGGGCATGATGATGAACGACAGCCACGGCCAGAGGCCCTGACTGAGCGGCGCGTATCCGGCAGAGGGAAGCAACCGGAGCCAGAGGCTGAAGACCACGATGAGGCCGATGCCGATCACGAACGGTGGGAGCGTCGAGACCACCGAGGTGAACCCGGTCACGGCCCGATCGACCGGGCGTCCGCGGTTGATCGCGGCGACGAGGCCGAGCACCACTCCGGAGACGAGGCCGATGAGCAGTGCGAGTCCAGCGACCGAGGCGCTCACGGCCAGGCGCTGACCGATCAGCTCGCTCACCGGGACGCGGTTGAACCAGGAGGTTCCGAGATCCCCACGAAAGATCCCGGCCATCCAGTTCAGATACTGCTGCCACACGGGCAGATCGAGGCCGAACTGCGCCTCGATCCGCGCGATCACCTCCGGCGACGCCTCGTCTCCCGCGATCCCCGCTGCCGGGTTGATGCCGGAGAGGGTGCCCAGCAGGAAGGTGATCAGCGTGGAGAACACGAAGACCGGCACGACGATGGCGATCGTCGTGAGAATCCACCTGCAGATCACGGCGAGGTGATGCCGGCGCACGGCCCGGACACCCCCGGCGACGGTCGCTTCCCGCGCAGGCGACGCGGACGACGCGCGGGTATCGGTGGCCGCTTCCTGGATCAGTGTGCTCATGGATTCTCTCCGTCGATGGGGTTCGAGGGGAGCCGGTGCGATGGTCTCGCGCGCATCGCACCGGCTGCCGGGTCACTCGACCGTCACGCCCTCCCACCGGATCTGGGAGGGGAGCACGTTCAGGTTCTGCAGCGCCGGATCCGAGACGAGGATCCACGAGTTGCTGTAGAGATAGTTGCTCGGAGACTGCTCGACGCCGATCCTCACTGCCTCCCAGAGCACGGACTGGTACTCGAGGGCCTCGATCGGGGTGTTGCGCACGCGGTCGAGGGAGTCGAGGAACTCATCGCTCGCGTGCGGGCCGCTGAGGTTCATGATCCCCTCGGGGCCGTAGACGGCGAGCAGGTTCTGCACCGGCGACTCCCGTCCGATCGTGCCGTCGGCCGCCAGCTGCGGGTTCTTCGCGATGTAGACCTCGCTCTGCCAGGTGGACGACCCGGGGGGGACGAGGGCGATCGTCGAATCGATACCCACGTCCTTCAGCTGGGCCTGGATGATCTCGGCGGCCGCCTCGCTGAACGACGCCGCGGTGATCGTCAGCGAGATATCCCCCGGCTGATAGCCCGCGTTCGCCAGCAGCGTCCTCGCCTTCTCGGGATCGTGGTCCCACAGCTCCTCGATCTCGGGGTTGAACGCCAGATAGCCTTCCGGGAAGGGCTGATGGGTGATGCTCCCGTACCCGGCGGTGAGGACGTCCACGAACGCCTGGCGATCCCAGATGTAGCGGAATGCCTCGACGACCTCCGGATCCGTGAAGGGCTCCTTGTTGAGGTTGATCGAGACGTTGCTCGCCCCGAGGGAGGGCTTGATGGTCACGGGAAGGCCCGCTCCCTCTGCGGCGCCGACCTGCGTCGCCGGCAGCGAGGCGAAGTCGATGGAGCCCGACTGGATCCCGGCGATGATGGTGGACGCGTCCGGGGCGACCGTCAGCTCCAGACGATCGATGTGGATGTTCTCCGCGTCCCAGTAGTCCGGGTTCTTCTCGAAGTACGCGTACGACTCGGGAACGAACTCGACGATCGTGAACGGCCCTGCGCCCACCGGCCAGAGGGCCAGCTTCGCGGCGTCCTCCTCCGCAGCGGCCGGGCTCGCGATCGCTCCCGTCCGCCCGGCGACCAGATAGGGGATCTGGTAATCGGATGCGGACAGGTGGAGGGTGACAGCGAGATCGCCGTCGACGGTGACCTCGTCCACAGTCGCGAGCTGATCGCGAAGGAACGAGTCGTCCTGCGTCTTGCCGCGGTCGAAGAACGCCTTGACGGCCGCCGCGTCGAGGGGTGAGCCGTCCGTGAAGGTGAGGCCCTCCCTGAGGTGGAAGGTGACGGCCGTTCCCTCCTCGTCGTACTCCCAGCGCTCCGCGAGCGCGGGTTCGACGTCTCCCGTCTCGTCGAGGCGGGTCAGAGATGCATAGGCCAGGCTGATGGTGTTGATGTCGTTGCCGGTCCGGCTCGTGACCGGATCCCAGGAGGTCGGCAGGCTGAACGCCCACTTCACCACGGTGGGTTCGGCCGTCGAGTTCGGGGTGTCGTCGGCGGGATCGGCAGCGCACCCTGTCAGGATCAGGGCGGCTGCGACGACTGCGGCGGCGAGGCCGTGTGCAGGACGTGCAAGGCTACGGTTCACGGGGCGATCTCCTTGTGCTTCTGTGGCTGTTCGGTGCTTGTCGATCTCGATGCGCTGTCTGCGGACCGCTCAGGCGGTCTGCGCGACGATGTCGTTCTGGTCGCCCTCGCGCTGCTCCGCTGCGGACGACGGTTCGAGGCGGCGGGCGGCAGTGTGACGGTTCTCGGGGACCGGGAGGCCGAGGTTGCCGCGGAGCGTGTCGGACTCGTAGTCGGTGCGCACGACGCCGCGCTCGCGCAGGATCGGCAGCACGTCCTCGACGAACCGGCGGAACTGCGCCGGGTGCCCGCCGTGGATGTTGATCCCGTCCAGGGCTCCGGCCTCGAACCAGCGCTGCAGTTCGTTCGCGACGGTCTCAGGCGAACCGGTGAAGGGCGACGGGTGCGGACCGGCGACGGCCGCCACCGTCTGCCTCAGGGTCCACCCCTGTTCCTTCGCGCGCGCCACGATCTTCGCCGACTGCGTGTATGCACCGCGCTCGGCGTAGGCAAGGGCCTCGACGGGGAAGGGCGCATCAAGGTCGTACTGCCGGAAGTCGTGCCAGCCGAAACCGCGGCCGAACTCGGCGAGCGCACGGTCGAAGTCGTTGTCGGCGAGCCCTTGCTCTCGCTCGATCTCGCGCGCCTCCTCGTCGGTGGCGCCGACGACGACCGAGATCCCGGGAACGATGAGGATGTCTTCGGGGTTGCGGCCGAAGGCTGCCGCGCGCTTGCGGATGTCTTCGGCGAACGCGATTCCCGCCTCGATGGTCGGCGCGTGGGTGAAGATCGCATCTGCGGTGCGCGCACCGAGGTCACGGCCCTGCTCGGAGTCGCCGGCCTGGAAGATCAGCGGATGGCCCTGCTTCGATCGCTCCAAGTTCAGCGGACCGGTGACAGAGAAGTACTCGCCCCTGTGGTCTAGCGGGTGCAGTCGCGAGCGGTCCAGGAACAGACGGGTACGACGGTCTCGGGGGAAGGCGTCATCCTCGTAGGAGTCCCAGAGCGCCTTGACGACCTCGACGTGCTCGAGCGCGCGCCCGTAACGGGTGCCGTAGTCGTAGTGCTCGTCCCGGCCGAAGTTTCCCGCGGTTCCGGTATCGAGGCTCGTGACCACGTTCCATCCGGCGCGCCCCTTGCTGATGAGATCGAGGGAACCGAAACGCCGCGCGACATGGAACGGCTCGTCGTAGGACGTGCTGAGCGTGCCGATCAGGCCGATGCGCTCGGTGGCCACTGCGAGCGCGGACAGCAGCGTCAGCGGTTCGAGCCGGTTCAGGTAGTGCGGCGGCGAATCGGGCGTGATGAACTGGCTGTCGACGACGAAGACGAAGTCGAACTTCGCGGCCTCGGCCTGACGGGCGATGTCGATGTACCAGTCGATGTCGACGCTGGCGTCTCCGGGGATCTCGGGGTCGAGCCACTGGAAGTGCTTTCCGGGTCCGCCGGTCGGCGTCGGAGCGATCCCGAGCTTCAGCTGTCTCTTCGTCATCAGATTTCCTCTACGGATCGGGGGGCGTGATCAGGTCGTCGTCAGTGACGTTATGCCCGCGAGGACGGCACGCAAAGCGCTGTGTCGCGCAACGTCACCGGCCGCAACAGTTCGACACATCCCGGGTGCGATCGGGGCCGGCGGATGAAGATTGACACCATGACCACCCACACCGTCCCCGATGCTCTCTGGACCCCTCCCGCCCGCGTGCGCGGCTCCCTCGCGCTCGTCCCCGGACGCGGCGAGCGGGCCGCCGTGTACGAGCGGTTCGGGAGGCGCCTGAGCGCCGACGGCTACACGGTCGCGGTGTTCGAGCGCGGAGCGGAGGATGCCGCCGGGTGGCTCACAGGCGCCGACGCTCCCCGCGTGCTCGTCGGATCCGACAGCGGCGCCGGTGCCGCACTCGACGCCCTGGTCCGGGGCGCCGTCGCGGAGGGCGGGATCGTCGCGGGAGTCCTCGTCGACGCCGCCGCGCAGGCCCCCGCAGACGAGGAGCGCACCGCCTGCCCGCTCCACCTCGGCGTGCTGGCCGAGCAGACCGAGGCCGCCTCCTCCCCGGCCCTCCCCGCGCCCGATGCCGCCGACCTCGCCGCGATCGCCGTCCCCGTCCTGGCCGTCCACGGCGGCGCCGACCCGGTGACGACGTTCGCGGATGCCGCGGCGGCGCTGCGCAGCATCCCGGATCTGGAGCTCGTCGAGACCGCGGACGGCCTCCACGACGCCCTCAACGACGCCTCGCACCGCAGCGTGGCCGCCACGATCGTGCTGTGGCTGGAGCGGCTGCGCACGGGCGACGTGCACGCCCCGGTCGTCCGTCCGGCCCGCGCGGAAACGCCCGCCTCATGACCGGGTTCGCCACGCAGCAGGTGCAGACCGGTTACGCCGTCGGCACTCCGCAGAACAGCGCGATCCCTCCGCTGTACCAGACCGCGGCCTACCAGTTCCCCTCCCTGGCCGCCGCCGCCGACGTCTTCGCGCTGCGCACCCCCGGCAACATCTACAGCCGCAACGCCAGCCCCACCCAGCTGGTGCTCGAGGAGAGGGTCGCCGCCCTCGAAGGAGGCACCTCCGCGGTCGCCGTCGCCAGCGGCCAGGCCGCGGTCGCCGTCACGCTCCTGGCCCTCGTCGGCCGCGGCGGACACATCGTCTCGGCGAACCAGCTCTACGGCGGCACGGTCGATCTCTTCCAGGACACCTTCGCCGACCTCGGGATCCCGGTGACCTTCGTCGATCAGGACGACGCGGATGCCTGGCGCGCGGCGATCCGCCCCGAGACGCGCGCGCTGTTCGCGGAGTCGGTCGCGAACCCGATCGCCCAGGTGCTCGACATCCGCCTCGTCGCCGACATCGCGCACGAGGCGGGCGTGCCCCTCGTGATCGACAACACCGTCGGCACCCCCTACCTGGTTCGCCCCGGTGAGCACGGCGCCGATTTCACGGTCCACTCGGCGACGAAGTTCCTCTCCGGTCACGGCACCTCCCTCGGCGGCGTCGTCGTGGATCAGGGCACCTTCGACTTCGGGCGCGAGCCCGAACGCTGGCCGCAGTTCACCGACGTCTACCCCCGCTTCGGCGATCTCATCCTCTGGGAGAGGTTCGGGATCGGGCAGTCCTTCGCCCCGCTCGTGAAGTCGAAGTACGTCCATGACCTCGGCCCCTCGCTCTCGCCCTTCAACGCCTGGCAGATCCTGCAGGGCATCGAGACGCTGGATCTGCGGGTGCAGCGGCAGACGGCATCCGCTCTCCGAGTCGCCGAGCACCTCTCCGCCCACCCCCGCGTCGCCGCCGTGCACCACCCGGGCCTTCCCGAGAACCCCTGGTACGAGCTCGCCCAGCGGTATCTCCCGCGGGGCGTGCCCTCCGTGTTCTCCTTCGACCTCGACGGCCCCGAGGACGAGGGCACGCAGGAGCGCATCGCCCGCGTGATCGACAGCCTCGAGGTCGTGCGCCTGGTCGCCAACATCGGCGATGCGCGCACCCTCGTCAACCATCCGGCATCCATGACGCACTCGCATCTGAGCGCCGAGCAGCGTCACGCCGCCGGCTTCACGCGCCGGACGATCCGCCTCTCGCTCGGCCTGGAGGACCCGGCCGACATTATCGCCGACCTCGACCAGGCGCTCACGCACGCCTGAGAAGGAGCACCATGAGCATCAACCTCGGATACTGGACGCCCGTCTACGGCGGCTTCCTCCGCAACGTCGCCGAAGAGGGCCGTATGGCGGCCACCTGGGACTACATCCGAGAGGTGTCGGTGAAGGCCGACCGCCTCGGCTTCCACACCACGCTCGTGCCCGAGCTCTACCTCAACGATCGCAAGGGCATCGACGCGCCGAGCCTGGAGGCCTGGTCGCTGTCGGCCGCGATCCTCGCGGTAACCGCGCACCTGCGGGTGATGACGGCCGTGCGGCCGGGCTTCCACCTGCCCGCCGTCCTCGCCAAGACCGTGGGCACGCTCGACCAGATCGCGCCCGGTCGCGTCGCCCTCAACGTCGTCGCGGCCTGGTGGGCGGAGGAGGCGCGCCAGTTCGGCGGCAGCTTCACCACCCACGACGAGCGCTATGTGCAGGCGAAGGAGTTCGTCGATGTCCTGGGCGGACTCTGGGCCGAGACGCCTTTCAGCTTCTCCGGCGACCACTACGAGCTCGAGGGCACCATCGTGGAGCCCAAGCCCTCCACGCACCCGGTGATCTTCGCCGGCGGCGAGAGCGACGCGGGCCGCGAGGCGATCGCGACCTTCGCCGACGCCTATGTCATGCACGGCGGCACGCTGGAGGAGGTGCGCGCGAACGTGTCGAACATGAACGAGCGGTCCGAGCGCATCCATGGTCGCCCGATCGCCGAGTTCGGCATGCCCGCCTACGTCATCGTGCGCGACACCGAGGCCGAGGCGCAGCGCGAGCTCGACCGCATCACGACCGTCGACCCCGACTCCCCCGGCTACGCCTCCTTCGAGGAGTTCCAGCGCAACTCGAACCTCTCGCTCGAACTCACCCGCCGCGAGTACTCCGTCGGCACGCGCGGCCTGCGTCCGAACCTCGTCGGCACGCCCGAACAGGTCGCCGAGCGCATCCACGCCTATGCCGAGGCCGGCATCACCCTGCTCCTCATCCAGGCCTCGCCCCTGGACGAGGAGCTCGACCGCATCGCCGAGCAGGTCTTCCCCCTCGTTCCTCAGGAGGCGCTCGCCGGCATCCGCTGAGCCTCCCACCGACACGAATGCACGATCCTCACACGAACGCACGAGGTTCTCGCCGAATTTCTCGTGCATCCGTGTTGAGGTCGTGCACACGTGTTCCGGTCGCATATACGGCGTCACGGCCTACGCTGGGAGGATGACCGGACTCCGCTGGGGAATCCTCGCCACGGGCGGCATCGCCCACGCCTTCACCGCCGACCTGCGCGCCGCGGGGCTCGACGTCGTCGCCGTCGGCTCGCGCTCGCAGGCGGCGGCCGAGGCCTTTGCCCGCACCTTCTCGATCGGCCGCGCCTACGGCGGCTACGAGGAGCTGATGGCGGATGCCGACGTGGACATCGTCTACATCGCCACACCCCATCCGCTGCACGCCGCGAACGCCCTCGCCGCGCTGGAGGCGGGCAAACACGTGCTCGTGGAGAAGCCCTTCACCGTGAACCGCGCCGAAGCCGAGGCCGTGCGCGCCCTCGCCGCCGATCGCGGACTGCTGGCGATGGAGGCGATGTGGACCAGGTATCTGCCGCACATGATCCGGATGCGGGAGCTGCTCGCGGCGGGAGCCGTCGGCGAGATCCGCGCGGTCAGCGCCGGGCACGCGCAGTCGCTCCCCTCCGACCCGGCACACAGACTCAACGACCTCGCCCTGGGCGGCGGGGCGCTGCTCGATCTCGGGATCTATCCGATCTCCTTCGCCTGGGACGTGCTGGGCGCGCCCACGAGCATCCGCGCGGTGGGCCGGCTCGCAGACACCGGCGCCGACACCGAGGTCGCCGTCGCCATGACGCATGCCGGCGGCGCGGTCTCCACCGCGCTGTGCTCCTCGCGCGCGGCCGGCGTCAACACGGCGACCGTCATCGGCACCGAGGGGCGGATCGTCATCGACGACTACTGGCTGGCGCCGAGCACGCTGCGTCTTCTCGCCCCCGACGGCACGGTGCGCGAGGAGTTCGACGGCCGCGGGTCCCTCGGCGAAGGACGCGGCATGCAGTTCGAGGCATATGCCGCCGAGCGCCTCGTCCGCGAGGGCCGACTCGACGGCGATGTGCTGCCGATCTCCCAGACGGTGGAGATCATGGGATGCCTGGATGAGATCCGAGAGCAGATCGGCGTCCGATACCCTGGCGATGCCGGCATCTGATCACACGGCGAAAGAGGATCATGGCTGAGAACACCGATACCCGCGTCGCCGTCTACCTGGACTTCGACAACATCGTCATCTCCTGGTACGACCGCGTGCACGGGCGCAACGCCTACGGCAAGGACCGTCAGCGCATCGCCGAGAATCCGGGCGATCCCGAGGTCGCCGAGCGCCTCGCGCAGGCCACGATCGAGGTCGGCGCGATCATCGACTACGCCTCGTCCTGGGGCACGCTCGTGCTCACCCGCGCCTACGCCGACTGGTCCTCGCCGGTCAACGCCGAGTACCGCTCGCAGCTGGTCGCGCGCGCCGTGGACCTCGTGCAGCTCTTCCCCGCGGCGGCCTACGCGAAGAACGGCGCCGACATCCGCCTGGCCGTCGATGCCGTGGAGGACATGTTCCGCCTCCCCGATCTCACCCATGTGGTGATCGTCGCCGGCGACAGCGACTATGTGCCGTTCGCCCAGCGCTGCAAGCGCCTCGGCCGCTACGTGATCGGCGTGGGGGTCGCCGGATCCACGGCCAAGTCGCTGGCGGCGGCCTGCGACGAGTTCGAGTCCTACGACTCGCTTCCCGGAGTGCCCCCGATCTCAGCGCCGGCCCCGAAGCAGAGCGGGCGGGCGAAGGCATCCGGAAAGGCGAAGGCCGAGCCCAAGACGGAGACCGCACCCGCTCCCGACGAGGCCACCGCCCTCCTCGAGCGCGCCCTGCGCCTCGGCCACGACAAGTCGGGCGACGACGAGGACTGGCTGCACAGCTCGGCGGTGAAGACGCAGATGCGCCGGATGGACCCCTCCTTCAGCGAGAAGGCGCTCGGCTACAAGTCCTTCTCCGACTTCCTGAAGTCGCGGGACGCCATCGCCGAGCTCGAGGAGACCGGTCACGAGCGCCTCGTGCGGCTGCGGGAGCGCTAGCAGCGAGAGACCGGGTCAGGAACTGCGCAGGCCGCGCCACGCGATCAGGGCGACCGCCGCCATGCACACGCCGACGACCCCGTAGCCGACCCGAGGCCCGAGCGCGTCTGCCAGCGCCCCCACGACGAGCCCGGTCACCACGCTCGACCCCGGCAGCGCCATGGTCCAGATCCCCATGACCCGCCCGCGGATCCCGGCGGGCGTCTGCAGCATCACGAAGGCGTTGGCCCGGGCGATGAACCACATCGAGGTCGCCCCCACCAGCGCCATCGCCGCGAACAGCGTGGGCAGCGTCGGAGCGAGCGCCGCAAGGACGACCGCCGCCGCGAGAGCGAGGGCGAGGGTGCGCACCTCCCCGCTGCGCGGATCGACCGGCCCCGCCGCCGAGAGCAGCGCCCCCGGGAGCGCGCCCAGGCCGAAGGCGACGGCGACCGCGCCGTAGGTGCCGCCGCCGGCGCGGAACACCTCGGACACCATCAGCGGCATCACGACGGCGATGTTGAAGGATGCCGAGGCCCCCACGGCGAGGATGAGCGTGGCGCGGATCGCGGGCGTGGAGAAGGCGTAGCGCCACGACGATCGCCAGGTGCGCGCGGGAGTCGCCGGATGCGGCGTCGGGTTCGCGGCATCCGCGTCCGACGACGGGGCGGCGTCTCCGGAGGTGCGCTCGCCCGCGCGGCCGAGCAGCACCAGGATGATCAGGGCGGGGACGAAGAAGAGGGCGCCCATGACGAAGCACCAGCCCGTGTGGCCGACGACGAGGAGGACCCCGGCGATCGCCGGGCCGACGATGCGGGAGCCGTTGATGACGACCTCGTTCATGCTCACCGCGCTGGTCACCCGCTCTCGGCCGACGATGTCCAGCACGAGGAGCTGGCGCGCGGGATTGTCCACCGCGAAGGCCAGACCCTGCACGAGGGAGAGCCCGATCAGCGCGGGCAGCGTCACCATGCCCGTGAACACCAGGACGGCGAAGCAGGCCGCGACGAGCATCTGCACGCTCTGGGTGACCAGGAGCACGCCCCGGCGCGAGAACCGGTCGACGAAGGCGCCCGCGAACGAGCCCAACAGGAGCGTCGGCAGCATCATGCATCCGGTCACCACCCCGAGGGTGACCCCGTCTCCGCCCAGCTCCACCACGAGCCAGGCGACGGCGACGGCCGAGGCCGCTCCGCCCGCGCCGGAGAGGAGCTGCGCCAGGCTCCAGCGCCGGTACTCCCGGACCTGGAGCGAGCGGAACGAGCGCGCGAGCGCGGCGGCGAGCCTAGCGCGTTGCGCCACGCTGGACGCCATACCCGTGGAAGAAGAGCGGACTCTCGGTGTCGAAGGGGACATCGGTGCGCGAGGCCTCGACCGCCGCCATCGACCGCGGCAGGTCGAAGGGGAGCCGCCCGGAGAAGGCGCTCCTGCCGGTGAGCGCCTCCCAGACGACCTCGTCACCGGCGCCGTATTCGACGATCACGCAGGCGGCGACGTCGAGGATCGGCGTCAGGAGCGCCGGCCGTTCGAGATAGACCACGACCACAGTCGGCGCCTTCGCCGCGAGCGCCGCCAGGTGCTCGACGACCTCCGCCGGGAAGGCAAGGCTGCCCCCGTGCAGGAAATCGAGCCTGCTCTCGGGGTCGGGCTCCCACGGCGAATCCAGGCGGACGACGTTGAGGTCGGCCTCCTCCGGGGTGCCGACGGCGATCAGCCCGTGGCGGGAGGCGTCCTCGATCCCCTCGGTGTAGACGGCAGAGCCGGCCGCCAGTGGGAGCAGGCCCCTGTCCTCGAGCAGCGTGAGCGAGCGCCGCTGGGCGCGGAGGCCGCTCTCCCGGAACGCCGGGTCGCTCGCGACCTCGGTCGCGGTGCGCGGATCGGCCGGCAGTGCGTCGAAGAGGCCGAGCCGGAACTTCTCCCGGAGGATGCGCCGGACGGACTGATCCAGCCGCTCCTGAGTGATCCGGCCGGATCGCACCAGCTCGACGACCTCCGCGGTGGACGTGTCCCCGCCGAACTGATCGATGCCGACCTCGAGCGCGAGCGCCAGCCGTTCCGCGACCGACAGGTCCCAGACGCCGTGCGCGACGGGACCGAACGGCTCACCCTCGAAGGGCTCGGAGTCGAGGACGTTCCAATCGCTCGTCACGATCCCGTCGAAGCCATAGGTGCCGCGGAGCAGATCCTGGATGACCGATCGGTTGAAGGCGAAGCCGCGCTCCTCCCAGGCCGTCCCCACCGGCATCCCGTAGTAGACCATCATCTGGGTCGCCCCCGCCTGCATCGCCTGCTCGAAGGGGCGGAGGTGGAGCTGCTGCATCCCGCCGGGGTACACCTGGTCCGGATAGCGCACGTCGATCGCGTCGTTGCCGTCTCGCTGGGGGCCTGCCCCCGGGAAGTGCTTGACCACCGCGGCGACGCTCTCCGGTCCGAGCTCGTCCCCTCCGCGCAGGCCGCGGATGAAGGCCGCGGTCAGCGCCGAGACCACCTCGACGTCTTCGCCGAAGGTGCCGAAGCCCCGCACCCAGCGCGGCTCCGTGAACAGGTCGGCCATGGGTCCCAGGTAGGAGCGGATGCCCATGGCCACCAGCTCGCGGCGCACGACGTCACCGTACTCCTCGGCGAGCGCCGCATCGCCGATGGCGCCGATCCCGGTGTGCTCCGGCCAGCGCGAGAGGGCATCGATCGACGTTCCCGTGTAGGGGCTCGACTTGTAGCCGTTGCGCGGATCGGTGGAGACCGTGACGGGGATGCCCAGGCGGGTCTCGGCGGCGAGCCGCTGCAGCGTGTTGGTCCACTCGGCGATCTGAGCGGGTTCGGTGCCGTTGACCATCACGACGTGGGAGATGAGCTTGTCCTGGATGTGACTGCGCGCCACGGCCAGGGCGTCCTCGGCGGAGACCTTGTCGTCGGGAAGCCAGGAGTAGGGGTGGAACAGCTGCCCCGCCTTCTCCTCCAGCGTCATCCGCGACAGCAGATCGGCCGTGCGCTCCTCGGGAGAGAGAGCGGGGTGGCGGTAATCGGCCACGGCGGTCACTGGTTGCTGAAGGCGGCGTCGAAGGATGCCGCGGGCGGCGGCCACAGCAGCGAGCGGACGTAGGTCACGGCCTCGGCGGCACCGTGCAGCCGGTCCATCCCGGCATCCTCCCACTCGATGGAGATGGGGCCGGCGTAGCCGATCGCGTCGAGTGCCCGGAAGGAGTCCTCCCAGGGCACGTCCCCGTGCCCCGTGGAGACGAAGTCCCAGCCGCGGCGGGGGTCGCCCCACGGCAGGTGCGAACCCAGCACTCCCGCGCGCCCGTTGTGCGGCCGTATCCGTGTGTCCTTGCAGTCCACGTGGTAGATGCGGTCCTGGAAGTCCCAGATGAAGCCCACCGGGTCGATGTTCTGCCACATCATGTGGCTCGGGTCCCAGTTGAACCCGAAGGCCTCCCGGTGCCCGATCGCCTCGAGAGTGCGCACCGAGCTCCAGTAGTCGTAGGCGATCTCGCCCGGGTGCACCTCATGGGCGAAGCGGACGCCTTCGGGTT
>CAYOTY010000040.1:0-19212 GCA_964406995.1 uncultured Microbacterium sp.
CTCCGAGGCGGATGCCGCTGGGCAGCACCGACCCGTCGGTGTTGTTGAGCTCGACGCGCAGGGTGCCGCCCTCGCCGATCGGCACGGGGAAGTCGAGACGCCCGTGCTCCACGCGCAACTCGTCGAGGTGACGCAGCGCCTGCCGGGCGAAGTAGCCGATCTCCGGATCGTGCCGCTTGCCCTCCAGCTCCGAGATCACCACCACGGGCAGAACGATCGAGTGCTCCGCGAAGCGGAAGAACGCCTGCGGGTCCGAGAGGAGGACCGAGGTGTCGAGCACGTAGGTGCGAAGATCCGTATCGGCCTTCTTCGCGGTGGTGCGACGGGTGGACTGCTGCGCTGTAGGTGAGGTCACGACCCACTCCCGACCCGGGGGATTCCCGGTTGTACCGCGAGTCGACCTTGGCCACGAGTCGTGTTCCAGAGGGCCGACTCGACCGGGCACGGTGCCCGATGCCTCGAACGTACGACCTGCGGATGCCAGTTGGGCGCTTCGACACGCCTGGGTTCGGTTACCCGGCGGTAAACGTTTCGTTTCCGGCGGAGGCGATCGCCTCGTCGAGCATCGAGAGCGTGGCGGGCTCGGTGCCGGCGTGCACAGCGACGCGGATGGTGGCTCCGCGCGTGGTGACCTGGATGCCGGCGTTGGCGAGCGCCGCGGCGAGGACGGCGGGCTCCTCGGGAGCGAGGGCCACGATCCCGGCGCGTCGTCCGGCCTCGCGCGGAGTCACGACGGGAATGCCGTGCCGGTCGGCGATCTCGAAGACCTGCTCGGCCAGACCGGCGATGGCCTCCTCGATCTCGGCCACTCCCGCGTCGCGCACGTCGCGCAGAGCGGTGGCGAGACGGGCGACGGCGAGCAGATCGGGGAAGTTGACTGTGTAGGCCTGGGCGGATGCCGCGGGCGGCAGGATCTCGTCGAGAACGAGTTCTCCCCCCTCCACTCCGCCGAAGCCGGAGAGCACGGGCTCGATCCGCTCGCGCGCCCGCGGGGAGAACCAGGCGAAGCCGGTGCCGCGCCCGGCGCGCAGCCACTTGTAGCCGTGGCCGACGACGACGTCCGCGGTGAGATAGTCGTCTTCGACGACGCCGAAGGACTGGGCCGCGTCGACGATGAGGAGGCGATCGGGCCCCAGCACCTCGCGGAGGGCTGCGAGATCGGCGCGGTAGCCGGTGCGGAAGTCGACGTGGCTGACGGCGAGCGCGGTGACCTCGTCGTCGAGGGCGGCTTCGACGGCATCCGGTGTCACGAAGGCGTGGTCGATCCAGCGCGGGGTCAGCCCTCCGCCGGAGGCTCTGGCGGCGCGGTCGAGGGTGACCGGCACGCTGGGGAACTCGGCGGGCGAGGCCAGCACGGTGCCCCGCAGCCCGTAGAAGGCGTGCATGAGGCCGTGCGTGGTCGAGGGCTGCAGCGTGACCTCGTCCAGACGTGCGCCGCCCTCGGGGAGCCCGAGGAGGGCCGCGATATGGCCGCGTGCCTGGTCGATGCGCTCCTCGCTCAGGGTGAAGGCGGCGGGCCTGCCGGTGGTGAGCATCTCGGCATCCGCGGCGACCTCGCTCAGGACGGTCGCCGACAGCGGCGCGAAGGCCGCCCAGTTCAGGAATCCGGGATTGCCGCCGAAGCCGGCCAGATAGTCGTCAAAGCTCCCCATCGCGCCATTGTGGCATGAACCCGCACGCGGGTGGGCTCAGCGGCCGAAGCGGCGGTCGCGGTCGGCGTAGTCGCGGATCGCGCGGAGGAAATCGACGTGACGGAGGTCGGGCCCGAGCGCCTCGACGAAGTAGAACTCGCTGTGGGCGCTCTGCCAGAGAAGAAAGTCGCTGAGCCGCTGCTCGCCGCTGGTGCGGATGACGAGATCGGGGTCGGGCTGGCCGCCGGTGTAGAGGTGCTCGCCGATCATCTCGGGTGTCAGGTGCGCGGCGAGATCTTCGAGAGTGCCCCCGGATGCCTCGTGGGCGCCGATGATGCTGCGCACCGCGTCGACGATCTCGTTGCGTCCGCCGTAGCCGACGGCGAGGTTGACGTGGAGGCCCGTGTGACCGGCGGTGCGGGTCTCGGCATCCGAGAGCACCCGCGCCAGCTCCGGGGGAAGGATCTCGGCGCGCCCGACGTGCTTGACGCGCCAGTTCCCCTCGCGGGAGAGGGCATCGGCGAGCTCGGCGATGATCTCGATGAGGTCGGAGAGCTCGGCGGCCTCGCGCTTGCGCAGGTTGTCGCTGGAGAGGAGGTAGAGGGAGACGACGCCGATGCCGAGCTCATCGCACCAGCCGAGGAACTCCCGCATCTTCGCGGCGCCGGCGCGGTGCCCGTCGGCAGCGGAGTCGTAGCCGAGCTGGCGGGCCCAGCGCCGGTTGCCATCGATCATCATGGCGACGTGCCCGGGAACGGATGCCGCATCGATCCGGCGCTGCAGGCGCTTGCCGTAGAGGCGGTACAGCGGGCCGCGCCCGGTGCTGGTTCGTGCGTTCACACGCCTACGCTACCGCCCTGCCCGCGCCGCTGACTGGCAGCGGGCCGAGTGCTTACGTACGCGGGAGGGAATGGAACGAAGCTTAGAGTGTGAGGGTGACCTCCGAGAACCCTTCGCCGCAGACAGAGTCGGTTCCGATGCCGCAGCTCCCGCTGCTGGATGCCGCGCGGAAGGATGCCGAGGTCGAGCTGAAGCCGACCTGGCGCGGATGGATCCACGCGGGCACCTTCCCCGTGGCGATCGCCGGCGGCGTGCTGCTGATCGTCTTCGCCGACGGCGCGGCGGCGAAGTGGGCGGCGGCGGTGTTCATGGCCAGTTCCCTGCTGCTGTTCGGCAACTCGGCCGTCTACCATCGCTTCGACTGGAGCCCGAAGGTCAAGAAGACCCTCAAGCGCATCGATCACGCCAACATCATGCTGCTGATCGCGGGCACCTACACCCCGATCTCGGTGCTGGGCCTGCCGCCGCAGAAGGGCACGATCCTGCTGAGCGTGGTGTGGGGCGGGGCGCTGCTCGGCATCCTGTTCCGAGTGTTCTGGCTGAACGCGCCGCGCTGGCTGTACGTGGCGCTGTACCTGCTGCTCGGCTGGGCCGCGGTGATGTACATCGTGGATCTGCTCAACGCGAGCGTGGCGATGATGGTGCTGGTCGTCGTCGGGGGCCTGCTGTACACGGTGGGCGCGGTGATCTACGCGATGAAGAAGCCCAACCCGTGGCCGGGCCACTTCGGCTTCCACGAGATCTTCCACGTCTGCACGGTGCTGGCGTTCCTCTGCCACTGGACCGCGTGCCTCCTCATCGCCCTGAACCCGCTCTCGCCGTCGCTGGGGGCTTAGCGGTCGCGCCTTCTGCCTGGCAGAACGTTGACAGGCGAATCGATCGAGACTCGTTCTCGTGCCGTATCGAGGAATCACTGGTAGTCGGGATCAAAGATCTCGTCGATGGTCTATAGGCACCGAGGTCCGGTAGGTCCCCATGCGTCGTTTCATACTTACTTATCCGAGTCGAGAAAGCTGACCCCGACAAGCTCGAATTGTGACTCCCAAGTGGCCACTCCTCCGGCGACAGACACGCGGTCACGGCCGCTGTAGTCAGGCGGCGCCTCAGAAAGCCCCACCACGTCGCCAATGAAGAATGCAGCGCTCTCAGCCATCACCGACAGCCGAGCTCCGGGATAAGGCCACATCACCAGATTCAGGGTGAACAACCGCTCGTTTGCATGTGGGATCGAACTCCCGACAGACCATGCGGTGAGGGCTGTATCCCGAGCGGGACCGGACCACGTCAGTTCACGAACACCTCTAGTTACCAAGACTCCGGTGTTCGCATCCCGCAACTGAAGCGCCTGCCGGAGCTCAAAGATCACCCCCATGACCCCAGCGAGAGCATCGAACCGAACATCAAGGATCTGTGCTTCCTGGAGCGCATCATCCTCGATCATAGGATTCATCTCCAGCATCGTGGGGAACCCCCGGAGACTGGGTGCCATGGCAAGCAAGTCGTTAATCTTCAACATCGCCTCCGCTGGGAGAAGATCGCCTACCTGTCCTGTCGGTATCCAACGTCCGGGCAGGTCGCCGTCTGAGATCACGACGCTCCACGATCCTCTCCACCCAGAGAACCAGGATCAGCAGTGCAGTAACAACGGCGAACCCAAGAACGTACGCCCATACCGGCCGCCACCCGATCAGCAGCGGTTCAAGGACTAAGACGACCAAGATCGTCCCCGGCATCACGATCATGCAGCGATACGCGCAAGCGCGCCAATACCGTCGTCTACTCATACGTAGCGCACAAGCCCTCCTCCACCGCCGTGATCTCTATACGTATACCGGCGTATCTCCAGAACCCACGTAGCCGCTCAGACTTCGTCCCATCAGCCTCGGCGCGCCTGTCCCGCATAGAAGAACTGAATAGCTCGAGTCATCAATTGCATGCTTCTTCAGGTTGCGCATCATCTGCCGGTGGTTCCGTGTAGTCACCCAATTGGAGTGCTTCCCTGAATGCATCATCGGCTTCTGATCGCCTGCCCTGCTTCTGCAGAAGCACACCGAGGTTGTAGGCGCTGTGACCGTCACCTTGCCGGACTCCGGCTCGATATGCACGCTCGGCGCCAACCGGGTCATCTAGCTCGTCCACCAGAAGATTCCCGAGCTTGATAGCCGCCCCGTACACACCGCGTTCCGTGAGACCCTCTAGACAACTACGAGCCTGCTCCAGCTCCCCGAATTCACACAGTTCGATCGCGAATGAAACCCCGAAGCTATCATCCTCCTCCGCTGCACGCTCAAGCAGAGCAAGCACCCGCTCGTCGTGCTGATCGGTTGCCTGCAGGGACTCACCCAGCAGCCCACCGATCCACGTTTTGCGATCGGATGCAGCGTCCCATGCTCTTTCGAGCCACTCGATAGCATGTTCCGGCATCCCTAGCCACGAGAGCCCTTCACCAACTGCCGATACCGCAGCTTCAGATCCATGTGCAGCAGCATCTATCAAAATCTTCAGGCCAAGCAGTTCATAGCCATCCATACTCCAGACTGCTGTGCCGAACAGATAAAGCGCCTGCGCGGGTGATGCTGCACTCAGTATCAGCGAAATTTGTTCAGCATTCAAAGCTGGTTCCAGTGAGTTCCCGTCACCTACGCGCAGTGCCTTCAGCGTCTCGATGGCAGCATGGAAATCACCGCTAGCAATGGCTGCATCAAACCGGTCAGCAGCACGCAGCTTCTTGCTCATATAGCGAATCTCCCTCCAGGAATCACGATCATCTGATTACGATTCTTGTTCGGATTCTGCTTGAAGTTCGGCTTGGGCCGCCCTCCGTGCCCTTGTGCAGCTGTGTGCTTGTCGGAGCCAGATTTCCCGTTCGCTGTTGTGCGATGGCCGTCTCGATCCTTGTTCCTAGCAGGCTGCTTCTTCCGATGCGCCATCTCCATTATGCCGCCGATCACCACAGCTCCTCCGGCCGCGCCCAAGACAGGAAGGCGTTGAGGAACGATCGGCGAACGCGGCATGGCAAACTGCGGCATTGATACCGATGTTGGTGGAACCAAGATTCCTTGCTCATGAAGGATTATCACTGCCGCTATTGCCGCGATCACTATGATCGCCGCAATGATGATTAGCGGAATGAGCAGTATCGCAGCCTCCCCGCTGAGGTCGTGTGCGTTGATCGGGTCGGTGGGCCAAACGTAGTCGTTGTCCACTCCGCCCTCGACCGGGTCGACCTGCAGAAACCTGCCCAACGCCGCGACGTAAAGCCTCGCCCCCATCTCGGTGACCGCGACCCCGCCCGCGGTATCCGTCGTCTTGAACCCCTCCTGATGCCACCCGGTACGGTCCTGCGCATCCGACTGCAAATCAGAACTCACCGTCCCGATCGCCAGAGTCACCGGGTCCAGCTTCTGTCCGAACGGGTCATACAACCCCACACCCGGCTCGGTCGAAGCCCCGTCCCCGGTGGTCAGGGTGTGTCCCAGCAGCGACGGATACGACCACCGCTTCGCCGACCCGGTCACCACCACACTCGCCCCACCCGGCAACGAATGCGTCACCGACAAGGTGCTGTCCTTCACCGTCCCCCACGGCATGTCCGAATCACCGACGTACAGGTACTTCGTCACCACCGCCGGCGCCGACCCGGCAGGATCGGTCGTACGCGAGACGATCCGCCCCGTCGCGTCCCGCAGGTTCGACACCACCGTCCCATCCGCATGCGTCGTCGAGAGATGACGACCCCGCGCGTCATAGGCGAACGTCGAACCACCCAGCTTTGTGGTGTTCCCCCGCACGTCATAGGCGATATCCGAGGCCGACAGCCCATCGGCGACATCGTGAGCCCCGGGAATCGGGTTCGTTACAGACGTCGACAGCAGCCGATCCGCCCAGTCATAGCAATACGACGTCGATGTCGGCACCTCCGGTCCCCCCGGTGCCGTCCACACATCGGTCATGCCGGTACGGTTCCCCGACAGGCCCGCACTCGTGTTCGGGCCGCATCCGCCCGAGGACGCGAACTGGTAGCTCAGCTCGTGCCCCGGGATCGACGCCGACACCAACCGGCCCGCCGCGTCATACCCGTACGAGGAGACGAACTCCGACGCACCCCGGGTGATCGAATGCCCGACGATCCTCCCCGACTGCGAACGCACCAGCTCCTCAACGATCGCCGCCGACGCCGGCAGATCCCACTCGTGTCCGATCGTCCGCTGCGCAGGGTCGCGCACGATCCCGGTCAGCTCCGCCCCGCCGTTGTATTCGACGCCCGCAAGACGTTGCAGCGTGTCGTAGGAGACCTCCGCGTACAGGGTCGAATCGATCGTGACCGACAGCACCTTCCCGTCCGCGTCGTACTCGTACTCCGTCGTGGAGGCGCTACCGCCGTCCGGCGTGGTCGTCACGCTCGTCACACGCCCCGATGCGGGGTCGTACTCGGGCGCCGTGACCGTCTTCCATACATCCGAGTACGAGACCACTCGGCCGATCAAGTCGGTGTGCGTCGTGATCACACCGCCCGACGAGGTGCTGGTGAGTGCCGAGTCGGTGACCGTGACCTTCATCCCGGGGATGCCGTCCACGACCGTCGACTCCCACACCGAATAGGAGGTCGTGATCGTCCGTTCGCCCGCGGCCTCCTGCAGCGTCTGCTCGTACACGCGCCCCCGCGAATCGTAGAGCGTGCACGACCAGTCGCTGTCGCCCGAGACACGGGTTCCGGCGATGCGCCCCCACGCGTCGTAGACGAACTCGGTGACCACGGCGCTCCCCGAGGCGGGTGTCGGCCCCGTGACAGAACGAGCGAATCCGTATTGACGGGTACCCGCGGCCACACAGTCCTGGCCGGTGGGCGCCGTCTCCAGATCACCGTAGTACGCCGTCGTGGTGGCAGCGGTCGTCGGGGCGCCGCTCACCGTCGCAGCGGGCAGGGTACGGGTGAGGCGTCGCAGCCAGCCCGCACCACCCGGCTGTTCGAAGGAGACCTCCGTGGTGATGCCGAGTCCGCCGGGATCGATCGTCGAGGACGTCGCCTGCCCGAGCCACGGATGCGGGAAGTCGAACGAGGCCGTGATCGCCGGCGCCGCTCCCACGAGGCTCGTCGAGTCATCGACGGTCGTCTGGGTCACCAGCCCGTAGTCGGGGCGCAGCACGGAGCCGGGAACGACCGTCGCCGTCGTTCCCGAAGACGGCGTGCGCCACTTCAGCTGCAGCAGCGCATTGGCCGTGTCCTCCCGGTACTCGACGCGGATGCGCCTCGTCTCGCCCGCCATGACCGTGATCGGCGCTCCGACCTGCTCGGCGGCGCCCGTCGCCCACTTGTCGACGAGCAGGGTGTCGCCGACCCAGACCCGGGCACCGTCATCGCTGTTGGTCACCATCGTGTACTGCCCGGCCTCGGGGAAGGTGATGAGCCCGGTCAGCCGCAGCGACCAGTTGTCGGTGCCGATGCCCGCCCCCGGCGAAGCCGCACCCCAGTTGCGATCGACCGCGCCGTCGGGGCCGCCGATGCCGAATCCGATGAGCGCAGGCTTGCCGCTGAGAGTCCGGTTGTTGTAGAAGGCCGCCTGCAGGCCTTTGAGCCCGCCGTCATAGACCGTCGACGTGTGTGCGGGCACGATCCCGCATCCTGACGTTCCGACGGGATTCGCGACCGGATGCCCGCTGGACTGGAAGCAGGCCGCCGGCGCCGGGCCGTAGCTGTCGGTGGCGCGGTCGGTCGCCGGGTCGTAGACGGTCGTCGAGGTCAGTCCGACCGAGCTCGTCGTCGACAGCACGAGGTCCTTCGTCTCGTCCCAGAACTGCGTGGAGCTCACACCGAGCGGGCTGGTCACCGACTTCTGCCGCCAGGTCGCGTCATAGGTGACGGTGCTTGTGGAGTTCGCCACTCCGTGAACGGTGACCGTGCTGCTTCCCGAAGCGGGGTTGTACGCGTAGTTCTTCTTCATCTGCGGCGTCGGGCCGCCATCCGGCGAGGGAAGCGCCACGGAGCTGATTCGGCCGTCGGCGTAGGAGAGCTCGGTCCAGGCAGGACCATATGGGCTGGGGCCGGGCTGAGCGAGATCGTGCTCCACCGAGGTAGGGTCCTGCACGGTTATCAGCTGCCCGTTCAGGTCGTACTGGAACACCGTGCGCTCGTACCCCGGGTCTTCGACGATCCAGAGCTGCCCGCCGCTGTAGTACAGATTGGTCGTCGGAGACGGATCCGAATCGGTCGCCGGGTAGACGATCTGGCACAGCGACCCCGCCCTCGCCGGATAGTGACTCGGAGGGAGGGTCGGACACACCGTCTGCGCGGCGTTCTGATAGACGAAGGAGATCTTGCGGTGATAGGTCGATCCGTCTTTCGAGAGCGGATCGACGATCTCCTTCACGGTGCCGTCGTTGTTGTAGATCGTGAGCGGGCTCGCCGGCTTCTGCGCATCGCCGACCGGTGTCGCCGACTCCACGAGACCGTTCGCCGCGAACTGGTAGACGGTGCCGTCCTCATCCGTGTAGATGACCCGGCCCAGAGAGTCGAGGGAGACGATGCCGTACTCGCCCGCAGGGGGCGTGTAGCCGCCGCTCGCCGTCCGGAGGTGAGTGTGAGTCGAACCCGTGATGTCTGTGAGCACAACCGCCTGCGGCTCGATCGCCGCCCTGGTCCACGCGGTGGCGTCGCCGGCGATCGGGGTCGATGTCCCCCACCCCTCGCGCATCGTCGTGCGCTGCGTGTTCAGCCAGGATGCCGGCACGATCACCGGTCCCTCGCTGTCGGCGAGATCGTCGGCCCAGAGTTCCACATAGGCGTTACCTGCCGCCTCGTAGTAGTCGAGCTGGATGGACACCTGCTCACCGGTCATATTGACGTTGCCGGTCCACTCGACGCCGCTCATGCTGTTGACCCACTTGTCCAGCACGGTCACGCCGTTCACCCGCAGGCGGACGCCGTCATCATGCCGCACGCCGAACCGCCACTGAGACGAGGCATGCGGCACTCGGACGAACCCGGACCACTGCGCCATGAAGTGATCGTTCGTCAGGGCAGGCCCCGGCGAACCCGCACCCCAGTCGAAGGAGAGCGCCGAGTCGGTGCGCACCATCAGCGGGGTCTTTCCCGAAGGTGTAGCCGGCCGGCGTCGTCGGCACGTTGCCGGCCAGATCCCGCCCGTCGTAGTAGGAGCCGACGAGTCCTCGGTGAGTGATGTCCGAGCCTTGCGAGTTGTAGGTGAAGGCCATCCCCATCGGGCCGCCCAGAGTGTTGACGACCGGCGAGGAGAAGGTCAGATTCGCATTGCCGTTGGCGAGGTTGACCGATACGGCGCCCAGACTGTCGAAGGGCGAAGGGCCTGTCGCACCCAGGCGGAGATCGACCTTGATCCTGTTCACCCATGCCGGGAAGGTGTTCTTGCTCAGCCCGTCGCTGGGCTGCACGATCCAGGAGTAGACGTTCCCGTCGCGCAGGGTGCCCTCGGGCACGGTCCAGCGCGCCTTCCCGTCGGGATCGGCGGGGATCATCCCCGAGGTGAACACGGCACCCGACTTCCCGTCGGCGCCTGTCGCGATCTTGAACTCGTAGGTGACCTCCCCGTCGACGGGGAAGTTGTCGGGATCGGTCACGGCCTCGACCTCAAGGGTCGGGGTGAGCGTCACCACCGTCTCGGGAAGCCCCGTGCTGTTGCCTGGAGTGGCCGTCGCCTCCGGCGGTGTCGGCGGCACCTGCTGGGTGGTCAGGGATCGGATCGGCGAGGTGAGCAGCGTCGACTGGCCCATCCAGCTGTGGTGACCGTCCTGGTACTTCGCCTGCCAGTAGTAGGTCGTGCCCGGCTCGAGCCTGCCCTCCGGCACCGTCGCCTGCTTGGCAGTGATCCACCCCGACTCCCATACCGGCGCCGACATGTTCGCGTTCTTCGACACCGCGAAGGAATGCGCCTGGCTGGGAGCATACGGCGAGGAGTTCGTCGATGTGACGCTCAGCGTCGGCGTCAGCGATTGGCCGACGGCGGCGTTCGCAGGTGCGGACTGCGCCAGGGTCGGATGGTTCCAGTACTCCAGGTAGTACTGGTTGACGACGCGCTTGTGCGAGTAGACCGAAGCCTCCCATCCGGCGAGCAGGAACGCCGGCTGACTGAGGTTCGAGTTGAAGAACTGCACCGTCCGTGTGCCGATGCCATTGCCCGTGGTCCATGCCGTGCCCGTACCGAGCTGGAAGCTCGCAAGCCACGTCGATCGGCAGTTGTAACAGTCGCCGGTGGCACGGTACACGTCGCCCCAGAAGGTGTTCGTCGTGCCGAGCCCGTTGTATGTCACCGCGATCTGCGCATTGCCGACGAACTTCTTGTACCCGGCGCCGGTGCTGAAGTAGGTGTAGTTGTGCCAGTAGCGATTGGTGTTGTTCTCACGGGTGTTGCCGATATGCGCTTGGTTGATGTAGACCGCACCGCCGGTCTTGTGCGACTTCCGGTACGCCGCACCCACCTGGATCGTCGGGTCGACGTAGAGCGGGTACTCCCGCTCCTCCGCCCTGAGCCATTCGTCGTCGATCCTCACCGTGTACGACCAGACCGATCCGTCGATCCGATCGAGAGTCACCGAAGGGTTCATCAGAGCGTCCGAGCGCACGCCGTCGATCCCCGACGAGTCCCACGCCACCGGGGTCGGGATGAACGCGATGACACGGTCGCCCTTGTCGTGCAATTCGACGGTGTGGTCCTCTCGGAGCACCGGCAGCAGATCGCCCGCATCGATGTGCCATGTCCAGACGGCTTCGCCCTCCGGCGCTCGATGGACGACCAGAGTCTCCTTGACCCCACCTGTCGTGATCTCGAACTCGAGATCAGTGTCTGGCAGCGCCCGGTCGAACCGCAGCCGATTCTGCACGCCCTTCGTGACAGGCGCGTGAGATGTCTTGGCGGCTCCGTCAACCGGAGCGGCCCCCTCGAGCGCCATGGTGACCGCATGCCCCTCGACCTCGACCCGTACCGCCGCATCGTCGGCGGCACGCCGTGAGAACTCCGGCGACAGCGGATGCATCGGCACCCCCCATCCCGACTCCGTCGCGACCAGCTCGGTGGAGATCTCGTGCCACTGCCCCCGATCGTCCTGCAGGTTCAGCGGCTCTTCCGAGGAGCGCAGGATGAAAGAGCCCTCCGGCGTGGCATAGCTCGTGGTGAACTCGTCGCGCTCGGCGACCGGCAGCGCCTCCGCGCGGGCGGCGAGCTCCGCGGCATCGGTCATCGGAACCGCCTCATACGACAGTTCGACGTTCTCTGGTTCCGGGATCGGTTCGCGCACCGGCTCGGACTGCTCCTCGCGCTCGGCCAGCAGGGGAGCGAAGTCACCCCGGGGCATCTCGGGAGCAGGAAGAGATTTCTGCTCGGCGGGGGTCCCTCCCAGACGCCGGATGTCTTCTGCGGTCAGCTCACCGCTCTCGGGGGCACTGCGCTGCCTCTCCTGCCGATCGGAGACGGTCAGGGCGCTCTGTCCGACGCCTCCCCCGTCCGCCATAGCCGGTTCGGCCACGGTCACCGCCATCACGATCGCCAGAAGCGCACCCAGGGTTCCGGTGCCGAGCCGTGCAGACATCCCCGCTCCTCTCCACCGATGCCCCCACGCTGGAGCCGGTCGGTGATGCCGTTACTAGAGGAATTGTCACGACGAGCGATTCCTGACCGGGTTATATAACGAAGCGAAAACGAAGCCTGGTGACCAGATCGTCCGGCGACCGGATTCCTCACCTTCCGCCGTCATGCCCTACGCTGACGGCAGGCGCCGTCGGACCCGCACGGCATGACGGCGAGGGAGCGGCAGGTGAACAAGAACTCCGACTCCGCGGTATCGCAGATCATCGAAGACCTGTTCCGCGACCACTACCGGACGGTCCTGAGATTCGCGGTGCGCCGCCTCAAGAACCATGCGATGGCCGAGGATGTCGCCAGCGAATGCTTCGCGATCGCATACCGCCGCGCCGCGACGGCAGAGATCAATCTCGGGTGGCTGCTCACGACTGCATGGAATCTGATCGGAGACATCTACCGCAGCAGCAGCCGCGAGCGGGTCCTCCTGTCGGCGCTGATGGACGATGCGCGACAGGAGGCGAGCGAAACCCAGGCAGAGGAGGACTACGACAGGCTCGCGGATGCGGTCCGCGAACTGTCGGAGATCGACCAGGAGATCCTCATGATGGTCCACTGGGACGATCTGACCGCGGTGGAGATCTCCGCGATCCTCGACATCCGGATCTCCGCCGTGTGGAAACGCCGAAGCCGTGCCGAGGCCCGTCTTCGTGCCGCTCTCGACCGTCCGGCGGAGGTGATCCGACTTGCCAGTAGATGAGGATGGTCTCGCCCGGCGGCTGCGCACGATCGATCCCGCCCGCGATGTCCCCGATGCGATTCAGCCGGAGGACGCGCTGGTGCTCCGGCGCATTCGCGCCGAGGCCGGCGTCAACCAGACCCGCCCGATCGCGAAGCCGATACGACGACTCGTTCCCCTCGCCGCCCTTGCCGCCGCCGCGGCGATCGCACTCATCGTCCTCCCCATCGGCAACGCACCCACCGCCACCGCCTATGCGCCGCCGCCGCTCCCGTTCACGCCCGTCTCCGAGTCCGTCGCCGAGGTGATGGACCAGGCGCAGGAGCGTCTCGGATCCGACGGGACCGGCGTGGCCGAACCGCTCCGGGAGGCGACCTCCACCGGCTGGTACGCCGATCTGCAGTTCGGCGGAAGCTCCGACACCGCGACCATCGCACCCCAGATCACCACCGTGACATGGAACGCCGACGGCAGCGGCACGCAGCGCACCGTCGCGGGCGAGCCCTTCCCCGACGATCCCGCCGCAGAGAGAGCACCCGCCCCGGGAACCCTCCTCCTCGAACTCGCACACGGCCCCGGACAGTTCCCGCCGGACGCGCCGGCGATGACCGCCCCCGGCCCCGCCGAACTCGCCGGCATCGTCCGCGTCTTCGCCGGCGGGCCGAGCGCGGAGGGGGCTGCGGACCTCGCCGTCGGAGTGACGACACTACTCAACACGTGGACGCTGCCGAACACCCACCATGCCGCCCTGCTCGACGGTCTCATCGCCGAGGGGGACCTCCACGTCGCAGGGCACACCGTCGATCGCGAGGGGCGCGAGGTCATCGGCCTGCGGGCGACCTCCCGCACGACACCGACCACGGATGTCATCGTCCTCGTCTCGCAGGCATCCGGCCGCATCGTCGGGATCGAGGAGATCTACACGGGGGCGCAGGACGAGTTACCGGCCCTCACCGGAAGCACACTGTCATACACGAACTGGAGCGGCGCATGAGACGCACCCTTGCCACACTGATCCTCACCGTCGCCCTCGCCGCCTCCGGCGGCGCAGCGCAGGCCGCGTCCTCTCCTCCCCTGCACCCCGACATCGAGTCGGCTCTGACCACCCTCCCCGGCGGCGTGGCGCTCTCGCCCACCACGGCGGAGTGGGAAGAGCTCGGCATCCGGTACGAGATCGCTCCCCTCTCGACCTTCAGCGTGGGGACGTGCAGCACCAACCGCATCTGCGCCTACCGGAGCACCAATCTCGGCGGGGCGAAGCTCACTTTCAGCGGATGCTCGACCTGGAACACGAGCGCCTTCGGCACCATTCGCTCCATCGCCAACGCACGCACGAGCGGCTGGGCCGAAGCCCGCAACTCCTCGGGCACGCTGCTCGCGCACATCGTCCACGGGAACTGGCAGAACGTCTCCGCGGGCACGACGACCATCGCCTGCAAGGGCAATGGTATGAGCCGCGTTCCCGGCGACGAGCTCTGAATCGTCGCCGCGTCGTCAACTGAGGTTCTTCTCCTCGGGGTCTCCCTCTGCGGCATCTGCGGCATCCGGCCCCTCCTGCGCGGCCAGTTCCGCGTCGAGGGCCTCGGCCACCTCTGCGCGGTAGCGGACGCGGCGGATGCGGCGGAGCAGATCCCAGATCAGGAACACGACGGCGACGGCCAGCAGGGCGATCGCGATGAAGCCGGCGGGGCCGGGCGAGACGTCCTCGGGGTTGACCGTCATCGTCGGCATCGGAATCGGCGTCGCCTCCGCGAGAATCCAGAGCATGTGTCCGCCTTTCCTGCGCCGAGCGCGTAGCCTTGTAGCACTAGCCTAACGATCGGATGCCGCAGACGTGACGACCCCGCAAGAGCTCGACGAGCGCTACGGCCGTGGCCGCTCCCGGCGCTGGCCCGCCGTGCTCGGCGGCACCGCCGCGGTCGCCGTCGTCGCGGTGGGCCTGTGGTGGATGGGCGGCTCGACCCTCGACTCGGTGGACACCAACGATCTCGCCTTCCAGGTCATCGACGAGCACTCGGTGGAGCTGCGCTTCGCCGTCACCGCTCCCCGCCAGCGCGAGGTGCACTGCGCACTGGAGGCACTGGACGAGACCAAGGCGATCGTGGGGTGGAAGATCGTCCGCCTGCCCGCCAGCGGCGAGCACACCCGCGGGTTCACCGAGCGCATCCCCACGCTCGCTCTCGCGACGACCAGTTTGGTGAAGAGCTGCTGGGTCTCCTAGACTGAGCCCCAAGAGAACGACGCCCTGGCCGATCGCCAGGGCGTTTTGGTATATCCCCCGCCACCTGGCGGGCCCCGATCGAAGGAGAATCGTCGTGTCCGATGACACCCAGGTTCCATTCCTCACGCAGGAGGCCTACGACCGCCTCACCACCGAGCTCGAGCATCTCTCGACCGTGGGGCGTGACGAGATCGCCAAACGCATCGAGGCCGCCCGCGAGGAGGGCGACCTCAAGGAGAACGGCGGCTACCACGCCGCCAAAGACGAGCAGGGCAAGCAGGAGGCCCGTATCCGCACCCTCCAGCAGCTCCTGAAGAACGCCCGCGTCGGCGAGGCGCCGAAGAGCCGCGGCATCGTCGAGCCCGGCACCGTCGTCACCGCGACCATCGCCGGGGGCGAAGAGGTCTTCCTGCTCGGCAGCCGCGAGATCGGCGCCGACTCCGACCTCGACGTGTACAGCGAGGCCAGCCCGCTCGGCCAGGCGATCCTCGGGCTGAAGATCGGCGACAAGGCATCGTACGAGGCGCCCAACGGCCGCTCGATCGCCGTGGAGATCCTCGGCGTCGACACCTACACCGGCTAGTCCGTACGCTCCCGCCTCATCCCGTGGTCTGCGATGCGCGCACGTGCGCGCGTTCTCCTTGACGACCGACAAGACTGAGGTATTCGACCGGTCCGGCACTCGTGGCACCGAACCAATGCGGTGTACGGGTGTCGAACTCTGCCGCTTCGCCTGCTTCGAGGCGGAGGTCGTGATCGCCGAGCACGAGACGGAGCGTGCCGCTCAGGACGTATGCCCAGTCGTATCCCTCGTGGGAGCGCAGGTCGGGTCCGGCATCGTCGCTGCCGGTCGGCAGCACGAACTTGAACGCTTGGATCCCACCGGGTCTGCGTGTGAGCGGGATGACCACTGATCCGTCGCCGCACGCGAGCGGACGCAGATCGACGCGCGGATCCGCCGTGCGCGGTGCGTTCACGAGAGAGTCGAGCGTGACGCCGTAGAAGCCGGCGAGGGGCAGGAGCTGCTCCAGCGTCGGGCGGCGCAGGCCGGCTTCCAGACGCGAGAGGGTGCTGGTGGAGACGCCCGTCGCCTGCGCGAGGTCGATGAGGGTGACGTCCCGGCGAAGCCTCAGGTGCTTGAGCCTCTGACCGACGGAGTCGAGAGTGTGGCCGATCGCTTCGTTCATCTCTCTATTTTGCCATTCAGCAAAATAAATTGCCATATTGGATGCTCAAAGGTCACTCTGGAAGGGAACATCAGCCAGAAAGGGACACGATGACCGGCCAGACATTCGACGAGCCGTACTGGGATGCGCACTGGACCGCCGCTCAGGGCACCCGCACGAGCGTGAATCCTCATGTTCAGCGCGAGACCGGCGACCTTCCCCCGGGAACAGCGCTGGATGCCGGGTGCGGCATCGGGACGGAGAGTCTGTGGCTCGCCGAGCACGGCTGGCGGGTCACTGGTGCAGACATCTCCCGCAGCGCACTCGCGGAAGCCGACCGGCGCGCTCAGCAGAGCATGACCGCGGAACGGGTGGCATGGACGCACGTGGATCTCGGCTCGTGGGAGCCTCGGCGGCAGTGGGATCTGGTGGTCACCTGCTACACGCATCCGTCGATTCCGCAGCTGGACTTCTATCGCCGGCTGGCCGAGTGGGTGAACCCGGGAGGGAGACTGCTGGTCGTCGGCCATCTCCCCTCCCCGGGCGGCGGCTCCGCACACGCCGAGCAGCCGGCCGTCACAGGCGACCTGATCACCGCACTGCTGGATCCCGTCAGCTGGCGCGTCGAGACATCGCGGCACGTCGCTCGGAACGCGCTGACGCCCCACGGCGACACGGTGCAGCTTCGCGACGTCGTCGTGCGCGCCCGGAAGTCGCCGAAGAGGAGGAACCGATGAGCATCGATCCGACCACCGACCACGCAGTGACCGTCATCGAGGATCCCCGCAGGCGACGCGCGATCCTCCTCGCCTCGTGCATCGCGCTCATGGCCGTCGTTGCATCCGTATCGGGCTTGAACGTCGCCCAGCCTCAGCTCGCACTCGCCTTCGGCGCCTCCCAGTCAGACGTGCTGTGGATGATCAATGCCTATACGCTGACCCTCGCCGCCCTGCTGCTTCCACTCGGCGCCGCCGGTGACCGCTGGGGACGCAAGCCCGTGCTCCTCGCGGGCCTGCTCCTCTTCGGCATCGCGAATATCGCGGCCGCGTTCGCACCCGGCACCGAGGTCATGATCGCCGCACGCATCCTCAGCGGTGTCGGCGCCGCGATGATCATGCCGGTGACGCTCTCGGTCATCACCGCATCCTTCCCCGATCAGGAGCGCTCGAAGGCGATCGGAGTATGGACGGCGGTCGCGGCAGGCGGCGGGATCATCGGGATGTACCTGTCGGCGCTCCTCGTGGACGTCGCGACCTGGCGCTGGCTCTTCACCCTTCCGGTCGCGCTCGTCGTCGCCTCGGCGATGATCGCCGTGCGCGCCGTGCCCAACTCCCGCGAATCCGCCGCACGCCGCTTCGATCTCGTCGGCACGCTCACATCCATCCTCGCGACCGTCGGCTTCACGTTCGCGCTTCACGAAGCCCCCGCACTCGGCTGGAACTCTCCCGCGACCCTCGCCGTCCTCGCCACGGCCGTGCTCGCGACAGTCTTCTTCATCCTCTGGGAGCTGCGCACACCCGCGCCTCTGCTGGACGTGCGTTTCTTCCGCACCCGCGGTCTCTCGAGCGGCTCGATGCTGCTCCTCGTGCTGTTCGGCGTACAGGCGGGTGTGGCGCTCATGCTCTACCCCTTCTTCCAAGTCGTCCTCGGATGGAGCGGCCTTCTGTCGACTCTCGGGCTCATGCCGATGGCGCTGCTCATGATGCTCACCTCCGGCCTTGCGCCTCGCATCGCACTGCGTGTCGGCGCCCGCGTCACAATGGCCTCCGGAGTCGCCGTCGCAGCCGTCGGGCTCGTGCTCATGGCGATCTTCGTGTCCGCGAGCGGCGGCTATCTCGCAGTGTTGCCCGGACTCATCGCACTCGGTCTCGGATCCGGACTGGCGATGACTCCGTCCACAGAGGCAATCACCTCCGCACTTCCACTGGAGCAGCAGGGCGTGGCCTCAGCGGTCAACGATCTCACCCGGGAGCTCGGTGCCGCCCTCGGCATCGCTCTCCTCGGAGGACTCCTCGCCTCCGGCTACCGGACCGCGATCACGCCGCTCCTGGAGGGCGTTCCCGACAGCGTCGCCGAGACCGTCCGCAACGGCGTCGCCGGCGCCGTCGCGGCGGAGGGGCCGTACGCCGAGCATCTCGTCGCTGCGGCTCACGATGCATTCGTCACCGGCTGGCAGCAGTCGATGTGGGTGGGCGCCGCAGCGCTCGGCGCCCTCTTCGTCTTCGTCGTCGTGCGAGGACCCCGCGTCCGGCGCCGCGTCGACGGCATCTCCGCAATCGCCTGACGTGTGCACGGATCCGGCTACGGCGGAAGACTCGCCGGCATCCGGAGCCTCCGCGCGGAGTCAGTCCGGAACGACCACCGGATCGAAGCCTGCCCGGCGGAGGGTGTCGAGCGTCAGCTCGGTGTGCTCGGCGCCGCGCGTCTCGATGCTCAGCTGCAGGATCACCTCGCTGATCTGCAGCCCCTGCCCGTGGCGGGTGTGCAGCACCTCCATGACGTTCGCCCCCGCCTGGGAGACGAGCGCGGACACCCGGGCGAGCTGGCCGGGGCGGTCCGGCAGCGGGATGCGGATCGTGAGGTAGCGACCGGATGCCGCAAGACCGTGCGCCACCACGCGCTGCAGCAGCAGCGGGTCGATGTTGCCTCCGGAGAGCACGCACAGCGTCTCCCCCGAGTCGCGCACCTTGCCTGCGAGGATGGCCGCCACGCCGACGGCACCCGCCGGCTCGACCACGACGCGCGACTGCTCGAGCATCGTGAGGATCGCGCGGGCGATGTCGTCGTCGGAGACGGTGACGACCTCGTCGACGAGCTCCTCGATCAGCTCGAAGGGCACATCGCCGGGGCGGGCCACCAGGATGCCGTCCGCGATCGTCGGCTGCGTCTCGATCTCGACCGGGTGACCGGCCTGCAGTGACGGGGGCACCGCCGCCGCATTCTCCGCCTGCACGCCGATCACTCGGATCGTCCGTCCGGCGACCGCCGCCTTCGCCTTCGCCGCCGCCGCGATGCCCGCGATGAGCCCGCCGCCGCCGATGCCGACGAGGATCGTGTCGACATCCGG
>CAYOTY010000040.1:19222-21306 GCA_964406995.1 uncultured Microbacterium sp.
CAGCTCCAGGCCGAGCGTCCCCTGGCCCACCACGATGTCGCGGTGGTCGAAGGGGTGGATGAGCACGGCTCCGGTGCGCTCGGAGAAATCGGCGGCCAGACGCAGCGAGGTCGCCACCGTCTCGCCCTCCAGCACCACCTCGGCGCCGTAGTCGCGGGTCGCCAGGAGCTTGGGCACGGGAACCCCCAGCGGCATGAAGATCGTCGCGGGGATCCCGAGCGCCTGCGCCGCCAGCGCCACGCCCTGCGCGTGGTTGCCGGCGGATGCCGCCACCACGCCCCGTGAGCGCTCCTCCTCGGTCAGCCGCGACAGCCGGTGCGCCGCACCGCGGATCTTGAAGGAACCGGTGCGCTGGAGATTCTCCATCTTCAGCAGCACGGGCGAGCCCAGCAGGTCGGAGAGAGCGCGAGAGGGCAGCGTCGGGGTATGCGAGATCACTCCCGCCAGTCCCCGCGCCGCGCTCTCGAACTCTGCGAGATCGGGCGCTGTGGTCATGTGTGCCTCCGTCTGACCTCACGAGGAACGGTCTGCCAGATGAACTCCCCTTCGGGCACCTTCCCGGTGCGCCAGGAGCCGGTGCTGAGAGTCACCGCCACCACGTTCACGAAGGCGGCCAGGGGCACGGCGAAGACCGCGCCGGCGATGCCCGCGACCATCGCGCCGCCGGTGACGACGAGGACGATCGCCAGGGGGTGCACCTTGACGGCCGAGCCCATCAGCAGGGGCTGGAGGATCTGTCCCTCCAGCTGCTGCACGGCCAGGACCACGACCAGCATCCACAGCGCGATCCACGGCCCGTTGTAGACCAGGGCGAGGAAGACGGCGAGCGCGCCGGTGAGCACGGCACCGACGAAGGGCACGAAGGAGCCGAGGAAGACGAGCACGCCGATGGGGATCGCCAGGGGCACGTTCAGAAGCCACGCGCCCACGGCGATGCCGATGGCGTCGATGGTGGCCACCAGCAGCTGCGTGCGCGCATAGTTGATGACCGTGCTCCAGCCGTTGGTCGCGGCCACGTGCACGGCGGGGCGGGAGATCCGGGGGAACAGCTTCAGCGTCCAGCGCCAGATGCCCGCGCCGTCGGCGAGGAAGCAGATCAGGATGAACAGCACCAGCAGCGCGCCGGTGACGATCTGACCCGTGGTCGAGCCGATCGCCAGAGCCCCGGTCCACAGCCACTGGGACTGGTCCTGCAGCAGCCGCAGCCCTTCGTCGAACCACGCAGTGATCTGCTCCTCCGACAGATGCAGCGGGCCTTCGATCAGGAAGTCGCGGAAGCTGTAGTACGCCTCGATGGAGCGCTCGCGCACGTCGGGCCACTCCCGGGCGATCTGCCAGCCCACCAGCCAGAACAGCCCCGTGACGACGGCGATCGTCCCCAGTACCGAGGTGACCACGGCGAGCCAGCGCGGGAAGTGCACCCGCAGCATCAGATCGAAGATCGGGGTGAGCAGCGCCACGAAGAGCAGCGCCACCAGGATCGGCACGACGAGGAGCTTGAGCTGCATGACCAGCCAGACCACGATCGCGGCGGCCCCTGCCAGGACGATGAACCGCCAGGCATAGCTGGCCGTGATCTGCAGGGCCGGGGGCACGGCGGTGTCGGTGGTGGACGTCACCGTCCGCTGCTGCATGAGCTCCCGGAAACGGGAGCGCTTCTCCTCGCTCATATCACCTGATCAGAACTGCACGCGCGGCGGCTCGGCGATCGCGGCACCGTCGGCCACCTCGAAGAACTCGCGCTCGGTGAAGCCGAGCCCGCGGGCGAACAGGTTGTTCGGGAAGACCTTGATCTTCGTGTTCAGCTCGCGCACCCCGCCGTTGTAGAAGCGGCGCGCGGCCTGGATCTTGTCTTCGGTGTCGACCAGCGAGGACTGCAGCTGGAGGAAGTTCTGGCTCGCCTGCAGCTGCGGGTAGGCCTCGGCGACGGCGAAGAGGGTGCGCAGCGCCTGCTGCAGATGGCCCTCGGCGATCCCCGCCTCGGCGGGGCCTCCGGCGTTCAGCGTCTCGGCACGGGCGCGGGTCACGCTCTCGAAGACGGCCTTCTCGTGCGCGGCGTAGCCCTTGACCGCCTCGATGAGGTT
>CAYOTY010000041.1:0-1935 GCA_964406995.1 uncultured Microbacterium sp.
ACTCAGAGCAGGCCGCCGACGTCGACATCATCATCACCACCGCGCAGATCCCGGGGCGTGCCGCCCCGCGCCTGCTCACCGCGGCGGATGTCGCGAGCATGAAGCCCGGCAGCGTCATCGTCGACATGGCCGCCGGCACCGGCGGGAACGTCGAGGGCTCGGTCGCCGGAGAGAAGACGGTCACTGCGAACGGCGTGATCATCCTCGGCTACACCGACCTCGCCGGGCGCCTTCCCGCACAGGCCTCGCAGCTCTATGGCACGAACCTCGTGAACCTGCTCAAGCTCCTCACCCCCGCCAAGGACGGGCAGCTCACCCTCGACTTCGACGACATCGTGCAGCGCTCGGTCACGGTCGTCCGCGATGGCGAGGAGACCTGGCCGCCGCCCCCGGTGCAGGTGTCGGCGGCGCCGCAGGCCGCGGCATCCGCAGACCCTTCGACAGGCTCAGGGGCCAGGCCTGAGAAGAAGACGCTCTCGGCGGGCAGGAAGACGGCTCTGCTGGCCTCCGGCATCCTGGCGCTCTTCCTCATCAACGCCTTCGCCCCGCCGCCCCTGCCGCAGCACTTCACGGTGCTCATGCTCTCGGTCGTCGTCGGCTTCTACGTGATCAGCAAGGTCGCCCACGCGCTGCACACCCCGCTCATGAGCGTGACCAACGCGATCAGCGGCATCATCATCGTCGGCGCCATCGTGCAGGTCACCACCGACGATCTGCTCGTGCAGATCCTCTCCGCCGTGGCGATCCTCGTCGCATCGATCAACGTCTTCGGAGGCTTCGCGGTCACTCGAAGGATGCTGAGGATGTTCTCCAGAGGCGGCCCCGCCGCCGATCAGAAGGGAGCCCGCCGATGAGCGCGGTCGAGATCTCGGCGTCCGTCGCCACCGCCGCCTACATCGTCGCGGCCCTGCTGTTCATCATGAGCCTGTCCGGGCTCAGCCGCCACGAGTCGTCTCGGGTCGGCGTCACCTACGGCATCGTCGGCATGGCGATCGCACTCGCCGCCACGATCTGGGTCACGATCCAGGGCGCGTGGGGCCAGCCGCAGGCGGTGCTCGGGCTCACGCTCCTCGTCGTCGCGATGGTCGTCGGTGCGGCGATCGGCCTCTGGCGGGCGCGCAAGGTGGAGATGACCGGGATGCCCGAGCTCATCGCCCTGCTCCACAGCTTCGTCGGGCTGGCCGCCGTGCTCGTCGGCTGGAACGGCCACCTGCACAGCCCCGGTCTCACCGGCGCGCTCGCCGACATCCACCACGCCGAGGTCTTCATCGGGATCTTCATCGGCGGCGTGACCTTCACGGGCTCCATCGTCGCCTTCCTGAAGCTCTCGGCGCGGATCTCCTCCAAGCCTCTGGTGCTGCCGGGCAAGAACATCCTCAACCTCGGCGCGATCGTCGTCTTCCTGGGCCTGACCGTCTGGTACGTGATCGACTCGCAGCTGTGGCTGCTGATCACCGTCACGGTGCTCTCGCTCGCCCTCGGCTGGCACCTGGTCGCCTCGATCGGCGGCGGCGACATGCCCGTGGTCGTCTCGATGCTCAACAGCTACTCCGGCTGGGCGGCGGCGGCGGCCGGCTTCCTCCTCAACAACGACCTCCTCATCGTCACCGGTGCCCTCGTCGGCTCCTCGGGTGCGTACCTCTCGTACATCATGTGCAAGGCGATGAACCGCTCCTTCCTCTCGGTGATCGCCGGCGGATTCGGCATCGAGGCGCCCAAGGGCGACGACGTCGATCACGGCGAGCACCGCGAGATCGACGCCGAATCGGTGGCGGACATGCTGGCGGGCGCGTCGAGCGTCGTCATCACCCCCGGCTACGGCATGGCCGTCGCCCAGGCGCAGTACCCGGTCGCCGAGCTCACCCAGAGACTGCGCGATCGCGGAGTGGATGTGCGCTTCGGCATCCACCCGGTCGCCGGTCGCCTGCCCGGTCA
>CAYOTY010000041.1:1945-21173 GCA_964406995.1 uncultured Microbacterium sp.
ACGTGCTCCTGGCCGAGGCGAAGGTGCCCTACGACATCGTCCTGGAGATGGACGAGATCAACGACGACCTGGCGGAGACCGACGTCGTGCTCGTCATCGGCGCGAACGACACGGTGAACCCGGCCGCCGCCGAGGATCCGGGTTCGCCCATCGCGGGCATGCCGGTGCTGCGGGTGTGGGAGGCGCGCAACGTCATCGTCTTCAAGCGCTCGATGGCCTCCGGCTACGCGGGTGTGCAGAACCCGCTGTTCTTCCGCGAGAACGCGCAGATGCTCTTCGGCGATGCCAAGGAGCGCGTGGACGACATCCTGCGGGTGCTCCAGGCGACGGCGCCCACTCACTGAGCCTCGCCCCGCTTTCGGCGGATGCGCCATCGGCAGGTGCCGCATCCGCCGAGAAGTGTGACGCGGCGGCGGTGGCTACGGTGTGCGGGCCACGTGCTCCGATTCGGCGCTGAGCTTTCCCTGTCGGAACGCTCCCTCGGGGAAGGTCGAGCGCGAGTACGCCATGTGCTCCGCCATCGCGGATGCCGCGGCATCCGGATCGCGCGCCAGCAGCGCGTTCAGGATCTTGCGGTGTCCCTGGTTTCCTCCGCGCATGCCCTCGCGGAAAGTGCTGACGCTGTCGTAGATGCCGCTGACGACGACATCGATGATGGGGGAGAGCAGTGCCGCGAAGAGGGGGTTGTGCGTGGCGCGCGCGATCGTGAGGTGGAAGTTCGCATCGCCCACCGTGTACGACTCAGGGTCGTCCTCTGCGGCGGCCATGCTCTGCACGAGGTCGCTCAGCTCCTGGAGCTCCTCGTCATCGGCGGTCGTGGCGGCGATGCGGGCGGTCTCGACTTCGACCATCGAGCGGACGGCGTACAGATCGTCGGGAGTGTATGTCGCCGGACCGCCGGTCTGGATGTTCTTGAGCATCAGGTCCAGCATCGGCGCCGGTGTCCGCGGGCGCACGAAGGAGCCGCGACCGTTGAGGGTCTCGATGTACCCGCGTTCGCGCAGTCGGGCGAGCATCTCGCGGATCAGCGGACGGCTGACGCCGAGTTCGGAGGCGAGGTGCGCTTCGCTGGGGAGCTTCGTGCCGACCGGGTAATCGCCGTCGGTGAAGCGCTTCTCCATCTCTGCGACGAGCACATCGACGAGAGGGGCGTATTCCACCATGGAGCCTCCTTGACGTCCTGAGAGTCATCTTAGCGGACGTCAAGCAGTAAGGCTGTTTGACAGCTTGACTGGTTGTCTCTATCGTTGCCTACAGAGGACGTCCGCGTCCTTCCCGAGCGTCACGACAGCATCGTCGAGGCCGCAACACCCACCGAAGGCACACCGCCTCGCGAGTTCGCGAAGGAGCGAATATGAAACGCAACACAGCACTTGTTGCTCTGTCCACTCTTGCCGTCGGAGCCCTGGCTCTCAGCAGCTGCTCCTCCGACAACGGACCCGGGGAGAACGGCGGCGCGCCCGCCGCGACCGAGAAGACGCTCTCCTTCGCGCACGTCCTCGCCGAGGCGCAGCCCTGGCACCAGTGCGGCGCGCTGACGTTCCAGGAGAGCCTCGAGGGATCGGGCACCGGCCTCAAGGTCGATCTGTTCCCCGCGGCGCAGACCCACGCCGACACCCTGGAGCAGCTCGACGCGATCGACTCGGGCAACCTCGACATCACCTGGGCGACGCCTGCGCAGCTGGGAACCCGGCTGGACACCCTGTCGGTGTTCGATGCCGCCTACCTGTTCCGCGACGCCGACCACATGGGCAAGGCCGTCGCGTCCCCCGCCGCGGGCGAACTCTGGGACGAGCTGCGCGACGATCACGGCATGCGCGTCATCGGCACCGGCTACTACGGCACCCGTCATCTGACCTCCAACCACCAGGTCACGACCCCTGCCGACATGGCCGGCACCAAGCTGCGCGTGCTCGACGCCCCGCTGTGGCTCGACAACGGCGTCGCACTGGGCGGCAACCCGACACCGGTCGCCTTCAGCGAGCTGTACCTCGGCCTGCAGCAGGGCGTCGTCGACGCTCAGGAGAACCCGCTCCCGGTCATCAAGGCCCAGGCCTTCGACGAGGTCCAGGACTACGTCCACCTCACCGGCCACGTCGTGGCGATGATGGCGGTCGTCATCTCCGAGAGCACCTGGCAGACCCTCTCGTCCGAGCAGCAGGACGCGGTCCTGGCCGCCGGCAAGGCGCTCGGCGACGGTGTCACCTCGTGCACGCTGGACGAGGAGGCCGAGCTGCTGGAAGCCTGGCAGGCCGCCGACAGCCCCATCACGGTCAACACGGATGTCGACCTGGATGCGTTCCGCGACAGCGCGGCGAACGTCTTCTTCCCGAAGTACGAAGAGGACTGGGGCGACATCTACCGCACGCTGCAGGACATCCAGTAAGAAGACACACCGATGGTTGATTCCCGCAACGACGGGGAACCGGGAGGGGGCGGCCTGGACCGCCCCCTCCTCGGCCCCGCGCCGGCGCGCTTCGTGCGCCGGATCGCCGAGCTCGTGCTGCGCATCCAGGGCGGCTTCGGCATCGCCGCCGTCAGCGCGATGGCCCTCCTCCTGATCACCCAGGTCGTCGTGCGCTATGTGCTGCCCGTGCCGATGTTCTGGGTGGAAGAGGTCGCACGCCTGGCGATGATCTGGATGACGATGCTCGGCGTCGGATACGCGGTCGGCCGCGGCATCCATCTGACCGTCACCGCACCCACCGACTTCCTTCCCCTCGCGGCTCGACGCTGGGCGCAGTGGATCTCCCTGATCCTCATCGCCGGGGTGGGCGTCCTCCTCGCGTTCGCGAGCGCGGAACTCGTTGAGAAGCTGGGCTCGGTCACGGCGAGCTCGAGCAATGTCCCCCGCGCCGGCTACTTCCTCGCCGGCGTCATCGGCTACGGTCTCGCCGTCCTCCAGTCCCTCCTCGTCCTCCTCGGAGGCCCCAACCGCGCGCCGGACGAGCTCGAGTCCGAGCTCGTCCTCCCAGGAGGAAACGCATGATCGCCCTCAGCGTCGCCCTCATCGCACTGCTCCTGATCCTGCTGCGCGTCCCTGTGGCGTTCGCGCTGATCATCCCGTCGCTCGCGTACATCGCCTTCGCCACGAACCTCTCGCTCACCGCCGCGGTGGAGCGGATGACGTCCTCGCTCAACAGCTTCCCCCTGCTGGCCGTCCCGCTCTTCGTGCTCGTGGGAAGCATCGCCAACGCCGCCGGGCTCTCCGAGCGCATCTTCACCGCGGCGCACGCCCTCGTCGGCCGCGTGCGCGGCGGCCTCGGCTACGTCAACGTGCTCGCCTCTCTGGGCTTCTCCTGGATGAGCGGATCGGCCGCAAGCGATGTCGCCGTCCTCGGCAAGGTCATCACGCCGCAGATGCAGCGCCGCGGTTACCCCAACACCTTCGTGGCCGGTCTCACCGCCGCCTCGTCGCTGGTCGCTCCGGTCATGCCGCCGAGCATCCCCGCGATCATGTTCGGCGTGGCCAGCGGCGTCTCTATCGGCGCTCTCTTCCTCGCCTCGGTCGTGCCCGCCGTGCTGCTGACGGTCGTGCTCCTCATCGGGGTCTGGCTCGTCTCACGCCGGCATCCCGAGTGGGTGGACACCACGCGGATCCCTGGCGGACGCCGGCGCGCGGTGCTCTCGGCGCTGCCGATCCTGTTCGCGCCGGTGATCGTCCTCGGCGGGATCCTCGGCGGGATCTTCACCCCCACGGAGGCCGCCGCCGTCGCGGTCGCGTTCCTCGTCGTCCTCGGGGTGTTCGTCTACCGCTCGCTGCCGATGCGGAAGGTCGTCCATGCGCTGAAGGACACCTTCGCGATCTCGGTGACGATCCTCTTCCTCGTCGCGGCATCGGCTCTGTTCGGCTGGGTCCTCACCATGGAGCGCGTACCGCAGGCGCTGGGCCAGCTGATCCTCTCCATCACCGACGATCCGGTCTTCTTCCTGCTGATGATGCTCGTGGTCCTGCTGGTGATCGGCATGGTCATGGAGCCGACATCCGCGATCCTCATCACGACGCCGGTCCTGTTCCCGATCGCGATGCAGCTGTCGATCGACCCGGTGCACTTCGGCGTGGTGCTCGTGTTCACGCTGCTGATCGGGCTGTTCACGCCGCCTGTCGGGCTCGTGCTGTTCATCCTGGAGTCGGTCACGACGCTCAAGAGCAACGAGATCCTGCGCGGCGTGCTGCCCTACGTCGGCATCTTCATCGGCTTCGCGGTGCTTCTGATCCTCGTCCCGGGCATCTCGCTGTGGCTTCCGGAGCTGATGAGATGACGGGAGGGGGAGCGAGCCTTCTGATCGACGTGGGAAGCACGGCGATCAAGGGAGTGGTCCTGAGGCGCGCCGACGGCAGCGTTCTGACGGAGACGATCGTGCCGACACCGGCGCTGCGGGAGATCGGGGGTCGGCGCGAGTTCGACGCCGCCGAGCTCGTCGCCGCGGTCCGCGCCGCCGCGACGAGCCTCATCCGGGCATCGGATCAGGCTCCCGACGAGATGCTCCTGAGCACGCAGATGCACACGGCCGTGCTGACGGATGCCGTCGGCGTCCCGCTCAGTCCGATGATCTCCTGGCAGGACAACCGGCTCCTCGAACGCGACAGGGCGGGCGTGACCCGCCTCGAGCGCCTCGTGGAAGACGGGGCGGAGAGCTGGCCGGCATCCGGCATGGCCCATCGTCCGGGCTTCGGTGCGGGGAACCTCGGTGCGTGGCTGCGAGAGAACCCGGATCAGGCCGCCAGGCCGGGCAGGGTGCACACGGTCGGGAGCTTCGTCGCCACGGCGCTGGGAGCGCCTTTCGCGACGCATGTCACGAACGCGGCCTCGCTCGGGCTGCTGGACGTGGGCACGCGGACCTGGTCGCCGGCGCTGCAGGAGCTCCACGCTCTCGAGGGCTGGGAGCTTCCCGGGTTGCGGGAGGGGCACGAGCCGGAGGGGACGATCAGGCTGGAGGGCGTCGATCTGCGGTGGCTCGGCGACATCGCCGACCACCAGGCATCCGTCCTTGGCTCGGGCGGGCTTCGCGACGGCGACCTGGCGATCTCGCTCGGGACGGCCGGCATCGCCGCCCGTCTCGCCTCTCGCCCCAGCACGGATCCGAGGGTCGACTCGCGACCGTACGGACGGGGGGAGTTCCTCCTCACCGTGAGCCGTCAGCCCGGTGGCGCCGTGGCGGCGGTGTTCGCGCAGATGCTTGCGGAGCTCGCATCCGATCTTGCCGAGGTGCCCGTCGATGCGCACACGGTGTGGGAACGCACGGCTGCCTGGCGGATGCGTGAGGGATCGCGCTCGTGGGTCCGTTTCGACGTCACGCCGGACGGACGTCCCGAACTCGGCTTCGGCGGAGTGGATCCCTCCGGGGATGTGCTGGGTGAGCTCTACGGCGCCTTCGTCCGTGCCTACATCGATGCCTACCGGGAGTGCGTGGAGATTCTCTTCCCGGAGGAGGCTCCGCCGGGCCGCGTGCGCTTCAACGGCGGCTTCGCCGCGCGCAACGCCTCGTTCCGGCGCGCGCTGAGCGAGGGGCTCGGCCTGGAGATGACCGATGTCCCGCCCGGGGATCTCGCGCTGGAGGGACTCCGGCGGATCGTGGCGGGAAGCGACCGGATGGAGAAGGTGGGCTGATGTCGACATCTATTCCCGTGGGGACGATGATCTCCGAGCTGAGCGGCCCCGGCATCGTGCGGATCCTGCGCCGCATCGGCTACACGTTCGCGATCGTGGACTGCGAGCACGGCGCCTTCGGGTTTCCCGACCTCGCCGTCATGGCCGCGGTCTCGGCCGACTCCGACTTCCGGCTCCTCGTCCGCGTGCCGATGGCGAGCCGGGAGCAGATCGGACGCGTGCTGGACCTCGGAGCCGATGGGATCGTCGTGCCGATGGTGGAGGATGCCGTGCAGGCGGCGCAGGTCGTGCGGCTCGCGAAGTACGCCCCCCTCGGCGAGCGCGGCGTCTCCGTGACACGAGCCCACTCCGGCTATGGCGTCGAGGATCTCGCAGACTACCTCGGTGAGGCGAACGAGCGGGTGTCCGTCCACCTCCAGCTGGAGTCTCCGCACGCCGTCGCGCGTGCTGAGGAGATCGCGCGCGTGCCCGGGGTGACGGGTCTCATCGTCGGACCCAATGACTTCCTGCAGTCCATCGGCGCACCGGGTCGACTGGATCACCCGGCGCTGGACGAGGCGATGGTCCACGTCGCAGGGGCCGCCGCTGCGGCCGGGGTGGAGTCGGGCGTGATCACGTCCAAACCGGCGCTGCTGGCCCGAGGTGCGGAGCTGGGGATGACGCTGCTCAGCCTGGACAGCGAGCTGGGGCACCTCCTGCGCGGTGGCGCCTCGGCCCTGGCGTCGTTCGAGGCGGCACGCGGCGCCCGCTGACGCTCACTCCGACGGCAGCAGCCCGCTGCCGTCGCGCAGCTCGAACACCAGCTGCGTCTCGGTCGAGCGCACGGCGGGGTGCACGGTGATGTGGCGCAGAACGGTGTCGCGCAGAGCCTCGGCGCTGGGCACGGCCACGTGCACGAGGAAGTCGTCGACGCCGGCGACGTGGAAGACCTGCAGCGCGTGCGGGATCGCGGCCAGGGCGTCGTAGAGGTCGCGCACGTTCTGCGGGGTGTGGTTGCGCATGCGCACCTTGATGATGCCCTGCAGCGGGTAGCCGAGCGCGGCGCTGTCCAGGCGCACGCGGATGTCGCGGATCACCCCTCGCCGCCGCAGCATCCGCACGCGGTGCGCGCACGTCGATTCGGCGAGACCGAGCTTCGCCGCCAGCGCCTTGTTCGTGATGTCGGCGGATGCGGACAGCACCCGCAGGATCGCCAGGTCGGTCTCGTCGAGCTCCACCGGACCGGAGGCGGGTTGCGCATTCATCGACTTCCTCGACCTTCTTCGCAGGAATCTTGCTGAGAATCGCAGTTTAGGTGCTGATCACCGTTGAATCCATCGTTTCTATGCGGATACTCCGCGATCTGCGCAGACTGGAGGGATGGAGACCCCACAGCTGCACCCCGATACGCGTGCGATCCACGCCGGCCGCGACGACCTCGAAGCCCTCGGCGTCCACGCCCTGCCCATCGATCTCTCGACGACCAATCCGCTCCCCGACATCGAGCGCGGCGGCGACTCCTACGAGGCGATGGCGCTCGGCGGACGTCCTATAGACGGCGGCAGTCTCGTCTACGCGCGCCTGTGGAACCCCACGGTCGGCCGTTTCGAGGAGGCGCTCGCCGACCTCGAGGGTGCCTCGGCCTCCGTCGCCTTCTCCTCGGGGATGGCCGCGATGACCGCGGTGATCCTCGCGCACACGGGCACCACAGGCAAGCGGCACATCGTCGCGGTGCGCCCGCTCTACGGCGGCACCGATCACCTGCTCGGCTCGGGTCTGCTCGGGGTCGAGACCACCTTCTGCGAGGAGGCGGAGGTGGCGGATGCCGTGAGAGCCGACACCGCCCTCGTGATCGTGGAGACCCCCGCCAATCCCACCCTGGAGCTGGTGGACATCGCCGGCGTCGTCGCCCGGGCGGGGAACGTGCCGGTCGTCGTCGACAACACCTTCGCCACACCCGTCCTGCAGAACCCGATCGCGCTCGGCGCCCGCATGTCGCTGCACTCGGCGACGAAGTACCTCGGTGGGCACGGCGACGTGATCGCCGGCGTCGTCGCCTGCGACGAGGAGAGCGCCGAGGCGCTGCGGCGTGTGCGCGCGGTGACCGGTGCGGTGCTGCATCCGCTCGGCGCGTACCTCCTGCATCGAGGGCTCTCGACACTGCCGATCCGGGTGCGTCAGCAGCAGGAGAACGCGCGGGCCGTGGCGGGCTGGCTGGCGGCGCACCCGGCGGTGGCCGAAGTGTTCTACCCCGGATCCGACGGGGATCCGCGCGGGCTCATCGGACGGCAGATGCGCGGCACGGGCGCGATGCTCGCCGTGCGCCTGCGGGGCGGTCACGCCGCGGCGAATGCGCTGACGAGCACGGTGGAGCTCTTCACCCATGCCGTCTCGCTCGGCGGGGTGGACTCGCTCATCCAGCATCCGGCCGCGCTCACGCACCGCCCTGTGCCGCCCGAGGCGCGTCCCGGCGCCGACATCGTGCGCCTGTCGATCGGCCTCGAGCACCCCGCCGACCTCATCGCGGACCTCGATCAGGCCATGGAGGCGGCGGCGAAGGCGACGGCATCCGCCCTCTCCGCAACGTCCTCTGTTCGCTGACAGGCAGGTCTCCCGGGGCGTCGTCCAGGGGACGATCTCAGAGCTGTTCGGGACCGAACCCCGCACGCTCGACGGCGACGCACACGAGCGCCCTGTTGCGTGCGCCCAGCGTGATCCTTGCCTGCTCCAGATGCGTCTTCACCGTCGCGATCGAGAGATGCAGTGCCTGGGCGATCTCCTGGTTGGATGATCCTTCCGCCACGAGTACGGCCACATCACGCTCGCGGGTGGAGAGCTTTGCGAAGCGGGCCTGCGCCTCGCGGCGTGCGGCATGATCACGGCTGCCGGCGAAGCGGGAGATGATCTGTGCCGTGCTGCGTGGAGAGACGAACCCTTCGCCGCTGATGACTGATCGCACGGCTTTGACGAAGTCGGCCGGCTCGGCATCTTTCAGCAGGAACCCGAGCGCACCGGCTTCCAGCATCCGGAACACGTAGTCTTCCGAGTCGAAGCTCGTGATCGCGATCACCGCGGAGGAGGGCACTGTCTCGCGCAGCAGCACGGTGGCCTCATCGCCGGGGATCCCCGGCATCCGCACATCCATCATCACCACGTCCGGGCGATGGCGCCGGGCGAGCTCGATCGCCTCGGCGCCGCTGGACGCCTCAGCGACCACCTCGATGTCCGCGGCGGCATCGAGGATTCCGCGAAGCCCCTGGCGCACGAGCGCGTCGTCGTCGACGATGAGTACGCGGTGGTTCTGCGATGCACTCGGCTCGTTGTCGGGGGTCATAGCTCGAATATAGTGAGCGTCACTCACCGTCAGGCCAGGGCAGGGTGACGTCGATGATGAACTGCCCATCCGACTCACCGGTCCAGGCAGTGCCGCCGAGGAGCTGCGCGCGCTCCCGGATGCCGAGGACACCCCGGCCAGAGCCCGGGGCCGGAGGCTTCGCGCTCGGAACGATCGGGTTGCTCACGCGGATGCGCACGCCGCTGCCCGCCGCGGCCTCGACATAGACGGCGATAGGGGCGCTGGGGGCGTGCTTGAGCGCATTGGTCAGGCTCTCCTGGACGACCCGATAGGTCGTCCGATCCAGTGCCGCGCCAGCGTGCTCGGCGCCCTCGATCAGCACGAAGGCGTCCACGGCGGCGCCACCCTCCCGCACCGAGCGGATGAGATGGCCGATCGTGCGCATCGAGGCCATAGAGGGAGGGGCGGATGCCTCGTCGTCGCTGATCGCGCTCGACTCCCGACGCAGCTCGCCGAGAAGCCCGCGGAGGTCGTCGAGGGAGGCGTGCGCCTGCTGGCGGAGCGCAAGAGCCGCCCGTGCCACGCTCTCATCCTGCGAGCGCGTGGCCTCCTCCAGGGCCCCCGACTGGAGCGAGATCACCGAGAGCCGGTGGGCGAGGGCGTCGTGGATGTCACGGGCGAGTCGCTCGCGCTCGGACTGTCTGCCGAGTTCCGTGGACAGTGCCGCCGCACGGCTATGCTCCTGGTCGGCGCGGTCGAGGTGTGCACGGCTCTCGCTTCGGGTGCGCATCAGCACCGCCGATCCGAAAGACACCAGCAGAGAGAGTACGGCCAGGAGGATCGTGACACCCCACATCACGATCTCGTCCGCCCCGGGATCGCGCAGGGACTCCCAGAGCACGCCGGCATCGCCCCACGGTGACAGCAGCTCGCGCAGCGTGAAGGCGATCACCATGCCCGTCGTGATCACGGCGACCTGGCGGCGTCGGCGGGGAGGCCAGGAGACGAGCGCGCCGTGCGCACCGATGAGCAGCAGCAGATAGTCCGTGCCGATCGTTGCCAGTACGGCGCCGGCGATCAGAGGGAACAGCGGCGAGCGGCGGCGAAGGAAGATCGAGCCCCATGCGATCAGAGAGAGCAGGTAGATCCCGACGCCCAGGTCGGTGACCTGCAGCTCATCGCCGGAACGGTCCATGGTGCCGGGCACGTTCATCGTGCCGATCGTCGCGAACACGAACCCGAAAGCGTAGATCAGGCCGTTCCGCGCACCGCGCAGCACCCGCGAGGGATGACGGCGCGTCGCGAGGACTGCGCCGGGAGCGGGTTCGTTCATGGCTTCGAGCGTATTGCTCCCGGCGACAGCGCCCGCTCATCCGGGTGGCGCCGGACTCCGGCCGATCGGCTGGGATGCGTCAGCCGATCGGCCGATGCCGCGCGGAGAACGCCGCTCCTACTGTGACAGGCGTCGTCCTCCGATGACATCCGAGCACGATCCGCACGAACGGAGAGACCCATGACCAACCACGAGCCCGCCGGGGGCACACAGCCGCCGGCCAGCCCTTACGGCGCCCCCACCGCCCCCGCGCTTCCCCCGCAGGACGCCGCGGCGCCCAAGAAGAAGTCGATCCTGAAACGGTGGTGGTTCTGGCTCATCATCGTGATCGTCGTCATCGGCCTCATCAATGCCGTCAACGGCGGTGGCGATGCCGAGGAGCCGGCAGGCGGCGGCACGGCGCAGGAGCCCTCGACCAGCGGCGATGAGGATGCGCACGAGCAGGAGCCGGATGCTGAAGAGCCCGAGGGGACCACACCAGACCAGGTGCACCCGGGGATTGGCGACACCGTGACCGTCGGCGACTTCGAGATCACCGTGACCTCGATCGAGACCGGAGTCGCCTCGGTCGGCGGCGACTACCTCAGTGAAGACGCTCAGGGCGCCTTCACACTGCTGAACGTCGAGGTGACCAATATCGGAAAGTCGGGCGAGACGGTGTTCTCGTCGTCGTTCACCGTACTGGACGCCGATGAGCGCGAGTTCGATGCGCACTCCACCGCCTCCCTCTACCTCGGCGACTCTGGCTTCATGTTCGAGCAGATCAACCCGGGCAACACGGCCAAGGGCATCCTCGTGTTCGACCTCCCGGTCGATGTGGTTCCCGAAGTGCTGGAGTTCTCGCCTGGCTTCTTCGGCTCCGGCGTGACGATCGATCTCACCTGAGATCGTGTCGTCCCTCTATCGGGGAGGGGCAGGCATCGTCGGGATCGCATGCGGCATTCCGACGACGCCTGCCCCTGGCGGGAGACGGAGCTCAGGTCAGCCCTTGAGCGCCTCGCGGAACTTCACCCGCGCCCCCATCTTCAGCAGCGAGTTCTCGTAGATCTTGCCGCCGAGGGCGACGACGCCCAGGCACGTGACGAGCATGATCGCCAGCGACAGCAGCGGCTCCCACCACAGCGCCTCGCCGAAGAAGAGGCGAATGGGCATCGCCACCGGTGCCGAGAACGGCACGTACGACAGGATCGTCATCACGAGTGCGTTCTCGCCGAGGAAGATCACCAGGAAGTAGGGGATCATCGTCAGGTACATCACCGGGGTCAGCGTCGCGCCGGCATCCTCCTGACGCGAGACCAGCGAGCCGGCCGCGGCGAACATCGCCGCCAGCAGGATGAACCCGAAGAAGAAGAACACGGCGAACCACAGGATCGGCCCGCCGATCCCCTGCAGGAAGTCGTTCTGGCCCGACACGATCAGTCCGATCACGACGACGGACGCCAGGAGCAGGATCTGCGCCATCGCCAGGATCGTGTTGCCGAGTACCTTGCCGGCCAGCAGCACGCGCGCGGGGATCGTCGACAGCAGGATCTCGATGACGCGCGTGGACTTCTCCTCCACGACGCTCGTCGTGATGGGCGTGCCGAAGGTGATCGCGGCCATCATGAAGATGATGCCGAAGACGAAGCCGAGGAGGTATCGCATGCCCCAGGTGGCGGCATCCGGGTCGAGAAGCTCGACCGTGGGCGCGACCGACAGCATGAGCAGCAGCGAGTTCGGCGCCTCCGTCTCGGCGATCACGAGGAAGCCCGTCGGGTTCGCGGGGTCGGCGAGCACGGCCGCATCCACCTCACCTCCGCGCACGAGCTCCTCCGCCGCCGCACGGTCGGCGACCTCGGTGACCTCGAGGCCGTCGAACGCCTGCAGCGTGGCCGCCGTGTCGGGGGTGGCCGCGACGGGGGTCCCCGACGACGAACTGCCGGAGATGCCCATCCAGATCACTCCCGCGAGAGCCACGAGCAGCAGGATCGCCGTCGAGATCAGGAAGGCCTTACTGCGCAGCTTCGCGTTCATCTCGCGTTCGGCCACGAGCCACGCCGCCTGCGCTTGAGGGACGGGGGTACGGGGGGTCTGGGTCACGGTGCTCACTGGATGACCTCCTTGAAGATCTGGGAGAGAGACGGATGCTGCGGGCTGAAGCGGGCGACCTCGCCGCCCTCCAGCGCCCGGCGGAGGACCCGCTGGGCGATCTCGGGGGAGTCGGCGTCGAAGACCGCGCTGCCGCCGTCGAAGTCGACGACCCGGATGCCGGTCTCGGTGCGCAGCCACCCGAGGTCGCCTGTGGAGTCGATCTCCCATCGCGGGGCCGCATGCTGCTCGCGCAGTCGCTCACGGGGACCGGCGGCGCGGATCGTGCCGTCGGCGATGATGACCAGCTCGTCGCAGAGCCGCTCGACCACGTCGAGCTGGTGCGAGGAGAAGAGCACCGAGACTCCGCGCGCGGCACGCTCCTGGAGGACGCCCGCGACCGTCTCGACGGCCAGGGGGTCGAGCCCGGAGAAGGGCTCGTCGAGGATCAGCACCTCCGGATCGTGCACGAGGGAGGCGGCGATCTGCGCGCGCTGCTGGTTGCCCAGCGAGAGCGCCTCGATGTTGTCGCCGAGGCGCTCGCCGAGCCCGAGCTCGGTGAGCAGTGCGGTCGCCTTCTCCGTGGCATCCGCCTTGCCGAAGCCGTTCAGGCGGGCGAAGTACACGACCTGCTCGAGCACCTTCATCTTCGGGTAGAGGCCGCGCTCCTCGGGCATGTAGCCGAACTGGTGGCGCGCCTCGGCCGTGAGCGGCTCGCCGCCGCGGGTGACGGTGCCCGCATCCGGGGTCAGCAGACCCAGGATGATGCGCATCGTGGTTGTCTTGCCGGCGCCGTTGCCGCCGACGAAGCCGGTCAGGCGCCCGGGGGCGACGGTGAAGGAGATGTCGTCGAGCACCTGCCGCGAGCCGTAGCTCTTGGCGATGCCCTTCAGCGCGAGTGTGGTCATGGTTCCACGTTAGGAACCGGCGGGCGGCGTGCGCATCCGCCGCGGGGTGGATTGTCTCCCTCCACCCGCAGGCGGAGATCCTGCGATCCCGACATTCGTAAGGGGCCGAGGGGCGGTGTCCCGGACGCGCTCAGCGGCGGGCGAGGTGCAGGATGCCGCGCACCAGCAGCCCAGCCACGAGCGACCAGAAGGCGGCGCTCACGCCGAGAGGGGCGATGCCGCTGGCGGCGATGAGGAAGGTGACGACCGCCGGCATCCGCTCGCCCGGCTCGTGGACGGCCGCCTGCACGGCCGAGCCGAAGGCGGTGAAGAGCGCCAGCCCCGCCACCGCCGGGATCACCGCGGCGGGCGCCAGCACGACCAGCGTGGTGAAGGCGGCCGATGCCGCCGCGAGCACGACGCAGAACGCCCCGCTGGACAGTCCTGCGACCCAGCGCCGCTTCGGATCGGGGTCCGCCTCGGGCGCGGCGGCGAGGGCCGCGCTGATCGCCGCGAGATTGATGCCGTGCCCGCCCGCCGGCGCCCCCAGCGCCGAGCCGAGCCCGGTCACGAGCATCGCCGGCCGCCAGGGCACCTCGTAGCCGTAGCTGCGCATCACGGCAACGCCCGGCACGTTCTGTGATGCCATCGTCACGACGAACAGCGGCAGCGCGATGCCGACGATCCCCCCGAGGGTGAACGCGGGCACGGTCAGCTCGACGCGGGGGATCAGCAGCCGGGGATCGATGGCGACCCCCGTCCGGACGAGATCGACGCCGACGACGATCGTCGCGGCCAGGAACGCCAGCGGCACGGCCCACCGCGGAGCCAGACGGAGGAACACGAGCCAGGTGAGCACTACCGGGACCACACCCCAGGGGTTCTCGACGATTCCGGCGATCGGCGCGAGGCACAGCGGCAGGAGGACGCCGGCGAGCATCGCCTGCGCGATGGATGTCGGGATGCGGGAGATCAGCCGTCCGAGTCCGGGCCAGAGTCCGGCGAGGAGGATGAGGCCGGAGACCACGAGGAACGCGCCGACCGCCGCCGACCAGCCGCCCTCGACGATGCCGGTCGCGGCCAGGAGTGCGGCGCCGGGCGTCGACCAGGCGACCGTGATCGGCATTCGGTACCGCCAGGCGAGCACCATGGAGCCGAGACCCATCGTCAGCGTCACCGCGAGCAGACCGCTGGCGGCCTGCGCCGGGCTCGCCCCGACCGCGGTGAGCCCCGTCAGCACGACGGCGAACGCACTGGTGAAGCCGACGAGCGCCGTCACGAGTCCGGCGAGGATCGGGCGGGACAGCGGTGCGGGCATGCAAGCGACTCTAGCGGCCCGCCGCATCCGGTTCACGCGAGAGGAACGCGCGGGGAATAGGTCGTCGGATGCCGCGTTCACCTCTGTGTACCCACGCCCCCTCCGGGCCCGCACATAGAGAAGGACCACCGTGACTCGCACCATCGGATACATCGTCGGCAGCATCTCGAGCACCTCGATCAACCGTCGTCTTGCCCGCGCGCTGAAGAACCTCGCCCCCGAGGGGACCGAGCTCGTCGAGATCCCGATCAAGGAGCTGCCGTTCTACTCCGTCGACCTCGACGGCGACTTCCCGCAGGTGGCGCTCGACTTCAAGCAGGCCATCGCGGACGCCGACGGCGTCATCATCGTCACCCCCGAGTACAGCCGCTCGATCCCCGGCGTGCTGAAGAACGCCCTCGACTGGGCCGCGCGCCCCTACGGTGAGAACTCCTTCGGCGGCAAGCCGACGGCGGTCATCGGCGCCTCGGGCTCGTCCATCGGCACCGCCGCCGCACAGCAGCATCTGCGTGCGATCCTCGCCAACTTCGACGCGGACACCCTCGGCCAGCCGGAGGGCTTCATCCAGTTCGACCCCGAGGTCTTCCTCGAGAACGGCGATGTCACGGACGACTCGACCGTCGAGTTCCTCACCTCCTACCTGGAGGCGTTCGGCACCCTCATCGCCCGCCACGAGGCCGCGCTCCAGAAGGCCTGACCCCACCTCCTCCCTCAGCTCGAAAAGGGACACACCCGGAGCCCGCCCCGCCCTCCTACGCCAGCCCGTGCCGGATCGCCCGCACCACGGCCTGCACCCGGTCGCGGGCGCCGAGCTTCTGGAGCACGCGGGAGACGTGGGTCTTCACGGTCGCCTCGCCGATGAACAGCGCCTGAGCGATCTCGGCGTTGCTCTGCGCCTCGGCCATGAGGCGCAGCACCTCCGCCTCGCGATCGGTCAGGGGCTCAGCCAGTGCGAGCGGCGTCGCCGCACCCGGCTCGGCGGGGGCGGCGAATCGCTCCAGCACCCGTCGGGTGACCTCGGGCGCGAGCATCCCGTCGCCCGCGGCGAGGACGCGCACCGCGGCGATGAGCTCCTCCGGGGAGGCGTTCTTCAGCAGGAAGCCGCTGGCCCCGGCATCCAGGGCCGAGAACAGGTAGTCGTCGCGGTCGAAGGTCGTCACGATCGCGATCGCCGCGTGTACCTCGGGGTCGGCGACCAGGCGACGGGTGGCTTCGATGCCGTCCATATCGGGCATCTGCACGTCCATCGTGATGACGTCGGGGCGGAGGGCGGATGCCGCATCCACGGCTTCGACGCCCGTCGTCGCCTCGCCCACGACCTCGATGTCGGGCTGCGCATCCAGGATGGTGCGGAAGCCGGCGCGCAGCATCGCGTGATCGTCGACGAGGAGCACGCGGGTGGTCATCGGGCCACCTCCACCGCTCGGGCGGCATCCGTCACGGGGAACGACGCCCGCACCCGGAAGCCGCCCCTCTCGCGCGGGCCGATCTCGATCACGCCGCCCGCCGCGATCGTCCGCTCGCGCATGCCGAGCATGCCCAGGCCCGGGCGCGGCTCGGCGAACAGGCGGCCGGTGTTGACGACCTCGATCTCGGCGGCGTCGCCGGCGTAGCGCAGCCGCACATCGGCGGTGATGTGCGCGCCGGCGTGGCGGCGCGCGTTGGTGAGCGACTCCTGGGCGATGCGGTAGAGGGCGGTGGCAACGATCGGCGAGACGTCGATCGGCTCCCCGACCACGGTGTACGCGGTGGGCAGCCCCGCTTCGTTCGAGGCGGCGACGAGCTTGGGGATGTCGGCGAGCGAGAGGGTCGAGGGCGCCTCTCCGCCGTCGTGCTCCCGCAGGGTCTCCAGCAGGCCTCGCAGCTCGGTGATCGCCTCGCGCGAGGAGGACTCGACGGCCGCCAGCATCCGCTTCGCCTCTGCGGGGTTCTGGTCGAAGACGGTGCGCGCGGCGCCCGCCTGCACGCCCATCACCGAGACGTGGTGGGCGACGACGTCGTGCAGCTCGCGCGCGATGCGCTCGCGCTCGAGCGCGACCGCCTGCGCTGCGGTCAGCTCGCGCTCGCGCTCCAGGTCGGCGCTGCGCTGCGCGAGGGTCGCCCTTTCGGCCGCCGCCGTCCAGGAGCGTTCGCCGAAGTAGTAGGCGCCGCCGAAGTAGAGGAGGTTCAGCAGCAGCTGCAGCATCATGAACGCCAGGAACGGCGAGAGCATCCCGGCCATGACCTCCGCGTCGGCGGCGTACTCGATCGCATCGCGGTACATGACGATCAGCAGCCACGCGAACATGCCGACGATGATGCCGACGCGGACGAGCATCGCGCGTCGGCGGTTCGCCATCCACGCGCCGACCGTGTACAGGCCGATGAACATCGCGATGTTCCCGGCGAAGAGCTCGGGGATGCGCAGCGTGACCGCCGTGAAGTAGGAGGCGGAGACGATCACCGCGACGATTCCCGGTGCGCGCCGCCGGAAGGCGAGGGGGAGGGCGAGGGCCACCGCGTACACGAGCGCCTGCCAGAGCGGCGCCGACTCCTCGCCGTAGACCTCGGCGATCGACGACAGTGCGGCGCTGAGGACGGCACCGACGAAGACCACGGCGGCGAGGATCAGATCGAGGCGCCGGTCTTCCGCGGTGACAGGGCGGGCGGTTGCGGACATGCCTCTACGCTAGGCCGGATCGAGGCCTGCGGCATCCGTCCTCCGACGGATCTTCGACGAATAACTTGCTATTGACAAGCGTAGTTGTAATTTGCAAGTATCGATCCGTGGGTGACGCACGTCACTCGCCGACAGCTGAGGAGCAGGCGCATGACTCACATCTTCGTGAACCTTCCGACCACCGATCTCGACCGGGCGAAGGAGTTCTACACCTCGCTCGGGGCGACGATCAATCCGCTGTTCACCGACGAGAACGCCGCGTGCATCGTGTGGGACGAGAACGTGTTCTTCATGGTGCTCACCCGCGAGTACTTCGCGACCTTCACCGACAAGACGGTCGCCGACCCCAGGACCACGGCACAGGTGCTCACGGCGCTGAGCCGCGACTCGCGCGAGCACGTCGATGAGACCCTTGCGAAGGGCATCGCGAACGGCGGCTCCGAGCCCAAGCCTGCGCAGGATTACGGCTTCATGTACAGCCGCGATCTCGAAGACCCCGACGGGAACATCCTGGAGTTCATGTGGATGGACCCCGCGGCGGCCGAGCAGGGCCCCGAGGCGTTCATGTCCGACCAGGATCCGGCGTAGGTGGCGGCACGCAGCTACGGCCAGTACTGCGGCGTCACGACCGCCGCCCGGCTGATCGGCGAGCGGTGGGCGCTGCTCATCGTCCGCGATCTGCTCGTCGGCCCCCGTCGCTACACCGACCTCAAGCAGGGGCTGCCCAGGATCCCCACGAACATCCTCTCCACAAGGCTCAAGGAGCTGCAGGAGAACGGCGTGGTGCGCCGCGTCCCGCTCATGAACTGCGGGCTCGTCTACGAGCTCACCGACTACGGTCGTGCGCTCGAACCGATCCTGCTCGCGCTGGGGCGCTGGGGCTTCCAGGCGATGGGCGACCCCGAGCCGGGAGACGTGGTGACGGCCGACTCGCTGACCATGGCGCTGCGGACCTCGTTCCAGGCCGATCGCGCGCATGAGCTCGACGTCGAGCTGCACGTCGGGGATGTCGTCCTGCGCGCGGTCGTGCATGCGGGGGTGCTGTCGGTCGCCCAGCTCGCCCCGCCTGCGCTCCCGGTCGGCGGTCTGCTGCCGCCGGGGGAGGCGGAGGCCGTGATCGTCGCCGGTCCCGGCATCCGGCGCCTCATCGCCGGAGAGGTGACGGCGGCCGAGGCGATCGCGCAGGATCTCGTCGCCGTGGTGCGCGGCGAGGAGAGGACGCTCCAGGCGTTCGCGGAGACATTCCACATCGCGTCTCTGCACACGGAATGACGGCCTCCCGCAGGGCGCGGGAGGCGGATTCGAGGAGAAATCCCATGAGCACGAAATCGGATGCGGGCACCGGCCGCGTCATCATCGACCTGTTCACCACGCTCGACGGGGTCGCTCAGGCTCCAGGCGGGCCGGAGGAGGATCCCTCCGACGGCTTCCGGTTCGGCGGCTGGCAGGCGCCGCTGCCCAGCGAGGCCGTCGGCCGCAGCGTCATGGCGGGGATGGAGACCCTCGACGCCCTGCTGTTGGGCCGTCGCACCTACGACATCTTCGCCGCGTACTGGCCGCACCACACCACCGGTCCGGAGGGTCCGATCGGGCGGCTGTTCGACCGGGTGCCGAAGTACGTCGCGTCGCGAGACGCCGCCGTTCGGCTGGACTGGCGCGGCTCGACGAGAGTCGGGTCGGACCTGGAATCGGAGATCGCCGGGCTGCGCGCCCGGCACCGTGACGTGCATGTGATCGGCAGCGTCGACCTCGTGCAGACGCTCCTCGCCGAACGGCTCTACGACGAGCTGCAGCTGTGGGTGTATCCGATCGTGCTCGGGCAGGGCAAGAAGGTGTTCCCGGACGGCACGATGCCCGCGAACCTGCGTCTCCTGCACGCCGAGATCGGCGACGGAGGCACACTGCTGCTGCGGTACGCGCCCGGAGAGCCGGGCGAGCCGGCGACCGGCACGATGGGCTCCTGAACTCAGCCGAAGATCATCGGCACGTCGTCGTCGTCCTCCGTGCCGCGATCGAGCTCGACGACCACCGGCACGTGGTCACTGGGCTGCTCGCCCTTGCGCTCCTCGCGGTGGATC
>CAYOTY010000042.1:0-21160 GCA_964406995.1 uncultured Microbacterium sp.
CGTCTACACCGCCGGGGAGACGAGGGCGATCGGCGAATGGGCCGTCGAGCACGGCATCTGGATCGTCTCCGACGAGATCTACCAGAACCTCACCTACGAGGGCGGCACGGCCACGTCGATCGTGGATGCGGTCCCGGATGCCGCAGGCCAGACGATCCTCGTCAACGGCGTCGCCAAGACCTACGCCATGACCGGATGGCGCGTGGGCTGGATGGTCGGCCCCGCCGACGCGATCAAGGTGGCGGGCAACCTCCAGTCGCACCTCTCCAGCAACGTCAACAACGTCGCCCAGAAGGCCGCGATCGCCGCCCTCAACGGCCCGCAGACCGAGGCCGAGCAGTTCAAGGAGGCCTTCGACCGACGCCGGAAGCTCATCGTCGCGGAGCTGTCGAAGATCGACGGCGTGCGCGTGCCGACCCCGGGCGGCGCCTTCTACGTCTACCCCGACGTGCAGGGGCTGCTCGGCCGCTCCTGGGACGGGGTGACGCCGACGACGTCGCTGGAGCTCGCCGACCTCATCCTCGAGCAGGCCGAGGTCGCCGTGGTTCCGGGCGAGGCCTTCGGCCCCTCCGGCTACCTGCGCCTGTCGTACGCCCTCGGCGACGACCAGCTCCTGGAAGGCGTCCAGCGCCTGCAGCGGCTGTTCGGCTGAGGCTTCCGCGGCATCCGTCCGCCCCAGCCCACGTCGCGAGAACGCGAAGAGCGTTCTTCGCGGGCTGGCTGAGGAACGTTCTTCGCGTTCTCGACGGGACGGGGGATGCGGGGAGGTCAGAGCGCGCGGAGACGGGGCGCGAGGTGTTCGGCGAACAGTTCCATGAAGCGGCGCTGATCGTGCCCGGGGCCGTGGAAGACCAGGTGGGTGAAGCCCATGTCGACGTACTCCCCGATCTTCTCCACGGCGTCGTCGGCATCGGCGCTGACGATCCAGCGTGAGGCGATCTGCTCGATCGGCAGGGCATCGGCGGCACGCTCCATCTCCATCGGATCGGTGATGTCGTGCTTCTGCTCCTTCGACAGCGACAGCGGCGACCAGAACCGCGTGTTCTCGTAGGCCTCCTCGATCGTGTCGGCGAAGGAGAGCTTGATCTCGATCATCCGATCGGTGCTGCCGGGCTCCTTGCCCGCGGCCTCCTCGCCGGCGGCGACGGCGGGCAGCAGCTGCTCGGTGTACAGCGCGCGACCCTTGCCTGAGGTGCAGATGAAGCCGTCACCGGCGCGACCGGCGTACTTGGCCACGGTCGGGCCGCCCGCGGCGACGTAGACCGGGATCGGGGTCTCGGGCCGATCGTAGACCGAGGCGTCGTGGGTCGAGTAGTACTCGCCCTCGAAGCTCACCCGCTCTCCGGACCACAGCTCCCGCATCAGACGCACCGCCTCGCGCAGCCGCCCGAAGCGCTCCCGGAACTCGGGCCAGGTCTGCTCGCCGGCGCCGCGGAAACCGGTGGCGATCTCGTTGAGCGCCTCACCCGAGCCCACCCCGAGGGTGATGCGGCCCGGGTACAGGCATCCGAGGGTCGCGAAGGCCTGCGCGAGCACCGCCGGGTTGTAACGGAACGTCGGAGTGAGCACCGAGGTCCCCAGTCGGATGCGCTCGGTGCGCTCGCCCGCGGCGGCCAGCCACGCCAGCGCGAATGGCGCATGCCCGCCGACATGCCGCCACGGCTGGAAATGATCGCTCACCATCGCCGAGTCGAAACCGTGCTCCTCGGCCATCACCGCGAGCTCCACCAGCTCACGCGGCCCGGACTGCTCCGCCGACGCCTTGTACCCCAGGCTCACACCCATGAAATGCACTCTTCCTTCCTGATGTCTGCGGCTCTCGGACGAGCCGCATCCGCTCTCACCGCCGGTTGTCGACAGCTCTCTCCGACACCGGCATCAGAGCCCGAGCCCGCGGTAGCGTTCGAACCGCCGGAAGATCCGGCGGTCGTCGCGGACGAGGATGAGGCCGGCGAGCTCTTGCGCGATCGCGTCGCCCATGCGGATGCAGAACGCCTCCGGGTGGGCAGCGGCATCCCCCGCCTCGTCCACGATGCGGTCCACGATCCCCCCCGCGCGCAGTGCGGCCGAGGCGACGCCCTGCTGCTCGGCGATCTCCGCCGCGTGCGCGGTATCCCGGTGCATGATCGCGCTGGCGCCCTCCGGGGGCAGCGGCGAGAGCCAGGCGTGCTCGGCGGCGATCGTACGATCGGCCGGAAGCAGCGCCAGCGCACCTCCCCCCGTGCCCTCGCCCAGCAGGACCGAGAGGGTGGGGCCGTCGTGGGTGACGAGATCGGAGAGGCAGTGCGCGATCTCTCCGGCGAGCCCGCCCTCCTCCGCCGCCCGCGAGAGGGCGGCACCCGGAGTGTCGATCACGCTGACCAGGGGCAGCCTCAGCTCGTCCGCCAGGTGCATGGCGCGCCGGGCCGCCCGCAGCGCACCGGGACCGAGCGGGGCGAGCGCGCGCTGGGCGCGCCGGTCCTGACCCACGACCACCGCGGGGATGCCGCCGAAGCGGGCCAGGCACAGCGACAGCCCCGGGTCTCGCTCCCCCTGGCCCGTTCCGCTGAGCGGCACCGGGTCGCTCGCCGCGATCCGCAGAAGCTCCCGCAGGCCGGGACGACGGCGGTCACGGGTGCGCAGGATGGAGTCCCAGGGATCCTGCGATCCCGGCGGATCGACGGAGGCCGTCCCCGGATCGGCAGCGCGAGAGACGAGCTCGGCGTGCCCGGGCCGTTCGAGCAGATCCAGCACGCGCTGAACGACCTGGGGCAGCTCCGCCGCCGGGAGCACCCCGTCGATGATCCCCCGCCGGGCGAGGTTCCCCGAGTCCTGCACGCCCTCGGGGAACTCTTCGCCGTACAGCGCCTCGTACACCCGAGGGCCGAGGAAGCCGACCAGCGCCCCGGGCTCGGCCACGGTCAGCTGGCCCAGAGAGCCGAAGGAGGCCAGCGCGCCGCCGGTGGAGGGATGACGCAGATACACCAGATACGGCAGGCCCTCGGCCTTGTGCGCGGCCACGGCCGCGGTGATCTTCACCATCGCGACGAAGGCGACGGTGCCCTCCTGCATCCGGGTGCCGCCCGAGGCGGTGCTGGCCAGCACCGGCAGGCGCTCGGCGGTGGCCCGTTCGATCGCCTGGACGATGCGCTCGGCCGCAGCCAGTCCGATCGACCCCGCCAGGAAGGCGAACTCGCTGGCGATCAGCACGACGCGGCGTCCGCCGATCAGCGCCTCCCCGGTGACGATGGACTCGTCCGTCCCGCTCCGGCTGCACGCTTCGAGAAGCTCCGCGCGATAGGCCTCGCCCAGCTCCGGCTCTCTCGGCGGCCGGTCCCAGGAGAGGAAGCTCCCCTCGTCCACGAGGAGGGCGATGAGCTCCGCAGCCGAGAGTCGCTGCGGCACGGCGGCCTCGGCCGGACGGTTCACGCCTCCGCCCCCTCGAGCCAGGCGCGGATCTCCGCTCCGTGCTGATCCAGCAGCGGCGGCGCATCATGCCTCGTTCGCGCGCGCTCGGCCTCGCCGTCCGCATCGACGTCGAAGAAGCGGATCGGCGGACCCGGCAGGCGGACGGGGCCCAGGGCGGCGTGATCCACCTCCACGATCAGTCCCTGGGAGCGAACCTGATCCCACGCGTACACCTCCTCCAGCGTGCGCACCCTGCCCGCCGGGATCCCTACGCCCTCCAGACGCGCGAGAAGGTCGTCGGCGCGATGCTCGGCGAAGGCCTCCTCGACGACGGCGATGACCCGCGCCCGGTTCCGCACCCGTTCCGGGTTGGTGGCCAGGCCCTCGGTCTCGGGGTCGATCCCGAACTCCGCGCAGAAGCTCCGCCAGAGGCGGTCGTTGGCCACGCTGATCTGCACCGAGCCCTCGCGGCAGGCGAACAGCCCGTAGGGCGCGATCGAGGGGTGGTGATTGCCCTGGGCGCGTGGCGCCTCTCCGGCCACCGTCACCCGTGCGCCCTGAAAGGCGTGCACTCCCACGACGGAGGAGAGGAGAGAGGCGCGCACGATCCGGCCTCGCCCGGTGCGCTCGCGCTCGTGCAGCGCGGCCAGCACGCCGACGATTCCGTGGATTCCACCGAGCAGGTCGGCGATCGGAGTGCCCACCCGCTGCGGATCCCCGGGCCCGGAGCCGGTGATCGACATCAGCCCGGCCTCGCCCTGCACGATCTGGTCGTATCCCGCACGCCCTCCCTCGGGGCCGTCGTGACCGAAGCCGGTGAGGGAGAGCTGGATCAGCCCGGTGTTGAGCGCGGCGAGCGTCGTCGTGCCGAGGCCGAGGCGTTCCATCACGCCGGGGCGGAAGTTCTCGATCAGGATGTCCGCCCGCCGCACGAGGGCGCGCAGCACCTCCCGATCCGCCTCGTCCTTCAGATCGAGGGCGATGGACTCCTTGTTCCGGTTGCAGGAGAGGAAGTATGTCGAATGGCTCTCCCCGTCGAGGCCCTCCACGAACGGCGGCCCCCACATGCGGGTGTCATCACCTGTCCCGGGCGCCTCCACCTTGATGACTCTCGCGCCGAGGTCGCCCAGCATCATCCCCGCGTGCGGACCGGCCAGCGCGCGGCTCAGATCCACGACGAGCAGCCCGTCCAGAGAACCGTCGTTCACAATCCACATCCTCCGTGAGTAGTTCAGCTGCGAGACAGTCCAGACCGGCCCGAGGTTCCCGGAGCAGCCTGGAGGAGGATCAGGAGGACTCGACCTCGGACCAGGTCTCGCCCTTGTAGGGATAGTTCGCGAGGGCCTCGTCGGAGATGGTCGTGACCCACTCCTCCACGTACGTCTTGCCCGGGATCTGGCCGATGCCGCGGTCGGCGATCGTGTCGCCGAAGTGGCGGCGCGGTACGTCGGGGGTGAAGATCGGGCGGTTCACGAAGTTGAAATGCAGCGCTGAGCCGTGGAAGTGCCACATGCGCCACACGGGGTTTCCCGCGCCGTCGTTGCGCTGGAAGATCTCGGTGCTGCGCGAGGCGGTGGTCACGCCGCCCTTGACCGTCGTGGTCTCGGCGGCGAGCCACGCCATGTCACCGACGACCTCGAGCTTCATCACACGCGAGATCTGATTCGTGCGCGGCGGGAAGTTCTGACGGAGGTGCCCCCACAGCTCCTTGAGCTCCGCGGCGCCGAAGTAGGCGAAGGAGTCCAGGTTGAACATGACGAAGTTGTCGCCGACGGGGAAGACCTCGTCGAGGGCGTCGATGTCGAGACCGACGTTCGCGTCGTTCCAGATCTTGCTGACTCGGAGGATCTCCTGGCGGTCCTGTTCCTCGGTGGGATTGCTCATCTTCTCGTGTTTCCCTTCATGCGGAGATGTGGAATGAAACCAGATTACATTTTTTCTCACCCGAAAGACCAGGACTTTACGGGTAATTTTTCAGAACTTCCTCTTCAGGATCCGCCTTATGTGTAATATCATTACACCCACGAGGCCGCGATCGGCCAGCGGTCCCACCACAGGGAAAGACGTGAAAGCCCCCGGCTTCGGCCGAGTGAGGAGAGCGATCCGAGTGCTGTATCTGCTGAAACGCCTCGGCCAGGCCGTCTTCGTGCTCTGGGGGGCGTTCACCGTGACGTTCTTCATCCTGTTCGGGCTGCCCGGCGACCCCGCCGTCGTGATGCTCACGGCGACCGGCATCGACGTCGCCGACCTGGATCCGGCCACGATCGAGGCGGTGCGCGTCCAGTACGGCTTCGACCGCCCGCTGATCGTCCAGTACCTCAGCGCGCTCGGAGCCGCCCTGACCGGAGACTTCGGCGCCTCCTATTCGATGCGCCAGCCCGTCGTCGAGATCATCGCGCGCAGCGTGCCGGTCACGGCTCTGCTCGCCCTGAGCACCGTGATCGTCGCCGCCGTCATCGGCATCGCGCTCGCCCTGACGATCGCCTACACCCGCTCTCCGCGACTGCGGCAGCTGCTGCTGGCCTACCCGCCCCTGGCGATCTCGATCCCGAACTTCTGGCTCGGCCTACTCCTCATCCAGTTCTTCTCCTTCCAGCTGGGCTGGTTCCCGGCCGCCGGATCGAATCTCGGCGCCGTCTCGCTCGTCCTCCCCGTGGCGACCCTGGCCATCTGGGCCTCCGCGCCGATCACCCAGGTCCTCTCCAAGAGCCTGCTGAACACGCAGAGGGAGCCCTTCGTCGAGACGGCGCGCGCCAAGGGCCTCAGCCGGTGGCGCACCCTGCGCACGCATTCGCTGCGCAACGCGAGCATCCCCGGGCTCACCATCACCGGCGTCGTCGTGGGCGGCGTGTTCTCCGGCGCGGCAGTGACCGAGACCGTCTTCTCCTGGAACGGTCTCGGCCGCCTCACCGTGACGGCCGTAGGTGCCCGCGACATCCCATTGATGCTCGGGATCGTCACCTTCACCTCGATCGTCTATGTCCTCGTGAGCTTCGTCGTGGACGCCCTCTACCCGCTGATCGACCCGCGGATCGCGCGCGCGGCGACGCGCCGGAAGAACGCCCGCCCGGTGCCCGAGGCGCCGGCGGGAGGGGCCGAGGCGCTCCTGTCCAGCGCGATCGCCGATGCGAACCCAGACGATACGCCCTCCCCGAGAAAGGAGCAGCAGTGACCGCTCCGAAGACGGGCGCCACGCGCGCCGCTCCCGCCACCGACCTCGCCCCGACCATCCGCGCGACCCAGCGCCTCCGCCAGAATCTCTCGGTCGGGACGGTGCTCTCCGCCATCGTCGTGATCGTGGTCATCGGCTGGGCACTGCTACCCAAGGTCTTCGCGCCGCACGACCCCTATCTCGCGGTGCCCGCCGACCGGCTCCTGCCCCCGTCGCTCGCGCACCCGCTCGGCACGGATCCGCTCGGCCGGGACATGCTCAGCCGCATGATCGAGGGCTCGACGCTGACGCTCCAGGCCTCCCTGCTGGCGATCCTGATCGCCCTCGTCATCGGATCGTTCATCGGCCTGATCTCCGGGTACGTCGGAGGCACCGTCGACACGGCGATCATGCGGGTGATCGACGTACTGCAGGCCATCCCCTCGCTTCTGCTCGCGCTCGTACTCATCACCGCTCTGGGGTTCGGCACGCTCAATGTCGCCCTGGCGGTGGGCATCGGCAGCATCGCCGCCTTCGCCCGTCTCATGCGTGCCGAGACCGTGCGCGTGCGCAACTCGGCCTACGTCGAGGCCGCGGGCGCGCTGGGTGTGCGACTGCCCGGCGTGCTGGGCCGCCACGTGCTGCCCAACTCGGCCGGGCCCGTGCTCGCTCTGGCCACCCTCGAGCTCGGCACGGCGATCCTGGCGATCTCCGCGCTCAGCTTCCTCGGATTCGGCGCAGTGCCGCCCGCTGCCGAATGGGGATCGCTCGTCTCGGAGGGCCGGGTCTACCAGACCTCCGCCTGGTGGCTCACGACGCTCCCGGGCCTCATCATCATGGTCACCGTGCTCTCCTTCAACCGGCTCGGACACGCGCTCGACCCGGCTCGCTGAGTCCCGCCCCCATCCGCTCCCGACCGACCAGAGGAGACGCCCCATGCCCACGAGGATCTCGCTGCTGCTGGACAGCACCGCCGCGCCAGAGCTCACCCTGCCCATCGCCGAAGCCGTCGAGCGTGCCGGCATCGGCCGGATCTGGATCAGCGAGGACTACTGGCGCAAGGGCGCCTTCTCCACCGCGGGAGCGATCCTCGCCCGCACCCCGGGCGTGGAGGTCGGCCTCGGCGTGGCGTCGCTGCTCATGCGCAGTCCCGCCGTGCTCGCGATGGAGGTCGCGACGATCGAGAGGATGTTCCCCGGCCGGTTCATCTGCGGAGTGGGCCTCGGCAGCCCTCGCGCCCTCACGCAGCTCGACCTCATGCCGGATAAGATGATCGGCGCCACGCGCGACAACCTCCACGTGCTGCGCCGCCTCGCACGCGGCGAGGAGGTCACCTGGTCGGACGCCGCCCACACGATGACCGAGGTCGAGCTGGAGCACCCCGACGGCGGTAGCCGCTTCTACATCGCCGCCGGCTCGCCCCAGATGCTGCGCCTGGCCGCCACCCACGCGGACGGGCTCATCCTCTCGATCATGACCGGACCGGGCTACCTCTCCTTCGTGCGGGACGAGATCGCCGGAGCGGTCGCCGCCCGCGAGACCCCGCTGCCGACGACGGCGTTCATGTACGCCAGCTGCGACGACGACGCCGAGCTCGCCTTCGAGCGTGCCCGCGCGTTCCTCGCCGCGACGCTGCTGCGTCGGCCCCGGACCTCGGTGATGCAGACGCGCAGCGGCGTCGCGCATCTGCTCGACGAGCTGCTCGACGGCGACCCTGCCACCCTTGCCTCCCGCCTGCCGCGCGAGGTGGTGGACGAGTTCGTCGTCAACGGCACCCCCGAGACGCTGCGCACCCGGCTGCAGGCGTACGGGGCGCTCGGCGTGGACGACATCGCCATCCGTCCCATCGGCGACGGCGCCTCCGAGGACGGCTACCTGCGCATCGTCGAGCAGGACGTCTGGCGGTGAGCCCCTTTCCAGCCCAGCCGCGCTCCCGGGAGGAGCTGGCCGCGGTGCAGGACTGGGTACGCGCGCGAGCGGTCGCCGTCGAGGAGGATCTGCGCCGCCTGGTCGAGGCCGAGTCCCCCAGCCTGGACGTGGCCCTTCTCGCCCAGTGCCGCGAGACCCTCCTCGCCCTCGTCGGCGAGCGTCTCGGCCCCGCCGACAGGATGCAGCACATCCCCGGCGGCGCCTACGGCGATGCGCTGGTGCTCGATTTCGCCGGCAGCTCCCCGGCGACGCGGCCGGTCGTGGTGCTCTGCCACTACGACACCGTGTGGGAGGCGGGCACCCTGGTGCAGTGGCCTTTCACCCGAGAGGGTGACCACATCACCGGTCCCGGCGTCTTCGATATGAAGGCGGGCTGCGTCCAAGGCATCTGGGCGGTGCTCGCGGCCCGCGAGAACGGCCTGCCCCTGCCTCCGGTGCGGTTCATCCTGACCGGCGATGAAGAGATCGGCTCGCCGTTCTCGCGTCCGACGATCGAGGAGCAGACGGAGGACGCCGCACTGGTGCTCGTCCTGGAACCCGGCGTCGACGGGGCCGCGAAGGTCGCGCGCAAGGGCATCGGGCGCCTGTCCCTCGAGGTCTCCGGCATCGCCTCCCATGCCGGACTGGACTACTGGGCCGGCACGAGCGCGATCGACGAGCTCGCGCGGGTCGTCCTCGCTCTTCACGCGCTGTCCGACCACGAGACGGGAACGACCTTCAACGTCGGGACGATCCTCGGCGGCACTCGATCCAACGTCGTCGCCGAGTCGGCCTCCGCCGAGGTCGACGTGCGCATCGAGCGCCTGCCGGAGATGCCCCGCATCGAGCGGCAGCTCGCGCAGATCGCCGCGCACCGCCCCGAGGCCGAGGTGCGCCTCCGCCTCCTCTGGGACCGCCCGCCCATGGAGGAGAACGCGGTCACCCTCGAGCCCTTCGCCCTGGCTCAGGAGACCGCCCGGCGGCTCGGCCGGGAGCTGGGCTCGGCGCGGGTCGGCGGCGCCAGCGATGGGAACTACGTCGCCGCGCGCGGCACGCCGACCCTCGACGGGATGGGCGCGGTGGGCTCCGGCGCCCACGCGCGCTCGGAGCACATCCACTTCCCCCGGACGCTCGACCAGATCGCTCTCATCGCCGGCGTGATCTCGGCGATGGCCTGACACCGGCAGCCCTCTCGCCGAGAGCCCTGCAGGAGCCGTCTCAGAAGAGCGCGGCGCTCGACACCGGCGCCGAGCACGTCGAGCCGTCATCGTCGAGGGGCAGCTCCGCCGCGGCCGCGTCGAGCTGGCCCTTGGCCGCACCGATGAGCGGGGCCATGACGACCGCGTCCTCCTCGGAGAGATAGTCGATCCCGCGCAGTCGCGCCTCGCGGAGCACCCAGGCCTCATCGATGTCCTCGCGCCGCCCTCGCAGCCGCAGCGGAGCCGGGACGTGATCCGGCCTGCTCAGGTCACCGCTGGGCGGCGGATCCACCGGGAGCGCAGCGCCGACGGCGTCCTCGATCTGCTGGGCGGCGCGCAGCAGGGCCGTCTCTCCCCCTCGCCGGGCGATGAGTTGCACGGCCAGCGGCGACCCGTCGCGGGCATGCCCGATCGGCACGGAGATGGCGGGGAGCCCCAGAAGGCTCGCCGGGCGGGCGACGCTGGCGAAGTCGTCGTTCCAGCGCAGCACGCCGCCGGGGCCCGCGGAAGGCTCGTAGGGAGAGGTGGGAAGGCCCCTCGTCATGGGCACGAGGAGGACGTCGACGCGGGCGAACGCGGACGCGTACCGCATCTGGAGCAGCCGTCGCACCCGTGTCGCCAGCACGGAGTCGCGTGAGCTGAGGATCCCGGCGGCCACGATCTTGTGCAGGAACCAGGGCGTGAAGTCACGAGGTCTCGTGGCGAAGCGACGCTCATGATAGAGGAAGGCCTCGGTGTAGGCGATCACCCAGGATGCCGCGGGGGCGAATTCGGTCTCGGGCAGCTCGACCTCCTCGCGGAGGCTCCCGGCGCTCTCCAGCACTCCGGCGGCCCGGTCGATCCCCGCAGAGAGCTCGGGGTCGAGGTCCTCTCCATAGAAGCGACGCGGCACGGCGAAGCGCAGGGGCGGCGCGCCGCGGTGATCCCTCAGACTCAGCGCGGGGCCGCCCAGCCCTTCGAGGAGGAGGGCGACATCCTCGACGGTACGGGCGAGCGGGCCTATGGTGTCCTGGCTCCAGCTCAGCGGAATGGCGCCTCGGCCGTCCAGCGCGCCGTAGGTGGGGCGGAGGCCGACGACGCCGCAGTAGGCGGCGGGGTTGCGGACGGAGCTGCCCGTGTCGGTGCCGGTGGCACCCGGCAGGAGGCCGGCGGCCACGGCGGCGCCGGATCCGGAGCTGGACCCTCCCGGGCTCGCGCCCGCGACGACGGGGTTGCGCGTGTACCCGTAGACGCCGAGTGTGCCCGAGGCGTACTCGAGCAGGTTCAGCTTGCCGACGGCGATGGCGCCGGCCTCGCGCAGGCGACGGGCGGCGGTGGCGTCGGCGGTGGCGACCGGGCGTCCCTGCACCCGCGACGCGGCCGTGGTCGCCATGCCGCGCACGTCGATGTTGTCCTTGTGCCCGATCGGGATGCCGTGCAGCCGGCCGCGTCGCCCTCTCGCGACGATCTCGGCCTCGGCACGACGGGCCTCGGCCATCGCCTCGTCGCCGGCCACCGAGATGAACGCGCCGAGCCGGGGCTCGACCGCCTCGATGCGCGCGAGGGTCGCGGCCATGAGCTCCACCGGGCCGAGCTCGCGCGCGTCGATCCGCCGCGACAGTTGCGCGATGCTCAGCGTGTGGATGTCGGCGTCGGTCACCGGGGATCTCCCAAAAGTTCTGCGTGTCGTGGTGAGGCCGGTGCCGGATCGCCTCTGACGATCCGGCACCGGCCCGGATGCGGAGTGCGCTTTCGCGCCGCTTACTGCTGGAGCCAGGCGTCGTAGAAGCTCAGACGCGAGGACACCTCGTACGCGAGACCGTTCAGGCCGGTGCTCACACCGTGCATCTGGATCTGCTGGTCGAGCGGAATCGCATAGTACTCCTCGAGCAGGATCTCCTGGATCTGCGCGACGAGGTCGCGACGCTGGTCCACATCGACCGCGGCACGCTGCTCGGCCACGAGGGCGTCGATGCGGGGCTCCTCGATCTTGGTGTAGTTGGCCGGGGCCTCCGACGAGAAGTTGTACAGGATATCCGCGTCGGCACGGGTCGCGTTCTGCCACATGACATCGGCGGTGCCGGCGGCACGCTCGCTGTTCCAATCCGGAGCCGAGAGCGGACGGAGCGCGAGCTCGATGCCCACCTGGCTCAGCTGCTGCTGGACGAGCTGGAGCCCGAGGTCGGGGGCACCCGCGATGAAGATCACGTCGAAGCTGAGGCGCTGACCGTCCTTCTCACGGATGCCGTCCGCACCCTCCGCCCAGCCGGCCTCGTCGAGCACGGAGATGGCGGCCTCCTGATCGAAGGGGAAGAGATCGGTGCGGTCCTCGAAGCCGACCGTCGTGGTCGAGAGCACGTTGCCCGCGAGCGGACGGTGCTCGGAGAGCACGGTGGCGGCGAAGGTGTCGCGGTCGATCGCCAGGCTCATCGCCTCGCGCACCGCGGGATCGGCCAGCTGCGGCACCGCGAGGTTCGGGTACAGCGAGTTGCTCAGTCCCGGGACGACCATCGGCAGCAGGCTGAAGCCGGCGGTCTCGACCTGCGGCTCCAGGCTGACGGGTACGTTGTTGGCGAGGGTCACCTGGCTGGAGGTGAGCATGCCGATGCGGACGCTGTCATCCGGCACGGTGCGCATGACGATGCGGTCCAGGTAGGCCTCACCCTGGTGCCCGCGCTGCGAAGAGGCCCAGTCGTACCCTTCGCGCTTGACCATGATGGCCTCCACCTGCGGCTCGAACTTCTCGAGCACGAAGGGGCCGGAGCCGGCGATCATCGCGCAGCGCTCCTCGGAAGTGGCCTCCAGAGTGGCCGGGGAGAGGATCGCGAAGCGGATGTCGGCCGCCATGGACAGGAACGGGGAGTTCGGAGCGCTGAAGCGGACGACGAACTCCTGATCGCTGATCTTCTCGAACGATTCGTAGGAGGCGAAAGGCGTCCTGGCCAGTGCGGAGGAGGTCTCGTTGCCGATGATGGACTCGATGTTCTGCTGGACGACGTCCGCGGTCAGCGCCGTGCCGTCCGAGAAGGTCACGTCGTCGCGCAAGACGAAACGGTACTCGGTGGCATCCTCGTCGACCTCCCACGACTCGGCCAGCCAGCCCGCGTACTCGCCGGTCTCGGGATCCTGCTCCAGGAGGGAGTCCGCGACCTGGCGGGCGATCGTGAGCCCGGGGTGGGAGTTGGTCTGCTGCGGGTCGACGCAGACGGGGTCGAGTCCGACGGCGTAGACGACCTCGCCTCCGGCGACCGGGGTGAGCGCGTCGGCGGGATCCGACGGCGTGGACGAGGCGCCACCGGTGCAGCCGGTCAGGACGACGGCCGCAGCCAGCCCGACGGCGGCCAGCGCCGAGATCTTCAGACGGTGATTCATGATGATACCTGCCTATTCTTTGTGAGGCGTCAGGTCCCGCGTCGCGGTCGCTGTCGCCGGTGCTGTGTGTGGAGGGACGGGGCGGGAGAGTCAGTGGGGCGGCGGGGTGGAGCCCCCGGGGATGGCGGCGAGCAGTTCCGCCGTGTACGGATGCTGCGGAGACTCGAGGACCTCCGTGGTCGTTCCGTATTCGACGAGCCGGCTGCGCCGCATGACGACCACGTCGTCCGAGATCTGCCGGACGACGGCGAGGTCATGCGTGATGAACAGGTAGGACAGGCCGTACTCGGCCTGCAGATCCACGAGCAGCCTCAGCACGCGCTCCTGGATCGAGACGTCCAGCGCGGAGACCGGTTCGTCGAGGATGATGAGGCTCGGGTTCAACGCCAGTGCGCGCGCGATGGCGACCCGCTGCCGCTGTCCGCCCGAGAGCTCCCGCACGCGACGCTTCAGGCTCGTCGAGGGCAGGGCCACACGGTCGATGAGATCCGCGGCGATCGCCTTGCGGTTCGGCAGTCCGAACGCCCGCAGCGGCTCGGCGACGATGTCCGAGACGGACATGCGCGGATCCAGCGATGCATAGGGGTTCTGGTAGACGAACTGCATCCGGCGGCGCAGGGATCGCAGGGGCGCGCCCTGCAGCTGCGTGATGTCCTGCCCCTCGAATCGGATGGCGCCGGAGGTGCTGTCCACGAGCCTCATGATCATGCGTGCGGTCGTGGTCTTCCCGGAGCCGGACTCGCCGACCACCGCCACGGTCTTGCCGCGTTCGAGGGAGAAGGAGACATCGTCCACGGCGAGCACGTCCGCGCCCTTCGTGCCGCGGAACGACTTGCTCAGGTTCGCCACCTGCAGCAGCGGCTCCTCCGTCGCCGGGGCGGGTTCCGCCGGGGTGGGGGCGTCCACCGTCGCGGAGGGCGTCAGCCGCTTCGAGCTGAGGCTCGGGGCGGCGGCGATGAGGCGACGGGTGTAAGGGTGCTGCGCGTGATGGAGGATGCGCTCGGGGCTGTCGGATTCGACGATCTCCCCCTCGTGCAGCACGATGATCCGATCGGAGCGCTCGATCGCGACGCCGAAGTCATGGGTGATGAGCAGGACTCCCACGCCGGTGTCCTCGATCACCCGGTCCAGGTGGTCGAGGATCCGGCGCTGCACGGTGACGTCGAGGGCGCTCGTGGGCTCATCGGCGATGATCACCGAGGGACGGCAGGCCATTGCCATCCCGATGAGCACGCGCTGCCGCATCCCGCCGGAGAGCTGATGGGGGAACTGCCTCGCATGCACCTCCGGCTCGGGCAGACCAGACTCGGCGAGGATCTCGACCGCACGTTTCGCCGCCTGCTCGCGATCGGCCTTGCCGTGCACGATGAGGGCCTCGGCGATCTGACGGCCGATACGCATCATGGGGTTGAGGGAGACCGCGGGATCCTGGGGCACGAATCCGAGGCGCAGTCCCCGGATCGCGTCCATCTCGCGGTCGGATCGGCCGGTGATGTCCTGGCCGTCGATCTCGATGGTGCCATGCACGATCCGGCCGGCCGTGCCGAGGAAGCCCATGATGGCCGAGGCCGTCGTGGACTTGCCCGAGCCGGACTCGCCCACGAGGGAGACGATCTCGCCCGGGTGGATCTCGAAGCTCACATCCGACACCGCGGTGTGCGAGCCGCGGGGGCCTTCGTAGACCACGTTCAGTCCCGCCACGCGCAGCACCGGTCGGGACGTCGTGGGTTCGACCCTGTCTGTTCCCGCCATCGAGACTCCTGTCATCCGAGGCCGCAGCGAGAGCTGCTACCGATGTGCTGATCAAAAATGTAATCCAATTTCATACTGATGCGCAATACATATCAGGAATTTCCTGCCTTTCTCGCAGTTGAGGGGTAGATTAGTGTAATGACCTTACAGGGACGGACCTTCGCACTCGACAACGTTCACGTCGTGCCGATCGAGGGTGCGCCCTTCGATGGGCGCCTGCTCGTGCAGGACGGCAGGATCACCGACCTCGGTCCGCGCATCGACGTTCCCGCCGATGTCCCGCTCACCTCGCTCGACGGCGCCTGGCTGCTTCCCGGCTTCGTGGACGCGCACACGCACCTCGGCGCGACGATGCAGGACGTCGGCCCACACGATGCCGACATCAACGAGCGGGCGCTGAGCAACGCCGCCGGGATGCGGGCGATCGACTCCATCAATCCGGCCGACGCCGCCTTCGACGACGCCGTCGCCGCAGGCATCACGACCGTCTGCGTCATGCCCGGATCGCTCAGCCCGATCGGCGGCCAGACGGTGACGCTGCACACCTGGGGAGCGGTCGTGGACGAGATGGTGCTGGACTCGGCGCCGGCGCTCAAGACCGCGATGGGCGAGAACGCCAAGCGCGAGCACGCTCTGCGCAACCAGGTGCCCGTGACCAGGATGGGTATCGCCTACACGATCCGCGCCGCTTTTCAGGCCGCCCGCGAATACGCGCAGCAGCGCGCTGTCTCCCGCGAGGCCGGTCAGCCCTTCCGCACCGATCCCGCCCTGGAGCCTCTGGTCGAGGTCCTGGAGGGGAGCCGGCACATCCGTGCGCACAGCCACCGCGCCGACGACATCCTCACCGCCGTGCGCCTGGCCGCGGAGTTCGGCTACCGGGTGACCATCGAGCACGGCACCCAGGCCCATCTCGTGGCGGACGTCCTGGCCGCGCACGACGTTCCGGTGGTCACGGGATGCTTCATGGACGCCCGCGGCAAGGTCGAGCTGGCGCACAAGAGCACTCGGGGTCCCGCCATCCTCGATGCCGCCGGCGTACGCATCGCGATCTCGACCGATCATCCGGTGCTGCCCATCCAGCACCTCATCGTGCAGACCATCGTGGCCGTGCGCGACGGCCTGGACCGCACCCGCGCGCTCGAGGCGATCACGCTGACCCCGGCACGCCTCCTCGGCGTCGACGACCGCGTCGGCTCGCTCGCTCCCGGCAAGCTCGCCGACCTCGTGGCCTGGACGGGCGATCCGCTCGATGTCTACCAGCGTCCGCGATCGGTCTGGATAGAGGGCGCGCTCGCATGGAGCCACGAGGGCGGGCACCGCCCCTCGCCCGCCGCGCCGCGATGAGTCCCGTGCGCGCCACCGGATACAGTGACATCAACACGACACGAGCAGGATACGAGGACATGGGCAAGGGAGATCGCGCGTCGGAGCTGCTGCAGCGGGCCATGGAGTACCTCAATCGAGAGGGACTGGAAGGATTCTCGCTCGCTGCGCTCGCAGAAGGCATCGGGACCAGCAGCAGGATGCTCATCTATCATCTGGGCTCCCGCGATGAGCTGCTCGCACGCGTACAGGCGCTCATGCGCCGGGAGATCACGGCCGAATGGGGCCGGCGGCGCTTCACCCGGCTGAGCGTCGCGCTCCGGAACAACTGGGAGTACTACGTCGTGCGCATCCCGCACATGCAGGTCTTCTTCCATCTGGTCGCCCGCTCCTTCGAGGAGCCGGCGAAGTTCGTGGACGTGACCTCGACCGCCGTCTCCTACTGGACAGACTTCTACGAAGACGTCGCGCTCCGCGAGGGGTACTCGATCGAGGAGGCCAAGATCATGGCGCGCCTGACGCTGGCCATGTACCGCGGTCTCATCCTCGATCTCACGATCACCGGCGATCTCGAGCAGACATCGGCCGCGGTCGAGGAGTGCGCGGCGATGCTCGACCAGCGCTCGCCCCAGCGCGCTCTCCTCACCGAGAGCCGCGAGGTCTCCGCCTGACGGCCGGCATCCCGCCGAGAACGCACGAATCGTCCTTCGCGAGCCCTCGGAGGAACGTTTTTCGCGTTCTCGACGAGGTTGCTACAGCTCCACGCCCACCAGCACGGGTTCGGGCTGCAGCAGCAGACCGAACTCGGCGTGCACACGGCTCTGGATGAACCGGGCGAGCTCGGCCAGCTCCGCCGCCGACGCCCCGCCCCGGTTCGTCAGTGCCAGGGCGTGCTTGGTCGACAGACCCGCCCGTGAGCGCGGCAGCCGGAAGCCCCGGCGGATGCCGGCCTGCTCGATGAGCCACGCCGCACTGACCTTCACCTCGCCCGATGCCGGCTGCAGAGCCGGCACCGTGCCGTCGAAGGCCGCGAGCGGGATGACGGTCACCGCATCGAGGTCGGGGGCGACCGGCCAGCGCGGGCATTCCGGGGGAAGTCCGCGGGCGACCTGCTCGGGAACGATCGCGTTCTGGAAGAAGGAGCCGGCGCTGTACGTGTCGGGATCGCCCTCGTCGAGCACCATGCCCTTCGACGCGCGGATCGCGAGGATCCGCTCACGCACCCACGACAGCGGCACCGGGTCCGCCCCCTCCAGCGCGAGGGCGCGCCGCAGCTGCTCGCCGCGCACGATGCGCCCGGCAGCGCCGACCTCGGCCAGATCCAGCGTCACCGACAGGATCACCGCACGGCGCTGAGGCTCGCCGCCGTAGTGGTGCTTGAGCACCGAGGTGCGAAAGCCCAGCCCCAGTTCGGAAGCCGGGACCACCGACACCTCGCCCGTGGACTCGTCGATCAGCTCGACCTCGACGAGCGTCTCCTGGATCTCCTGGCCGTAGGCGCCGACGTTCTGCACGGGGGCCGCGCCGACCGTGCCGGGGATGCCCGACATCGCCTCGATCCCGGCGAGGCCCTCGCGGACCGTGTACGCGACGAGCGCATCCCAGTCGTTGCCGGCCTGCACGCGCACGCGGGCGCGACCCTCGAACGGAGAAGGGAGCCGTTCGATGCCGGAGGTGAGGATGCGCACGACCGTCCCGTCGAAGGGCTCATCGCCGGCGAAGAGGTTCGACCCCCCGCCCAGGACGAACCAGTCGTCGCCGCTCGCCCACACCGCGCGCAGCTCCCGGGCCAGCTCCTCGGTCGTCGTGGCCTCGCGCATACGCAGCGGAGCGGCCCCTGTGCGCAGGGTCGTCAGCTGTGCGAGCGGAACGGGGATGATCTCGGCCATGGCTCAGGAGAGCGAGACGCGCAGCTGCGCCTTGCCGAGCACCGTGGTCTCGGCCGACCCTCCGTCGGCCGCCTGCCGTGAGCCTGTCGAACGGTGGGTGACCGTCAGGTCGATCCGGGCGGTCTCGTCATCCGCCGCGCCCACCTTTGCGACGATGCGCAGCTCGGCTCCGTCCTCGGGGTGGACGACGACCGGACGAGTGAAGCGGACTCCGTAGTCGGTGATGCGCCCGGAGTCGCCCAGCGCCGCCACGACGACGGAGGAGGCAATGCCCATCGTCAGCATGCCGTGGGCGAGAACCCCGGGAAGCCCGACCTTCTCGGCGACGTCGTCGCGGTAGTGGATCGGGTTGAAGTCGCCGGAGGCCCCGGCGTAGCGCACGAGCGACTCGCGCGTGAGGTGCACGGTGCGCTCGGCGATCTGCGCGCCCACGGTGAAGTCCATCAGCTCCCCTCCCCGATCAGCAGCACGGAGGTCGCGGTGACGACGTGAGCGCCTGCCGCATCCGTGATCTCGGCCTCGCTCGTGACCATCGAATTGCCGCCGACCGCGCGCACGGCGGTGACGCGCAGCGTGGCGGTCAGCTCGTCGCCGGCGACGATCGGGCGCGTGTAGGCGAAGCGCTGCTCGCCGTGGATCGTGCGCGAGAGCAGGATGCCCGAGTCGGGCTCGGCCAGCAGCTGCTGCAGCGTCTGGTCCTGGATCACCATCGCGAAGGTCGGCGGAGCCACGACATCCGCGTAGCCGAGGGCCCTGGCGGCCTCGACGTCGGTGTGGAGCGGGGCGTCGGCGAAGACGGCGCGCGCGAACTCGCGGACCTTCTCTCGGCCGACCAGGTAGGCAGGCGTCGGCGGGAACTCCCGGCCGACCAGTTCAGTGTTCACGGGCACCCTTCGATCCTAGCTACTCCTCCCCGGCCGCCGAGGGCGTTAGTCGCTCTCGCGGGAGGGGAGAGATTCTAGGAGCCGCGCGAGCGCAGCGCCTTGATCGCCATCTGCACCGCGCTCACGACGAGGTAGGCGGCGAAGAGCGCGTTCCCGACGAAGGGATCGACGTAACCCGCGAGCCACGCGCCCAGCGCCGTGGTCGCGCAGGCGGTCGCCCCGATGACCGCGGCGGCGGCCAGGTCGACGTTGCGGTGGCGGAGATTGCCGATCGTCCCCGAGAGCGCCGTCGGGATCATCATGAGCAGCGATGTGCCCTTGGCCTCGAGATCGCTCGTGCCGAAGAGCACCATGAGCGCGGGCACCACGATCACTCCCCCGCCGACCCCGATGAGCCCCGCGGCCACTCCGGTGAACAGTCCCAGCCCCACGAGCCCCACGATCACGTACCAGGCGAGCTCCAGCTGGGCATCGCGCGAGGGGATCACCAGGAAGAGGCTCACGATCACCAGCACGAGGAAGGCGACGAAGGTCCAGCGCAGCGCAGCCTGCGAGACCCGGGGCAGGAGCCTCGTGCCGATCTGCGCGCCGAGGACCGCCGCACCCGAGAGGATCAGCGCGGGGATCCACGCGACCGACCCGGATGCCGCATAGGAGATGACCCCCACGCTCGCGATGGGCACGATCGCCGCGAGCGAGGTGCCCGCCGCCCGACGCTGGTCGAAGTGGAGCATGAGCACGAGCAGCGGCACGATCATGCTGCCGCCGCCGACGCCGAAGAGACCCGAGAACGTGCCGGCCGCGAGGCCGATCACCGTCAGCCCGATCCAGAAGCGGGCGCCGCGCGGCATGTTCGTCACCGCATCCGGCATCCGACACCTCCGAGAACTCAGCCTACCGCTGGCCGGCCCTCTCGACCGCCGCCGTCAGCGCCGCGACCTCCGCATGCAGACGCTGCACCTCACCGAGCAGCTCCGCCTGGCTCGGTACCTCCAGCGCCTCCTGTTCGGCGAGCGACGCCTCGGCCGCCTGCTCGCGGTCGATCCCCTGCATCGCATCGACGATCACCGCGATGAACAGGTTCAGCACCGTCAGCGCGCTGATCAGCACGAACGGCACGAAGAAGAACGGCGCCCACGGCAGGACCTCGGCCACGTCTCGCGTGATCACCGACCAGTTGTCGAGGGTCGTCACCTGGAAGAGGGTGAACAGCGAGTCGCCGAGCGAGCCGAACATCTCCGGGAAACGCTCGCCGAACAGCGTGGTGGCCATCACCGCGCCGACGTAGAAGAGGATCACCAGCAGCACGGCGATCGACGCGATGCCGGGCATCGCCCGCACGAGCGCATCGACCACGCGCCGCAGCGCCGGGACCACCGAGATCAGCCGCAGCACGCGCAGGACGCGCAGGGCGCGCAGAACCGCCAGTCCGTCCGAGCCGGGGATGAGGGCGACGCCCACCACCAGGAAGTCGAAGACGTTCCACGCGTCGCGGAAGAACCGCAGACGCTGCGCGTAGAGCTTCAGGCCGATCTCCACGACGAAGATCCCGAGGCACAGCTTGTCGAGCACATGCAGCACCTCGGCCACGGATGCCGGCAGCGTCCGGACCGTCTCCAGACCCAGCACCGCCGCGTTGATGAGGATCACGACGATGATGGTGCGCTGCACGATCGGAGAGAGGACGAAACTCCCCACCGCCGCTCGAGAGAACCAGGGATCGGATGCCATGCGATGCCTTCGGATCGGGGACGGATTGCGCAAGCAACAGACTAGCGGCCTCCGCCGAGCGCCCGCTGTTCACGCGTATGGCGCGAGGGCTCGGCAGAAGGGGGGCGGAACGACGATGCCCGCCGGCCCCGGAGGGCGGCGGGCATCGTTCGTGAAGCGAGCGGGATTACTCCGCCTTCTCCTCCACGGCGTCTTCGGCAGCGGCCTCGGCGGCAGCGCCCTCCTCCTGCGACTCGGCGCCGGCGTCGGCGGCCTCTTCGACAGGTGCTTCGGCGGGCTCAGCAACCGCCTCGGCGGGCTTCTCCTCGGCCTTCTCGGCCGTGGCCTTGGCGGCAGCAGCCTTCTTCGCCGACGGCTTCTTGGTGACGGGCTCGAGGACGAGCTCGATCACGGCCATGGGGGCGTTGTCGCCCTTGCGGTTGCCGACCTTGGTGATACGGGTGTAACCGCCCTCGCGGTCTGCGACCTGCGGGGCGATCTCGGTGAAGAGGATGTGCACGACTTCCTTGTCACCGATGACCGACAGCACCCGGCGACGGGCGTGGAGGTCACCGCGCTTGGCGAAGGTGATCAGACGCTCGGCGA
>CAYOTY010000043.1:0-5418 GCA_964406995.1 uncultured Microbacterium sp.
CCCGCCGAACAGGTCGCGCACGATGGCCATGGCCACGACGCCACCGGCCGCGGCGCCGATACCCATGAACACGCGCGCGATGCTGAGCAGCTCGAGCGTGGGGGCGAGCGCGGCGGCGGTGCTCGCCAGCACGTGCAGCGCCGTCACGACGATGAGAGGCACGCGCCGGCCCAGCTTGTCGCTGAGTGGCCCGACGACGAGCTGACCGATCGCGAAGCCGATCATCGTGCCCGAGAGGGTGAGCTGGATGGCCGCCTTCGTGGTGCTGAAGTCCTCCTGCAGGATAGGGAATGCAGGCAGGTACAGGTCGATCGTGAACGGCCCGAGCGCGGTGAGCGCCCCGAGCAGGATCACGTAGAGCACGCGACGCCGCGCGGAGATCGCGTCACCCGGGTGCAGCACGATCGGCGCCGTGGCGGGGTTCGAGCCGATCGTGCGGATCGCGCCGGTGCGCGGGGCGGAGTCAGGAGAAATGGGATCGTTCACGAGGCTTCCGGAGATGAAGAGGAGCGGATGCCGCAGAGCACGGCGAGATCGAATCGATTCGATCTACGCTACAGGATTCCGCACCCCTCGGACATCCCGCGCCTCCGCGATCTCCCTGACTCCGCGCGCACCGCGTGCCGCCGAAGACATCAGCGATCTGGCATCAACTCATCGCGCACTCGACAACGGGCAGCGCACTCGGCACGACGGGCGCACGATACCTGGTCCGACGCATCCGATACCGTATGCGCCATCATCACCGTCGCACATTGAGCATCGCCTGCTCGGCCCGATTGTGTGGCTATTGGCGCCTGCCTGCATCACGAAACACCTATGCGGCAAACAGCGCCTCTCCGTTCACCACTTTCTTCTCTGGGGGGAAATCTACATGCCGATCGAGCACATCAACGAGTCCGAGCAGGCCAACGGTCTGAACCTGCACCGCCGCACCGTCCTCAAGGGCGCCGCCTGGGCCGCGCCCGTCGTCGCCGCCGCCGTGGCGGTGCCGATGGCCGCCGCGAGTGTGGACTCCGCTGACTTCAACGGCGGAACAGCAATCGGTGTAGGCGGTTCTTTGCCGATCCGATCGGAGAATCTCGGAAATCCGCCCCTCCCGACGAATATTTATGGCAACGTCTGGTCCTCAGAGGGTCACTTCCTGCTTGAGACAAGTACGCCTCAACCCGACGCAACCACGGGTACTATTTTTGTTTCGGTGAGCGTGCCTTACGACAGCACCGCTGGCAGCTTCTACGCTACCTATCCCTCCAATGGCGCTAACGTGAACCCGGCACAGACAGGGCCGGCCCTTGGAAATTCTGGGGCACTCGTTGCCGCAGACGGCTCCCAGTGGACGTATGTTTGGGACGATGATGAAGGTGCTTACATCTTCCAGAACAGTGGAATCACGCTGAGCGGTAGTGAAACATCAGGCAGCGTGGTGTTCCCGCCGCTCCTGTTCGAGGGTGAGGGCGCCTACTATCGAGCAAACAACACTAGGAACAACCTGCAGGTTGTGGTCAGCACCTCTCGCGGGTGGTCCTTCTCGGGAGCCTTCTTCCCCTCGAACCGCAATTAGTTCCACTACACATCAGTTCCACGAACCCGCCGAACCTACCTCAACGTCGGCGGGTTCGTGGCTTCGAGACACATATACACCCAGCATCGATTCATACGTGAGCCCCAACTCAGCTCTCTGGCGGCAGATAAGCACCGTGCTGCGCGAGAAGACCTATGGCCGATACTCAGGCCGCTCCCAGACCCGCGCAAGATCCATTCGGGAAGATCCGCCTTTAGAAACCTGCTCCGTTCACCGCGACCTGTATGCGGTGAACGGAGCCTCCGGGGCTCAGCAGCAGTGCGCCGGGCATAAGTGGCGTATCCTCGCGCCGCAGCACGAGAGAGCCTGCTTGGGGCAGAGAGGTGACGCGCGGCAGGATGAAGGCCGTTACTCCCGCGAGCAGCAGGCGAGGGAAGGCTCAGCGTCTGCGTCGCACCTGCGCGGGAGACGGCAGCCCCACCGCGCGCATGGCGCGGGCGAGGCTCGAGCCGTTCGAGAACCCGGAGTGCTCGGCGATCTGATCGATGCCGAGCGGATCGTAGTCGGCACTGCCCAGCAGCGAGCAAGCATGATCGACACGGGCCTGCCGGATCGCCGACCGGATGCTGGTCCCCTGCCTGCGGAACTCCCGCTCCAGCGTCCGCACCGAGACGTTGCACTCCGCGGCAACGGTCTCCACGTCCAGACCGGGATCCGTGCAGCAGGAGGCGATGACCGCGACGGCCTCCTCGAACACGTCACGGCGCAGCGGCGCCTGCGGTATCCGCATCTGCGCGAGCGCCAGCGCCGTCACCATCTCCTGCAGGAATCGCTCGAGGGAGTAACGGTCGACGCCGGTGAGCTCCCCTGGCCCGCCCTCGGCGACCTGGGTGAGGAACGCGACGATCCCGCGAGTAAGGGCGGTGCTGCGCGAGATGATCAGCGGCGCATCCTCCGGGAGTTCCACGACCCCGTGCAGCACCTCCCTCGGAAGCGTGACCGACAGCAGCCTGGTCCCCGCCGCGGCGTGTGCGAAGTGGGCGGAGCCGCCACAGGTCAGCAGCAGTCCCCCGGGGGCGAGCGCCGCATGCCCGGGGAGCTGCGCGAGGCCACCGCTGAGCAGGACGACAAGATGGATGCCGTCGGCGCCGTGGAGCGGCAGCGTCACCGGCCCCTGCGCCAGACTCCACCGGTCGATCCGTGCGGTGCCGAGCCGCATCGGCCCGCCGATGCGCATCGGTGCGCCGACGGCGTCCTCGATGGCGACGAGCCTGCGGGAAGATATGACAGAGACCGGCTCCAGCGCGATCGTGCGCAAAAGAATCCCCCTCCCCAGGCGGCGGAACGCACAACGCGTCTTCTTGCTCCAACTCTGGCGCCTCTCCCGACCGCAGGCGGTCGAAACGCGCGCTTTTCACCCTCGGTTTCATCCCCAGAGGGCGACTTCTCATCCCGGTATGACCTTACTCACCGTTTCGAGCGCGACCTCCGTGAGGACTCCTCCTGTTCACAGATCACGCCGTAGCGGTCACCGTGTGCATTGCCTTTCGCATTGAGAGTGCCGATCGGGGCCGGAAAGTGACGCACGCGTGAGACATCTTTCGTAAAGACCACCAGAAATCCGGCGCAAGACAGCGAAGCCCTGGGGAAGAAGGAGTGCACTCGGCACCGAGTTCACGGGGAGAAGGAAAGGTGACGAAGAGAACGCGGAGAGAAGCGCCGCGTCAGGGACGGATGCGGCCGAGCGCCTGCTCCAGGTCGGCGATGAGGTCGCCGGCGTCCTCGATGCCCACCGACAAGCGCACGACATTCTCGGGGACGGCGAGCTCGGTGCCGCGCACCGAGGCGTGGGTCATCTCCGGCGGGTAGCCGATGAGGGACTCGACGCCGCCGAGGGACTCGGCGAGCTGGAAGAGCTCGGTCGCCTCCGCGTAGGAGCGCGCCGCACCCGGCCCTGCGGCGAGCGCGAGCGAGACCATCCCGCCGAAGCCGCTCATCTGGCGCGCGGCGATCTCGTGGCCCGGGTGCGTGGTGAGCCCCGGGAAGAACACTCGCTCGAACTCCGGACGGGAGGCCGCCCATTCGGCGATCGCCGTGGCGTTCTCGGTGTGTTGCCGCATCCGCACGGCCAGGGTCTTGATGCCGCGGGTCGTGAGCCACGCGTCCAGCGGCGCAGATACCGCTCCCACCGCGAACTGCTGGAACTTCACCGCCTCGACATGCGTCTCCTCACCGAAGACGACCGCACCGCCGAGCACGTCCGAGTGCCCGCCGAGGTACTTGGTCGTCGAGTGCACGACGACATCGGCTCCGAGTGCGAGCGGCTGCTGCAGCGCGGGCGAGGCGAAGGTGTTGTCGACGACGACCGTCGCTCCCGCCGCCTTCGCGATCTCGACGACCGCGACGATGTCGACGATCTTCAGCAGCGGATTGCTCGGCGTCTCGATCCAGACGATCTTGGTCTCCGGGCGGATGCCGCCGCGCACCGCATCCAGGTCCGACAGCTCGACGGTGCTCACCTCGACGCCCCACGGCCCCCAGACCTTCGAGAGGAGGCGGTGCGTGCCGCCGTAGACGTCGTTGCCGAGGAGCACGTGATCGCCCGGGCGCAGCAACGCGCGCAGCAGGGCGTCTTCGGCAGCCAGGCCCGAGGCGAACGACAGCGCCGCCGTGCCGCCCTCCAGCGCCGCCAGCTGCGTCTCGAGCGAGGTCCGCGTGGGGTTTCCGGCACGGTTGTACTCGTAGCCGCCGCGGAAGCCGCCGATGCCGTCCTGCACGAAGGTGGAGGTCTGATAGATCGGCGGGATGATCGCGCCCGTCGTCGGGTCGAACTCCTGGCCGGCGTGGATGGCGCGCGTGGCGAAGCTGTGCTCGGACATGCCCCCAGCCTACGTCGGCGCGCACCGCACCGATCTCCCGTGTTACGCCCCGCGTCCCCCACCATCCGCGAGACTGCATATCCGGGGCGAGACAACGGTCGAGGACTGCTATCTCGCCCCGGATATGCAGTCTCGCGGTCAAGAGGGTGCGGTCAGCGCGAGAGGTAGCCCAGCAGGTCCTGGCGGGTCAGCACCGTGTGGGGCTTGCCCTCCTCGGTCACCAGCAGCGCATCGGCCTCCGCGAGTGCCGCGCGCGCCTGAACGATCGAATCCCGGATGCCGATGAGCGGCAGAGGGGCGGAGACATGACTGCCCACGGCGTCCGTCGGCTTCGCCTCGCCCCGGAAGAGCAGATCGAGCAGCCCCTTCTCGTCGACGGTTCCGACGACCTCGCCCATCATCACGGGCGGTTCGGCGGAGAGGACCACCAGCTGCGAGACGGCGAACTCGGTCATCATCCCGATCGCCTCCAGCACCGTGTCGCTCGGGTGCGCGTGCACGAGGTCGGGGATGCGACTTCCGCCCGGTCCCTGAGCCGGCCTGAGGGCGGCCCGCGCCGCCAGCACATCCGCCACCGTCTCGCCCTCCTCCACCTCGGCGAAGCCGTAGGCGCGCATCCAGGAGTCGTTGAAGATCTTGCCGAGATAGCCGCGGCCGCCATCGGGCAGGAGCACCACCATCACCGCGTCCGCCGGAAGATCTCTCGCTACCCGCAGCGCGCCGGCGACCGCCATGCCGCTGGAGCCGCCGACGAGGATGCCCTCCTCCTGGGCGAGGCGTCGGGTCATCGCGAAGGCGTCCGCATCATCGACCGCGACGATCTCGTGTGGTACGGCAGGGTCGTAGGCGCCCGGCCAGATGTCCTCGCCGACGCCCTCGACGAGGTAGGGGCGCCCCGTGCCGCCCGAGTACACGCTGCCCACGGGGTCGATGCCGACGATCCGCACCCGGTCCTCCGAAGCCTCGCGCAGATATCGCCCCGTGCCGGTGATCGTGCCGCCCGTGCCGACGCCC
>CAYOTY010000043.1:5428-20518 GCA_964406995.1 uncultured Microbacterium sp.
TCTCGGGCCCGGTCGTCTCGTAGTGACTGCGCGGGCCGTTCTGGTTCTCGTACTGGTTCGGCTTGAAGGCACCTGGGATCTCGGCCGCGAGCCGATCGCTGACGCTGTAGTACGACTCGGGGCTGTCGGCGGGGACGGACGTCGGAGTCACGACGATCTCGGCGCCGTACGCCCGCAGCACGTTGATCTTGTCCTCACCGACCTTGTCGGGAAGCACGAACACGCAGCGGTAGCCGCGCTGCTGGGCAACGAGCGCAAGGCCCACGCCGGTGTTGCCGCTGGTGGGCTCGACGATCGTGCCGCCGGGGGCCAGATGCCCCTCGCGCTCGGCCGCATCGATGATGCGCGTGGCGATGCGATCCTTGCTCGACCCGCCCGGGTTCAGGTACTCGAGCTTGACGAGCACCGTGCAGGCGATGCCCTCCGTCACGCGCTGCAGCTTGACCAGGGGCGTGTCGCCGACGAGCTCGACGATGTTCTCCGCATACTTCACGGGTTCCAGCGTACGCGGGTGGCGGATGCCGCACAGCACTGTTGCGGCATCCGTCGCCTCATGCGCAGGTTTCGTCTCGCTGCGCTCGCTCAACCTTGAGTCGCTCCCGCGTCAAGGTCGCTACGCGACCGTGACCCGGGCCGACTCAACCTTTCGTCGAGCCGGCCAGAAGGCCCCGCACGAAGTACCGCTGCAGCGCGAAGAACACGATCAGCGGCACGATGAGGGAGATGAAGGCACCCGCGGGCAGGATGTGCGTGTTCCGGCCGAAGTTGCCCACCATCTCCGCCAGGCGCTGGGTCAGAGGTGCGACATCGACCGTTCCGCCGGAGAACACCAGGGCGACGAGCAGATCGTTCCACACCCACAGGAACTGGAAGATCGCCATGCTCGCCAGCGCCGGCACCGACAGCGGCAGGATGATCCGGAAGAAGATCTGCGTGTGGTTGGCACCGTCCACGCGGGCCGCCTCCAGCACATCCGAGGGAATCTGCGCGATGAAGTTGTGCAGCAGGAACGTCATCAGCGGGAGGCCGAAGATCGTATGCGCGACCCACACCGCCGCGAAGGTGCCGCTGATTCCCAGCACCTGCGAGAAGATCTGCAGCAGGGGGATCAGCGCCATCTGCAGAGGAACGATCTGCAGCGCGAAGATCGTGATGAAGATCCAATGCGCGCCTCGGAACGGGATCCACGCGAGCGCGTAGGCGGCCATGGCGCCCAGCACGATCGGGAAGACCGCCGAGGGGATCGCGATCACGAAGGAGTTGATGAAGTACGAGCCCAGGTTCGCGCTGGAGGCACCCGAGGCGAAGAGCACCTCGTTGTAGTTGTCCAGCGTGAAGGAGGGGTTGGTGAAGATGGTCCACCAGCCGCTGGTGCGGATGTCGACGGCGGGGCGGAACGAGGAGACGAAGAGCCCGAATGTCGGGATCGTCCAGATGACCGCGATGACGATGGCCGCCGCGGTCGCCCAGGGCGAGGTCAGCGTCTTCTTCACGCGGGAGGCCTTCGACCCGGCGCCCCCGACGATGACGGCCCCGGTGTTCGGCTCCTGACCGGATGCGGTGATCGGCGCGACGCTCATCAGCGCACCTCCCTCTGTTGACGCATGACTCTGACGTTGTAGATGACGATCGGCAGCACCATGATGAACAGCACCACCGCCAGGGCCGAGCCCTGCCCGAACTCACCGCGGTTGAAGGCCTGCGTGTACATCTCGTTGGCGATGACGCTCGTGTTGAAGTTTCCGCCGGTCATCGCACGGACGATGTCGAAGACCTTCAGCGTGGCGATGGTGATGGTGGTGACCACGACCACGATCGTCGGGCGGATCTCCGGGATCGTGACGTTCCTGAACTGCTGCCAGGCGTTGGCGCCGTCGAGCTTGGCGGCCTCGATCCTCTCGACCGGCACGGCCTTGATCGATGCCGACAGCAGGACCATCGAGAAGCCGGTCTGGATCCAGATCATCACGATGATGAGGAAGACCGTGTTCCACGGCGAGTTGATCAGCCACTGCTGCGGGGTGCCCCCGAACCAGACGACCAGCTGGTTGAGGATGCCGATCTGCTCGAAGCCCTCGGCGCGGTACTCGTACACGAAGCGCCAGATGATGCCGGCGCCGACGAACGAGATCGCCATCGGCATGAACACCAGGGCCTTGAGGAACTTCTCCCCCTTCGACTTGTCGATGAAGACCGCGTAGGCGAGGCCGATCATCGTCGACAGCGCCGGCACCAGCGCCACCCACAGCAGGGTGTTGCCGAGCACGACGAGGGTGTTGGGCTGGGTGAACATCCACACGAAGTTGTCGAGACCTATCCACTCGCCGCGGCGATCCGTGAACGCCAGGTAGGTCGTGCGGATCGCCGGATAGACGAGCCCGACGATCAGGAGGATCAGCGCCGGCGCGAGGAAGGCCAACAGCTGGACGAAGTCGCGCCCCCTCTTGGGCGCACGATCGGCCAGGAACAGGACGAGGCCGATGACCGCGACGAAGACGATGAGGCCGATGCCCAGGTAGCCGAACTTCTCGCCGGCGTTGGCCCAGAAGTTTCCGCGCATCAGCGCTCACCTCCCCTGCCGTGCCAGATATGGACGCGCTCTGCGCGAGGACTGCGGATACCGCTGAAGAACCGGTGAGTGGACAACAGTGTCTCCCCCAGGAAGCAAGTGCGAACGAGCCGGATGGTGATGAGGGTACCCGAGCACGCCCCCCGCGTGCTCAGGTACCCTCTGTGGCCCCTTAGGGCCAGGTGCTGTCGATGAAGGTCAACAGCTGATCGGTGTTGATGGTCCCCACGACCCAGTCGTTCATGCCGGTCCAGAACGAGCTGGTGCCGACGGCGGCGGGCATGAGGTCGGATGCGTCGAAGCGGAACACCGTGTCGTCCGCCTGGAGGATCTCCACCGCAGCACGACCGAGATCGCTGCCGGCGAGCGCCGGGTCCAGACCCTTGTTCGCGCTGATCACGCCGCCCTCGGCGACACGGAGGTTCGCCCACAGATCGGTGGACATGAACGCCTGGACGGCATCCGTCGCCTCCGACTCGCGGAACTTGGCGACGAACTCGCCGCCGCCGGTGACCGCATCACCCGCGGCCGCATCGTACTTCGGGGTCAGGAAGGCCCAGATGTCGCCATCCGGAGCGACCGTGACACCCTCCGGCCACTGCGCCTCGTAGAAGGAGGCCTGGTGATGCATCGAGCAGTTGCCGTCGAGGATCGGCAGGCCGCCGTCGTTGAAGGTCGTCGATACGATCGACTCCACGCCGCCGAAACCGCCGTTGACGTAGTCCGGGTTCAGCAGGATCTTCTCGACCTCTTCGAAGGCCTTGCGGATCTCCGGGTCGGAGAACTTCACCTCTCCGGCGACCCACTGGTCGTAGACCTCGGGGCCGGCAGTGCGCAGCACCAGGTCTTCGACCCAGTCGGTGCCCGGCCAGCCGGTCGCGTCACCCGAGCCGAAGCCGACGCACCACGGACGGTAGGTCGCGGTGGACTCCTCGGCCAGCGTCGCGGTCAGGTCGAGCAGCTCGCCCCAGGTCTCGGGGATGTCGACGCCCTTGGCAGCGAACTCCGCGGGCGAGTACCAGACCCACCCCTTGACGCTGGCGAGCATGGGGGCCGCGTAGAAGGTGCCGTTGATCGTTCCGTAGCCCTTCCAGGACTCGGACCAGAACTGGTCGACGTTGGCCTCGACGGTGCTGGATGCCGGCAGCACGTAGCCGTCGTTCACCAGACGCTCGAGCAGGCCCGGCTGCGGGATGATCATGAGGTCCGGCGGGTCGCCGGCTGCGGCGCGCACGTTGATCTGGGTCTCTGCCTCCTGCGTGCCGACCAGGTCGATCACGATGCCCGTGCACTGCTCGAAGTCGTCGAAGGTCACTGCCATCTGATCGAGCTCGACGCCCTGGATCGTCGTGTACAGCTCGACGCGGTCGCCGCTGAACTCGCCATAGCTCTCATAGGCGCTGCAGTCCAGGTCGCCTCCGGGCTCGCCGCCCGTACCACCGGGAGTGTTCCCGCCACCACACGCTGTCAGCGCGAGCGACAGTGCGCCGGCCGATACGGCCACTGCCGCCAGCCGACTCCGCCTGATTTTCATCATGTGATTCTCCTCGTTGAGTGTTGCGCGACGGTTCAGGGGCGCTGATGTGCTGCGTCGCACCCCGGTCGCCGGGTGTGGCGACCGGAACCGCTTCCAGCGCCCAAGTTATTCCATGTCGCCCCTCGGGCACAACTGGGTGATCAAACCGTGATCTGACGGCATTCGAGAGGCATGGAAGCGCTTCCACGGCAAGGTTTGAGGATACCTACATCCGGAACCGGTTCCAGAATGAGGCGTTGACACGCTATCCTCAGAATGCTCGAGGAGGAACACCGTGCCCACCATCGCCGACGTCGCCGCCCTCGCCGGGGTCTCCAAGGCGACGGCGAGCCGCGCCCTCTCCGGTCAGGCCCACGTCTCGGATGCGACCCGCACCCGGGTGCTCGACGCCGCCGCGCGCCTCGGATACGTGCCCTCCACGTCCGCTGTGAGCCTGGCCACCGGGCGCACCAACAGCATCGGCGTGATCATGCCCTACGTCACGCGATGGTTCTTCGCGGAGGTGCTCGAAGGCATCCAGCAGCGCCTCCTCGAGATCGGCCTGGACCTGACCCTCTACGACGCCAAACCCGGCACCGCCGCACGCGCACGCGTCTTCGACGACTTCCTCGCGAGGAAGCGCTTCGACGGCCTCATCGCCGTCGGCATCGAGCCCGCCCATCACGAGCTCGAGCGACTCCTCGGCCTCGGGCGTCCCGTCGTCAACGTCGTCGGCGAGCCCGGACCGGTCAGCGTCATCGCCATCGACGACGACTACGCCGCACGCCGCGCCACCGAGCACCTCATCGGTCTCGGGCACCGCTCGATCGCCTTCTTCGGCGGCGAGGACGACGCTCCCTGGCCCGAGGTCGACCGCCGCCGCCACGCCGGGTACGCCGCCGCCATGGCCGATGCCGGGCTCCCCCCGCTCCATGTCGCTGCGGGCACATCCGTGCCCTCCAGCTACCACGCCGCCGCCGACGCGCTCGGTGACCGGCGAGGCAGACCCAGCGCCATCGTCGCCACCAACGACGAGGTCGCCGTCGGAGCCATCATCGCCGCCCGCCGGCTCGGCATCAGCGTGCCCACTCAGCTCAGCGTCGTCGGCATCGACGACCACGAACTGGCCGAGATGTTCTCGCTCACCACGCTCCGCCAGATGCCGCGCGCGCAGGGCGCCGAAGCCGTGGACCTGCTGCTCAGACACCTCGACGATCCCGAGATGCCGCCACAGACGATCCACAAGCAGGCGCAGCTGATCGTGCGCAGCTCCACCACGGCCTACACCGGCCCGCCGCACTGAGGGGCCTGCGCCTGTGCCTGTCGATTGAGTATCTCATCGCCCATTGAGCACCAGAACGGCGCGGTTCTCGTACTCGTTCGACGGTCTGATGCTCACTCGGTGAGGTGAGGTGAGGTGAGGACGAAGAGGGTGAGTGCGAACGAGGATGCGGGACGGCCGGGAGGAACACGGATGCCCCGGAGCACAGGGCTCCGGGGCATCCGGTGAACGTGCCGTTTCCGGCATCCGTACTTCTCTGAGGTTTCGACACTTCGACTCGGTCCGGCTTCGCCGGCCCTCGCTCAGTGCAACGCTCGTTCGCGCTACGCGCGGACTCGCTCAACCTGCGTCGATGCCGCGTCAAGGTCGCTTCGCGACCGTGACCCGGCCCGACTCACTTGAGGGTGACGGAGGCGCCGGCCTCTTCCAGAGCGGCCTTTGCCTTCTCGGCGGTCTCCTTGTTGGCGCCCTCGAGGACGGCCTTGGGGGCACCGTCGACGACGGCCTTGGCCTCGCCGAGGCCGAGCGAGGTGAGCTCGCGGACGACCTTGATGACCTGGATCTTCTTGTCGCCGGCAGCCTCGAGAACGACGTCGAACGAGTCCTTCTCCTCGGCGGCCTCAGGGGCGGCACCGGCGGGCGCGCCCGCGGCGGCAACCGCGACCGGAGCCGCAGCGGTGACGTCGAAGGTCTCCTCGAAGGCCTTCACGAACTCGCTGAGCTCGATGAGCGTGAGCTCCTTGAACTGGTCGAGCAGCTCTTCAGTGCTGAGCTTAGCCATGATTTATCTCCTGCTTTGTTGGGGTGTAAAGGTGGTGCTTCCGCAGCCCGGTCAGGCGGCGGCGTCCTGCTTCTCACGCAGCGCGTCGACCGTACGGACGGTCTTCGACAGCGGCGCCTGGAAGAGGGCGGCAGCCTTGGACATCGATGCCTTCATCGCACCGGCGAGCTTCGCCAGCAGGACTTCACGGCTCTCGAGGTCGGCGAGCTTTCCGACTTCTTCGGCGCTGAGCGGGTTACCGTCGAAGTAACCGCCCTTGATCACGAGAAGAGGGTGTGCCTTGGCGAAGGCACGAAGACCCTTCGCGACGGCGACCGGGTCACCGTGCACGAATGCGATGGCCGAGGGACCCTTGAGGTCCTCGTCCAGCGAGGTGATCCCTGCGTTGTTCGCAGCGATCTTGGTCAGCGTGTTCTTCACCACGGCGTATTCCGCGTCCTGCCGGATGCTGTTGCGGAGCTCACGGAGCTCCCCCACCGACAGACCGCGGTACTCGGTCAGCAGAACGGCGGTCGAGTCCTCGAAATGCTTCGTGAGCTCGGCGACCGATGCTTCCTTCTGCGCCATGGCCACTCCTTGTGTATACGTGATGCCGCACGGTGGTGGGGCATCGGCCTGGACCACCTGGCCTCAGCATAAGAAAAGGCCCCGGCGCAAGCGCACGGAGCCTGGGTGTCCTTTTCAGGAGCAGTTCGTGTCACCTGCGCAGGCCCTCTGCTCATCGCAGAAGCTTCGGATGCTTCGCGCTTACGCGCGCCTCATCGACCGGCGGTCTTCGGTTGCCGACTACTCTACGGCATTCCCCTTCCCTCCCCCAAATCGCCCTGGCCCGGCGCGACGGGTGGATGCGACGAGTGGATGCGGCGGGGCGGCGTGTGTGCGAGGACGGCGTGTGTGCGAGGGGTAGGGTCGAGGGCGTGACACCGGAACTGGCAGCGCGTATCGTCGCGGACTCCCGCGACCGGGTCGCGTGGCTGCGGGCGAGGTCGCAGGGCATCACGGCGACGGATGTCGCCGGCCTCACCAGCGAGGCCTCGATCGAGCGGGCGGCCGACGCCAAGCTCGGTGGCTCGCGCTTCGGAGGCAACGCCTTCACCGAGCACGGCCGGCGACGCGAGCCCGAGATCGCGGCGTGGGTGGCGGCGACGCACGGCATCCGTCCCTCCTCGGCGCTCTTCCACGCCGAGATCGAGCGACGGCACCTCGCCACGCCCGACGGCGTCACCGTCGACGACGGGGGCCGCGTGCTGCTCGCCGAGATCAAGACGACGAACAAGTCCTGGCGCACGATCCCCCGCACCTACCTGCGGCAGGTGTGGTGGCAGCAGCATGTGCTCGGCGCCGAGCGCACCCTGTTCGTGTGGGAGGAGCACGAGGAGTTCCGACCCCTCCACGACGAGCCGAAGTCGGTGTGGATCGACCGTGACGACCGAGAGATCGGCACGCTCGTGGGCCTGGCCACCCGCCTCATCGACGAGCTCTACGCCCGCACGACCGGCAACCCGGCGCCGGCGAGGGATGCCCGACCGGATGCCGCAGCCCGCCACGCCGCGATCCGCGAGCGCGACATGTTCCGGGCGCTCGCGCTGGCGGAGTAGACGTCTCACCGAGCCTTCGACGCACTCAGAAACTCGGCGCGGTCGTGGTCGAGCACTGGGGATTCGTTCCAAGAGCACCCATCGAAGCGTTCGCCGTCAACCAGTGTGACGTCCAATCGCCTGGCCCGCCGAGTCGGATGCCGATCGTCTTGCTGCCGCCGAGAAGGCCGCCCAGAAGCCCGCTCGACACGACGGTCACGTAGGCCGAAGGAGCTCCGGTCGTGTTTATGCTGCCGAGGAGCCCACCGGTGATCACCTCGAGACCGGAGACGCCGGTTTGACCGAACTGTGCATTCGTGATCGTGTAATCGGGATGGCCTGCCGGGACCCGCCAGTAGATGGTCACCTTCGGATCCGCCCCAAGCAGCCCTGGGCTCAGCGTGCAGCCCGGCACCTGCGTGACAACGGGGGTGGGCACGACACCCGCCGCCACGGTCGCCGTCGCGTACTCGGCGTCGGCGAAGGCGGCATCCGTCGTCTCTGCCGGTGGAACGAACGCGATTCCCGCGAGGATCCCCAGCCCTAACACCGCGACGAGGGCGCGCCGCATCCGTCCGCCGCTCATGACTCGCCTCCGTCGGAGCCGGAGCGCCGGCGACCGGTCACGATCATCAGCGTGGCGATCAGCACGAGCACGACGGCGCCGATCGCGAGCAGCTGCGGCAGCGCCGCATCCAGGCCGGTCTCGGCGATGAGCTCCCCGCCGGGCCCGGCGATCACCATGTCGGCGGTGCCATCGGCCTGCACCTGGACAGAGGTCGGCGATCCGGCCGCGCCCCCGCCGAGCGCGACCACCAGCCGCAGGTGCGCGACCTCGGTGTCGGCCATCGACAGCAGCGGGGTCAGGGAACCGTCTCGGGGCAGCTCCCACCCCGTGCGCAGCGTCACGGCGCCGCTCGCACATCCGCCTGTCTGCCACGCCTGAGCGCACTGCAGCACATCGACGAGCAGCGGGGTGCCGCCGGTCGCACGCACCCCGATCGAGATCCTGCCGGGCTCGGGGGCATCGGCGCTGATCGACAGATCCCAGGGCACGGCCGCCCCGGCGCCGAGGTGAGAGGCGGCCTGCCAGTCGGCGGCCGAGACGATCCGCAGATACTGACCCTGCACGATCTCCGTCGCCGGTGCCGCCGCCGCAATACCGCTGCCGCCCAGAGCGATCATCGCTCCCAGGCCGACTCCGGCGAGCGTACGCGGAACCTTCGCGCCCCTCATGGCCCCTCCCCATCCGGTTCGCGCTTCGGCGAGCGCGGCCAGAAGGCCCAGCCCACGAGCACGGATGCCGCGAGGGTGATCCCACCCAGCACGAACGGATGCCCCAGAGACACGATCACCGGCGCAAGCCCCGGTATGGAGAACCTCACGATCCGCACCGACTCGACGACGTACGGCGATGGGTCCTCCGTCTGGTTCGCATCACCCTTCATCGTGATCGTGCGCGACTCGGCACCGTCGCCCGCGGCAACCGAGGTCACCCGGTGCGTCACCGGCAGCTGCCCCTCACGATCGACGGTCACGACGTCTCCGACGGAGATCTCGGATGCCGGAATCCGCTGCACCACCGCCACCGACCCCGCGGGGATCGTCGGGCTCATCGATCCCGTCCGGAACATGATGAGGGTGATGCTCATCGTGTAGGCGAGGACCACCAGCACCAGGCAGATCACACCGAAGACCGCCGCGAGCCACAGGAGCACCTCGCCGAGGATCTTGCTCACCGGCATCCGCGCACGTCTCGACGGCGCGGGCTGCTGTTCTCGCAGCTCGCGTCGGGTCAGCGGCGTTCCTGTGCTCATGCTCACTCCTGCGGATCAGCCGGTGGTCGCCTCGATGGTCCAGGTCGGCCGCACATCGCCTCCCTGGGTGTTGTTGCCCGCACTCGCGGGCAGTGCGATGGTGATGCAGAAGGTGACGTGGTTGCCCGAGCCCGCGAGCAGCGGCACCGGGTCGATCGCCGGCACCGTGGCGGCGCCGGTCACCGTCACCGTCTGCAACGGACTCGCACAACTCGGGCTGCCCGCGGGCGAGGTCGCCACCGCGTAGGTCACCTCCAGCGCCGCCGCCAGGTTCGCACTGTTGTCGGCGGGCGCACTGCTGCCGTCGGATCCGGTCACGGCGATCGAGGAGATCCCCACGAAGCCAGCCAGCGATGAGCTCTTCGTGCGCACCTGCACCATGCGCGTGCGCGTGCTGCCGGGGAAGTACGCCCCCTCGCTCCCGAAGTTCAGCGTGAGCTTGTTCGTCGGCGAGGTATCCGTGAACGACCCGGCGTCGGCGCGCACCTCCACGGCGAAGGTGCCGGCCTGAACCGTCGTGGTCGCGTACTCCGAGTCGTTCCACGCCGCGAGAGTGCCCGCCGCGCCCACGCCGAACACCGCCCCTGCCGCCAGCAGGGCCCTGATCCGGCGGGAACGCCTGCGCTTCGCCTCCCGCAGGCGTCTGCGGGTGGTCATCGGTCAGCCTCAGTCAGTGGTCGATTCGGCGTTCCACTGCCAGACGACGGCGCCTTCGTCACCCTGCTCGATCTGGCTGGTGGCCTCGACCTGCAGACACAGATAGACGATCTCGTCGGCCTCGATCGCCGTCGGCACCGACTCACCGGTGGCAAAGGCATCGGCATCGCAGGTCATGTCGTCGATGGCCCGCGCCGCGACGGCGAGCTTCGCTGCGGTGAGGTCGCCGCTGATCACCGGAGCCACGGACTCGAGGGTCGCGTCGTAGTCGCCGGTGACGCGAAGCGCATAGGCGGCGTAGACATCGTCGCCGGGCGCCAGGTTGTCTGCGCCCACCTGGAAGCTGAGTGTCGCCGCCGTCTCGGTGGTCGCGTGGTCGTTCCAGGTACTGCCGTTCGTCGAGCCCTGGAAGACGAACGTTCCCGCCCCGAACTCGCCCCTCGCGAACTCCGAGTCGTTCCACGCTGCCAGTGTGAGCGCCGCACCGACGCCGAGGACGGCGCCTCCGGCGAGAATCGCCAGAACCTTGCGTCGGTTCGTTTCCCGCTTGTTCATGATGTCCCCTTGCTCATGGTTTCCGATGATCGCCTTCGACCGCACAGACGGAATCTGCACCGACAACGGCGCTTGCCTCATCTTCTCGGATAGTCCTATCCACGACAAGTAACTTCTTCCCTGCGACGGATTCTGTCGCTCTTACGACGTTTCCCTTCGTACTCACGACATCTGCGCCGATCTTCATTGACTCAGGTCAACCTTTTTCATATAGTTGACGAAGATCCACTTTCTCGATGCCAAGGCAGGCTCCTCGGCATCCGCTCCGATCCTCCGAAAGAACATGGCAACCCCCGCCGACACCTCCATCCGCATGACGCACCGCCAGGTGCTCGCAGCGCTCTCCGGGCTCCTGCTGGCGATGTTCGTCTCCATGATCGCCACGACCGTCATCTCGACCTCGCTCCCGGTGATCGTCCCCGACCTCGGCGGCGACCAGGCCGTCTACACCTGGGTCGTCACCGCGACCCTGCTGACGACGGCGATCTCCACCCCGATCTGGGGAAAACTCGCCGACCTGTTCGATCGCAAGCTGCTCATGCAGCTCGCGATCGTCCTCTTCGTCCTGGCCACGGCCGCCTGCGGCTTCGCACAGGATCCCGCCACGCTCATCGCCTTCCGCGCGATCCAGGGCCTCGGCGGCGGCGGGCTCCTCGCCCTCAGCCAGGTGCTGCTGGCCGACATCATCAGCCCTCGCGAGCGCGGCAGGTACATGGGCCTGTTCAGCGCGGTCATGGCGCTCGCCACCGTCGGCGGACCGCTCCTGGGCGGCTTCATCACCGACGCGATCGGCTGGCGCTGGAACTTCTTCGTCTCCCTCCCCTTCGCCGTGGGAGCGCTCATCCTTCTGCAGAAGACCCTGCACATCCGGCAGCTCCCGAAGCGCACCGTGTCGATCGACTACCTCGGCATCGCGCTGCTGGCCGCATCCGTCTCCCTGCTGCTCATCTGGATCACCGGCGCGGGCAGCGCCTACGAATGGTGGAGCCGCGAGACCCTCTTCATGGCCGGAGGCTCGGTGCTCGCCGGCGCCGCCTTCATCCTCGTCGAGCTGCGCGTGAGAGAGCCGCTCATCCCGCTCGGCCTCTTCCGCGATCGCACCTTCACCCTCTCCGTGATCGCCTCCGCAGCCACCGGCGTCGCCCTCTTCGGCGGCTCGGTCTACCTCGCCCAGTACATGCAGCTCGCCCGCGGCGCCACGCCGACGCAGGCGGGCCTGATGACGGTGCCGATGATCGTCGGGATGCTGGTGACCGCCACCGGCGTCGGAATGCTCATCACCCGCTACGGCCGCTGGAAGGGATGGCTGATCGCCGGTGCCGCGCTGCTCACCGCCGGCACCGCCCTGCTGTCGACCGTCGAGTACGACACGAACTTCGCTCTCGTCTCCCTCTACATGCTCTTCCTGGGCGCCGGGATCGGCACGACCATGCAGAACCTGACCCTCATCGTGCAGAACACCGCGCGCCCGGCAGACATCGGGGTCACCACCGCGGCGGTGACCTTCTTCCGCAACATCGCGGGCACGGCCGGCGTCGCGGCGATGGGGGCCGCCGTGGCATCCACCGTCTCGAACCTCTTCGTCACAGAGAGCGCCCGGCTCTCCACGGCCATCGAGGCACTGGGCGAGAGGGGGCCCGACGTCGCCGCCTCCCTCGCCTCCGGAGTCCTCCCGGAGGTGCGCTTCCTCCCCGAGGGCGTGCGCGTGATCGTCGAGGACTTCTATGCACAGGGCATCTCGCAGGCCTTCCTCATCGCTGTGCCCTTCGCGGTGATCAGCGTGATCGCGATCCTCTTCCTGCCGAACATCCCGCTCGGACGCATGACTACGACCGAGAAGGCGGATGCCGAGGCCGCTATGGTGGGGGAGCCGGCGCTCAGCCCTGCGACAGGGTCGATCCCCGTGATCGAGACGGATGCCGCGCCCCAGCCCGAGGAGCCGCCGCATGACCGCTGAGCACCGGGAGAGAACCGCATCGGATGCCGAGCGTGCAGAGGCGGTCCGTGCACTGGAGGCCGAGTTCGGCGTGCTCGCGCGCCGCTTCCGCCAGGCGATCCAGGAGAACGCGCGCCGCCTGAGCCCGGGGCTCATGCCGGTCGTCTACAAGATCTTCACGACGATCGCCGAGAGCGAGCCCGTCACCGCCTCCGGCATCGCTCTGGAGCTCGACACCGACAAGGGGCTCGTCAGCCGCTCGGTGCGCGAGCTCGAGTCGCTGGGGCTGATCAGCCGTGAGCCCGATCCGAACGACGGCCGCTCCTGGATGCTGTCGACCACTCCCGAGGGGCGTGCACGACTGGATGCCGTGCGCGCCGCACGCGACGGCCGCATCGCCCGCACGCTGGCGGACTGGGAGACCGCCGATATCCGCCACCTCGCCCGCCTCCTCTCCGCGTTCGCGGAGGGTCGCACCCCGGGCTCCTGAGCGCCTCCACTCTCATCCGCACCTCTCCCACCCGCTTCCCTCTGATCCCCGCTCCTCCCTCTCGCCGAGGGCACCCAGGGGCGAGGGTCAGGGGGCGAGGGTCAGGTGCGCCTCGGCGGCGACCTCCGCGGCGATCTCGTCGAGCAGCGGCGAACGCAGCCTCCACTGCTGCCAGTGCAGAACCACGCTCAGCGACGGACCGCCGAGCCTTCGCAGGCGCCCCTCCGAGAGTGCGGGCCCGGCCTGCAGCATCGGCAGCATCCCCCACCCGAGGCCCAGCTCCACCGCGCGGGCGAAGTCGGAGGATGCCGGCACATAGTGCCGCGGGACGCCCGCCGCGGCGACGCCCATCGCCTGCAGCCAGTCGTGCTGGAGCTCATCGCGCCGGTCGAAGTCCACGAAGGGCGCCGTCTCCAGCGCCTCGGCGGTCACTCCCTCGCGGAACCAGCGCTCCGCATACTCCGGCGTCGCCACGGCCTCGTACTCGAGCACGCCGAGCCGCGTCACCGTGCAGCCCGCGACCGGTTCGCTCTGACTGGTGACGGCGGCCATCACGTCACCGGACTCCAGCAGCCGGGCGGTGAAGTTCTGATCGTCGCGATGCAGATCGACATCGACGCCGAGACGCTCGGACAGCCGTGCCACCGGCGGGAGGAACCAGGTCGCCATCGAGTCGGCGTTGACCGCCAGGGGGACGCCGACACGGCGAAGGCCGGCATCCGCCTCGCCTCCGAAGGAGACCAGCGCATCATGCTCGATGAGGGCGATCTGCCGTGCGAGGCGCACGACGACCTCGCCGGCGGCGGTGGCGCGGGCGGGCTTGGATCGCACGACGAGGATGCGGCCGAGCTGCTCCTCGAGCGTCTTCAGCCGCTGGCTGACCGCAGAGGGCGTGATGTGCAGGCGGCGCGCGGCGGCGTCGAGCGTGCCCTCGTCGATGACGGCGGCGACGGTGGCGGCGAGCTCGGGAGCGATGATCACATAAGCCAGGCTAATGCTTCGGTAGAGATCTTCGCTGGTGCTGATGCTCGTGGAGGCCTAGCGTCGAAGGGTGCTCAGTGTTCTCGCCGGCCTCGGCCTCGGCCTCTCCCTCATCATCGCCATCGGAGCGCAGAACGTGTTCGTGCTGCGTCAGGGCATCCGGCGCGAGCATGTGCTCGCCGTCGTGGCGATCTGCGCGGTGTCGGATGCCGCCCTCATCCTCGTCGGCGTCGCGGGGCTCGGCGTGCTTCTGGAAGCCGTGCCATGGCTCATCACCGCCGCGCGATGGCTCGGCGCCGCGTTCCTCCTCGGCTACGGCCTCCTCGCCGCCCGGCGTGCATGGCGCGGCGAGGACCGCGGGCTGGAGGTCTCGGAGCGGCCGGAGGTCGCCAGCACCGGCACCGACTCCGCGACGCGCACGCATACCCGCTCGACCCTTCCCGCCGTCGCCCTGACCACCCTCGCTCTCACCTGGCTGAACCCCCACGTCTACCTCGACACGGTGCTCCTGCTGGGCTCGGTGGCCGCGACCCATGGAGAGGCGCGGTGGCTGTTCGCGACCGGCGCCGTCATCGCCAGCTTCCTGTGGTTCACCGCGCTCGGCTTCGGCGCCCGTCTCCTCGGCCGCTGGCTGCACACGCCGCGCGCCTGGCGGATCCTCGATGCCGGCATCGCCGCGGTCATGATCGCGATCGCGATCAGCCTGGTCGCGCCCGTCATAGCGAGGTGACCCTCTGCCCCTCACAGAGGGGATGGGAACGACGAAGGCCCCCACCACGCGGGTGAGGGCCTTCGGAACGCAGTCAGCGTCAGATCGCGTTGACGTCCAGCGGGATGCCGGGGCCGAACGTGGTCGAGACCGCACCCTTCTGGATGTAGCGGCCCTTTGCGCTCGACGGCTTCAGCCGGATGACCTCTTCGAGGGCGGC
>CAYOTY010000044.1:0-9858 GCA_964406995.1 uncultured Microbacterium sp.
GACCGGCATCGCCGTGACCTTCGTCGACTGGGACGACCTGCACAAGTGGGCCCTCATCAACCGCGCGCTCGAGTTCGGTCAGCCCGAGCCCGTCGAGACCTACTCCTCGAGTCCGCACCTGTTCACCGACCTCAACATCCCCGAGGGCACCAAGGGGCGCCTGGTCACGGCCCCGAAGGCACAGGAGCCGAGGAAGAAGCCGCAGGGCCAGCGCTCGCCGCGCCCGGAGAAGGCGACGGATGCCGCAGAAGCGGGCAACGACGAGGGCACCACGCGCCGTCGCCGCCGTCGCCGCCGAGCCTCCGGTGCGGGCGACAGCTTCGCCCAGGGCTCGGATGCCGGCCAGAAGCCTGCCGCGCCGGCCCCCGAGTCGGCCGACCGCGCCGGCGAGGGCGCCGGCACCCACGACGGCACGGGCCGCGAGCACCACGACGGCAAGCCCGCCCCGGCGCGCCGCCGCCGTCGCCGCTCCGGCGGCACGGCTCCTGCCGGCGCGTAGCTAGCGGGGCGCCGACCCCGTTCCCCGCTCGAGGATGCGGGCGAGGTTCTCCGGCGTCGTCGTGTTCTCTCCCGGGAGGTTCGGCTTTCCCGCGCCGTGATAGTCGCTCGACCCGGTGACGATCAGATCGTGTTTCGCCGCGAGCGAGCGCAGCACCTTCTTGCCGCGCTCGGTGTTCTCGCGGTGCCCGATCTCCAGCCCCGCCAGACCCGCATCGATCAGCCTCTCGAGCGCGTCGACGGGCAGCATGTGATCGCGGCTGATGGTGGCCGGGTGGGCCATGATCGGCACTCCCCCGGCTCCGAGGATCAGCTCGATCGCGCGCACCGGATCGGGGGCGTAGTGCGTCTCGTAGTAGCCCGCACGCGGATGCAGGATGCCCTCGAACGCCTCCCCTCGATCTCTCACGATCCCCTGCGCGATGAGGGCGTCGGCGATATGCGGACGCCCCACCGTCGCATCCCCCGCGGTCTGGGCGAGCACGTGATCCCAGTGCAGATCGTAGTCGCGGGCGATGTTGGCGACGATGCGCTCCGCCCGGCCGATCCGGTCGCCGCGGATGCGTGTGCACTCGGCGGCGAGCGCCGCATCCGCGGGGTCGGCGAGGTAGGCGAGCACATGGACGCTGCGCCAGCCGTACTTCGTCGACATCTCCATCCCCGGGATGAAGGTCATGCCCAGGGCGGATGCGGCATCGGCCGCCTCCTCCCATCCGCTCGTCCGGTCATGGTCGGTGAGCGCGGCCGTGCGCACCCCGTGCGCGAACGCCTGCCGCATCACCTCGGCCGGAGACTCGGTGCCGTCGGAGTGGTTCGAATGCAGGTGCAGGTCGATGGCTTCGTCGAATCGCGGCATGCACGCTCCTTCCGCTTCGAGCCTAGTCACAGCGTGCTCGCATAGGCTCAGGGGGTGTTTCGTCTTCTCGGGGTGCTGCTGAGCGTGCTCTTCGCCATCGGCACCGCCATCATCGTCTGGCCGCAGTTCTTCGGCATGGAGCAGATCTTCCCCGTCGCCCAGCTCGTGGCCGTGCGCGGCGCGCTCGTCGCGGGGTATCTCGCGCTCGCGCTCCTCATGCTGTTCCTTCTGCTGGCCAGGCCGCTCCGCGGCTTCGCGGCCTCGATCATCATCATCGCCCTGCTCGGCGCGATCGCGCACGGGGGCGTCCTCTTCCTGCGGGGCACCGGGCCGGGTGCCCTGCCGGAGAAGGGTGAGGACAGCATCCGGGTGATGACCTGGAACACCAACGGCGAGGCGGTGTCCGCCGCAGAGATCGCGGCGGCGATCGTGGAGCACGACGCCGATGTGGTCTCCCTCCCCGAGACCGCCGACTCGGTGGGACGTGAGATCGCCCTCATGCTGCGCGAGAGCGGGCACCGCATGTGGGTGCACCACGTCAACTTCTACCCCGATGTGACCAACGGCCCGCAGGCCTGGCAGACGACGATCCTCATCTCCCCCGCCCTCGGCGACTACTCGGTGATCGCATCCTCCCGCGATCGCACGAGCAACACCGGCCAGGTGCCCAGCGCCGTCGTCATGCCCGTCGACGGAGACGGCCCCACGATCGTGGCCGTGCATGCGGTCGCGCCGCGTCAGGGCGCGATGGCGCAGTGGCGCGCGGACCTGCGCTGGATCGCCGACCAGTGTCCCGCGGGCCAAGACGTGATCCTGGCCGGCGACTTCAACGCGACGATCGATCACACGGCCTCTCTGGGAACCGATGCCGGCGACGTCGGGAACTGCCTCGACGCCGCCTCGCGCACCGGCACCGGTCAGGCGGGAACCTGGCCCGTCAGCCTGCCCGCATTGGTGGGCGCCCCGATCGACCGGGTGCTGGCGACGCCGAACTGGAGCGCCGAGGGATCGCTCGTCTTCGGGGGCGATCTCGGCAGCGATCACCGTGCGCTCGTCGTGCAGCTGGCCCCCGCCGGTTGACTCCTCCCCGCACGCACGGGGGTTCCGCGCGTCAACAACTCCGGAGTCGCCGCCGGATGTCCGGTACACAACTCCGGAGAATCGGGCGGCCTCTCGACGTTTCGGCCCGTTTCGCGGCGAAACCGGGCCACTTCTCCGGAGTTGTGTACACCCGAACGACGAGCGCTCCGGAGTCGGGCCCAGGGACAGAGGCCTCCGGGCGTGGGAGAATCGAGCCATGGACACCGCAGACCAGACCACCGCTGAAGAGGCGCCCGCTTCGGTCACGAACCGCAAGCAGCCCTTCCCGCGGGGCTTCCTCGACACGATCTCTGAAGGCTGGACCGAGCGCCCCGAGTCGCTGCCCACGCCGCGCGCGCAGGCTCCGTACGCCGCTGCGCGCCGCGCGAAGGTGTCGGAGGCCTTCCCCGGCAAGCGCCTGGTGATCCCTGCAGGCTCCCTCAAGCAGCGCAGCAACGACACCGACTATCCTTTCCGCGCGCATTCGGCCTTCTCGCACCTGACCGGCTGGGCCAGCGATTCCGAGCCGGACTCGGTGCTCGTCTTCGAGCCGAAGGATGCCGGGCACGACGTCACCCTCTACTTCCGCGAGCGCGCCGACCGCACCACGGAGGAGTTCTACGCCGACGCGACGATCGGCGAGTTCTGGATCGGCCCGCGGCCCTCGCTGGCCGGAGTCGCCGCCGACCTGGGCGTGGCGACGGCGCACCTGGAGGAGTTCGCGGCGTCCGAGCACGATGTCGCGCTCGACGCAGACGATGAGCTCTCCCGCTTCGTCTCCGAGCTGCGCCTGGTCAAGGACGAGTACGAGATCGCCGAGCTGCGCCACGCCGTCGAGGTCACGGCGCGCGGCTTCGACGACATCATCCGTGCGCTTCCGGATGCGGTCGCCCACTCCCGCGGCGAGCGCGTCGTCGAGGGCGTGTTCCACCGCCGCGCCCGCGAGGACGGCAACGGCACCGGTTACGACACGATCTCGGCATCCGGCCCGCACGCCTGCTACCTGCACTGGACTCGCAACGACGGCGCGGTGCTGCCGGGCGACCTGATCCTGGTGGACGCGGGCGTCGAGGCCGACAGTCTGTACACGGCCGACATCACCCGCACGCTGCCGGTCTCGGGCACCTTCACCGAGGTGCAGCGTCGGGTTTACGAGACGGTGCGGGAAGCGGCGGATGCGGCGTTCGCCGCCGCGAAGCCGGGCGTGAGGTTCCGCGCCGTGCACGAGGCCGCGATGGAGGTCCTCGCCGCGCGCACCGCCGAGTGGGGGCTGCTGCCGGTGACCGCCGAGGAGGCGCTCGACGCCGACCACGGCGGCCAGCACCGCCGCTACATGGTGCACGGCACCTCGCATCACCTGGGGATCGACGTGCACGACTGCGCGCAGGCCCGTCGCGAGATGTACTACGACGGCATCCTGGAGGCCGGAATGGTCTTCACGATCGAGCCGGGGCTGTACTTCCAGATCGACGATCAGACCGTCCCCGAGGAGTACCGCGGCATCGGCGTGCGCATCGAGGACGACATCCTCATGACCGAGGACGGTCCGGTGAACCTGTCGGAGTCGATCCCGCGGACGGCCGACGAGGTCGAGGCCTGGATGGCGCGCCTCACCCCCGGCCGCTGAGCGTCCTTCGTCTCGATCTCGCTCCGCGAGGTCTCGCTCAAGAACCGCGAGGGGGGTGAAACGCAGCATGGCGGCGAAGAAGGCCAAGCCCGGCGACGGGAGTGCATTGAAGCCGTTCCGGCGATGGCACTGGCTGTGGCGAAGCCTCTTCCAGATCGAGCTGCGCCACCCCGACGGCGGCAGCGACACCTACGCCGTCGACGTCGACCACCTCTCCTGGGGAGAGGAGCTGCGGCTGTACCGCAACGGAGAACAGGTGGCGAAGGCGGGGTCACCCACGTCGTTCCCGATCCCCGGAGGCGCGATCGAGGCGGCGACGAGCACCTACGGCGTGAGGCGGATGCACGCGGTGCGCGGCGACGGGGCCGAGAAGCAGCTGACACCGCATCCGTTCACCGGAGAGGCATGGCGCGCGCGACTGGCGCAGAGGCGTCCCCGGCTCAGCCGCGCGCTGGCAGCGGCATCCTTCACCGTTCTCGCGGTGTCCTTGCTCCTGCTGGCGCCCCAGGTCGTCGAGTGGGTCAGTCAGCTGCCGGTCGTCGCCGACAATCTCGGAACCTTCACCTCGCCGATCGCCCTGCCTCCGGAGGTGAACATCGCGCTCACCGTGGCGGGCGTGCTCGCCGGAATCGAGCGCGCCCAGCGGCTGCGCTACCACTGGCTGCTCGACATGGACACCTGGATGATGGGCGAATGATGGCCCTCCACGACGGGCAACTGCCCCTCGACGAATCACTCGCGGCGTCGCTCATTCGTCGCGCCGTTCCTGAGGCAGCGGGCGAGTCCATCCGTCATCTGCCTTCGCCGGCCACCGTCCATGCGATCTACCGGATCGGATCGGATTCGGCCGCACGCTTTCCGCTCACGGTGACGTCCTGCGACGATGTCCGGCGAGAACTCGACGCGCTGACAGAGTTCGCCGATGTGTGCCCGGTTGCCGCTCCTCGGCCACTGCGTGCAGTAGAGGCCACATCGGAGTATCCGTCAGCCTGGTCCGTGCTCAGCTGGGTCGATGGAGTCACGGCGGATACAGTAAACGGAAGCGGCACAGCGCTGGCGCGCGACATCGGAGCCCTCATCCTTGTTCTGCGTAGTGCACCGACGGAGGGGCGACTCTTCGACGGACGTGGTCGCGGTGGTTCACTGCGCGATCACGCAGGCTACGTCGAGAAGTGCCTCGCGCTCAGCGGTCATCTCTTCGACGAGGGCGCGGCTCGCGACCTCTGGCGACGACTGCAAGACACACCTTCCTCCCACGCTGAAGTCATGTCACACCGCGACCTGATACCGCCGAACATCATCGTGAAGGAACGCGGTCGCGAGGTGAGGCTGGAAGGAGTGCTCGACGGAGGCTCCTTCGGGCCGGCAGACCCAGCGCTCGACCTCATCGTGGCATGGCACCTCTTCGATGCGAATGAGCGCGCGGTGCTGCGCGACATCGTCGGCGCCGATGACGAGCAATGGAGGCGCAGTGCCGCCTGGGCGCTGCAGCAATCGGTCGGACTGGGCTATTACTACGAGTCCTCAAACCCCACGATGTCGCAGCTCGGCATTCGAACGATGGAGCGGCTGCTGACAGACGGTGGGCTCTGACGCTCGTCGCTCTCAGACCGTGAGCGTTATCCACTCGTCACCCACTTCGCTCGAGTCTGATTCGATTCTTTGTTCGAATGTCGGAAGCCAATGGCACAGTAGAAATATGGCCATTGTCACCGAACTCCGCGAGCAGCTCACCGCTGTGGCTGCCGTGCTCGGTGATGATGTCACGGCCGCCACACTCGCTCAGGCGATCGATTCCTTCGACGACGAGCAGATCCTCGCGCTGCTGTCCTCCTCCGATGCGCTCACCCGGGGCGCCGAGCGGCTGCGCGTCGCCGCCGCGGGAGTCGTGGCGGCCCGATCGACGAGAGAGGCGGGGCACACCGGCCTCGCCCAGTCGCGCGGGTACAGCACGCCCGTCTCGCTCCTGCAGGAGATGGCGGGCGTGACCCGGGTCGAGGCGCAGAAGCAGCTTCGCGTCGGCGAGGCGATGCTCGAGGCGCCGCCCTTGACCGCCGATACCTCCTCCACAGACACCTCCTCCGTGGACGCCGACGCACCTACAGAGGTCGACGTAGAGCGCCCCTGGCACGCACCGCTCTCCGACGCCCTGCTGCACGGGACCCTCACCACGGCGCAACACGATGCGATCCTGCGCGGGCTGGGCGAACCCCCTGTCGTGGAAGATCCGGAATCACCGGATGCGGCCGAGGCAGATGCCTCCGAGGCCGCCCGCGTCTGCCGTGAGGCCTGGTCGCTGGCCGCGGTCGAGCTGATCGCAGAAGCTCCCGACCTGAGGGTCGAGGCACTCGGAAAGCTTGCCAGGACGGTGCGCGATCGACTCGATCCCGAGGGCGCTGAGCACCGCTTCGACGCACGGCACGAGGCACGGTCGTTCCAGATGTGGACCGATGGTGAGGGCATCCACCACGGTCACCTCGTCTTCGACGACCACGGCGCCGCCTGGGTGCGATCGATCATCGATGCCGCCCTGCGTCCGCGCCGCGGCGGGCCGCGCTTCGTCGACGCTGACGAGAAAGCACGGGCCGACGAACTCACCGACGACCCCCGCACCAATAAGCAGCTCAGCTACGACCTCATCCTCGACGTGCTGCGGGCGGGCTCGCTCGCCGAGGCCGAGAAGGTCTTCGGCGCGCGCCAGCCCGGCGTGCGCCTCGTGCAAGCGGTGGATGCCGCCGGGGCCGACGGCACTGGCTCTGCGGGGCCAGCTCACACCGAAGACGGCCTGCTCCCCGTTCCCGGCTGGGTCCTCGAGCAGCACCGCTGCGAGAGCGGCACCCTGCCGTGCCGCCTCGACGCCTTCGGGAACCCGCTCGACGTCGGCCGCGAACACCGCCTCTTCACACCGCGCCAACGCATCGCCCTGGCCCTCCGCGATGGCGGCTGCCGCTGGCGCGGCTGCGACAGGCCCGCGTCCTACTGCGAGGCGCACCACATCGACCCCTACGCCGAAGGCGGACGCACCGATATCGACCGTGGGATCCTGCTGTGTCGCTACCATCACATGGCACTCCACAACGGCGGCTGGCGGATCACGCGCGAGGGGCAGGGCGACTTCCTGCTGCATCCACCAGGAGGCAAGGAACCGATACCGCTACGACCACCCCTCGCGCTCACCTATGCCTGGGCCGGGATCCATCCACCTCCGCGAAGATTCTTCCTGGCGGCGTAGACGTCGAGTCGACGCTTCTCACGGATGCGCAGATACCGCGCGTCGATCACTGCGGCCCACATCACAGCGAGCCTTCCGGAAGGGCGGACTCAACGTGCGTTCAGGGCGCCTGGTCCGCGTGAAGGTTTGAACCTCGCCCGCTGTCATGCCGGAGGCGTCTCGGACCCTGGCTGGCGCGTATAGGCGGCGGGATCGGCGCCCGGCGGGATCCGCTCGCCGAACTGCGGAGGCTCGTCGAGGTTCACCGGCGGCGGCGACGCCGCACGCTTCTGCCCGAGCGCGGAGCGCGCCTTGGCGAGCGAGGCGGCCTGCACCCGCACCTCGTAGGTGTCGGCGGCCAGCTGCATGACGCTGGCATAGTCGCGCTTGCGGCGCAGGAGCGAATAGCTGATGAGGCTGAAGCACATCCCGATCGCGATACCGATGAGAACGAACCCCACGAACAGCTGCGAGGGCGCCTCAGGACTGGTGAGCACGAGCACGGCGGCCAGCAGGAGCCCGATCAGCACGCCGTTGATCGCTCCCGCGCGAGCGGCCGTGGCGTAGCCGAGCTTGCCCGTCACCTTCTCGATGGTGCGCACGCCGATGCCGACGATGGCGATCTCGCGGGCGGGCACCTCATGCGCGATGAGCGTGGACACGGCCTTCTGCGCGGCCTCGTACTCGGAGACCGAGACGACGGTCTCGCCGGTGTCTTCCGCGCCCATGGGACCACGCATCATGCTCATGGACCCATTGTCCCACGCACGCTCCCGGCAGGCGGGGACTACGCTGAGAGCGTGAGCACACAACGGGTATTCGTCGCGCGCCTGACCGGCTGCGCCGTCTTCGACCCCGCTGGCGATCGGCTGGGCAAAGTCCGCGATGTCGTCGTCGTGTTCCGAAGTAGCGGCTCGCCGAGAGTCATCGGGCTCGTGTGCGAGATCCCCGGGCGCCGCCAGGTGTTCCTCTCGATCGGGCGCGTCACCTCGATCCAGTCCGGGCAGGTCATCACCACCGGGCTCATGAACGTGCGCCGCTTCCAGCCGCGTGCGGGAGAGGTGCGCGTGATCGCCGAGCTCCTCGGACGCCGGGTCGAGTTCGCCGACGGCAGCGGCTCGGCGGTCATCGAGGACGTGTCCATCGAGCCCAATCGCCTGGGAGAGTGGTCGGTCTCGCAGCTGTTCCTGCGCAAGCCCAAGACGAGCGCCTCGCCGTTCGCGAAGGGTCCGACGGCCTTCGCGAACTGGGACGAGGTGCGCCAGCAGCACACCCCCGGTGAGGCGCAGTCCGCCGAGCAGCTCCTGGCGAGCATGTCGGAGATGCATCCGGCCGACCTCGCCAACACGCTCCTCGACCTCCCTCAGCAGCGCATGATCGAGGTCGCCGAAGAGCTGCCCGACGAGCGGCTCGCCGATGCCCTCGAGGAGATGCCCGAGGACGATCAGGCACAGATCCTCGAGCGCCTGGGCGACGAGCGCGCCGCCGACATCCTCGACCACATGGACCCCGACGATGCGGCGGACCTCCTCGCCCAGCTCCCGGCGACCCGCTCGGAGCAGCTGCTCGAACTCATGGAGCCCGAAGAGGCCGACGACGTCCGCAACCTCCTGCGCTACGACCCCGACACCGCCGGTGGCCTCATGACCCCCGAGCCGATCATCCTCTCCGCGGATGCGACGGTCGCCGAGGCCCTCGCGCTGATCCGGCGGCACGAGCTGCATCCCGCCCTCGCCGCATCCGTCTTCGTCACCCTCCCGCCGTTCGAGACGCCGACCGGCCGTCTTCTGGGCGTCGTGCACTTCCAGCGGATGCTGCGCTATCCGCCGCACGAGCGCCTCGGCGCCATCATCGACGAGACGGTCGAGCCGGTGCCCGTGAACGCCTCGGCCGCCGAGGTCTCGCGGCTGCTGGCCAGCTACGACCTCGTCTCGCTCCCGGTCGTGGATCAGGCCCACCGCCTGGTCGGCGCGGTGAGCGTCGACGACGTGCTCGACTATCTGCTGCCCGAGGACTGGCGCTCCCTCGACAACCCGACGACCGCGACCGGTGCGATCCCGACGATCCCCTCCCGCCAGGGAGGTGAGCGGTGATGCCACGTCGCGACAAGTTCGACGCACCGCGCACCGGGGTGCGCGTCCGGCAGGACGACAGCGACCGCTTCGGACGCTTCACGGAGTGGATCGCCCGCGCCATGGGCACGCCGATGTTCCTGGGAATCCTGACGGTCTTCTGCGTCGCCTGGCTGGGCTGGAACACCTGGGGTCCGGAGGAGTGGCGCTTCGACTCGGCCGCCTTCGGCTTCACGGCCCTCACCCTCATGCTCTCGCTTCAGGCCTCCTACGCGGCCCCCCTCATCCTGCTCGCGCAGAACCGTCAGGACGACCGCGACCGCGTGCAGATCGAGCAGGACCGCCAGCGCGCCGAGCGCAACCTCGCCGACACCGAGTACCTCGCGCGCGAGGTCGTCGCCCTGCGTCTGCTCGTGAAGGATCTCGCGAGCAAGGACTTCATTCGGGCCGAGCTGAGGGCCCTGCTCGAGGAGCTGGAGCGGGATCGCCGCGAGGGCGACAGCCCTGGAACGGC
>CAYOTY010000044.1:9868-20466 GCA_964406995.1 uncultured Microbacterium sp.
ACCTCGCCGACACCGAGTACCTCGCCCGCGAGATCGTCGCGCTGCGCATGGCGCTGGAGGAGCGCAACAGTCAGCAGCTGACACGCGAGACGCTCCGTGAAGAGCTGAAGGCGCTGCTGACCGAGCTGTCACCCGAGGACGACACCGAAGAGTCCGTGAAGCCATGAGCCGGGCGGATGCCGTGCGCTCCGCGGTCGGCGCCGTCACCGATCCGGAGCTGCGCCGGCCGCTGGCAGAACTCGACATGGTCCGGGAGATCTCGGTCGAGGGCACGCGGGCGCACGTGGCGATCGCACTGACGATCGTCGGGTGCCCCGCCGCCGACCGGATCGAGGCCGATGTCCGACGGGCGGCGGCATCCGTCGACGGGATCGAGGCCGTCGAACTCGAGATCGGAGTCATGACCCCCGCGGAGCGGAAGGCCCTCACCGAGCGGCTGCGCGGCGGGCGGGCGGCGCGGCAGATGCCGTTCGGCCCGGATTCGCTCACACGCGTGATCCTCGTCTCCAGCGGCAAGGGCGGAGTCGGCAAATCCACGGTGACGGCGAATCTCGCCGTGGCCATGGCCGCCGAAGGACTCGCGGTCGGGCTCATCGACGCCGACGTCCACGGCTTCTCGATCCCGGGACTCCTCGGCATCGCCCCCGGCACCCGCCCGACCCGGGTGGACGAGCTGATGCTCCCTCCGGTCGCGCACGAGGTCAAGACGATCTCGATCGGCATGTTCCTCGAAGACCCCGAGGCCGCCGTCGCCTGGCGCGGCCCGATGCTCCATCGCACGGTGCAGCAGTTCCTGACCGACGTGTTCTTCGGCGACCTCGACGTGCTCCTGATCGACATGCCCCCCGGCACGGGCGACATCGCGATCTCGATCGGGCAGCTGCTCCCCCACGCGGAGGTGCTCGTGGTGACGACCCCGCAGCCGGCGGCATCCGAGGTCGCGATCCGCAGCGGAAAGGTCGCCCGGCAGACCGGCCAGAGAGTGATCGGCGTGGTCGAGAACATGGCCGCGTTCGCGCTGCCCGACGGCACCGTGATGGAGCTCTTCGGCTCCGGCGGCGGCGCGCGGGTGGCCGAGGCGCTGTCGGCGGATGCCGCGGTCTCGGATGCCGGCCCCGTACCGCTGCTCGCATCCATCCCGCTCAGCCCTGCTCTGCGCACGGGCGGCGACACCGGCGTGCCGGTGGTGATCGGCGATCCCTCGGATGCCGCGGCCCGCACGATCACGCGGCTCTCCGAGCAGCTGTCCGCTCGGGGCCGAGGGCTCGCAGGCCGGGCGCTGCCGGTGACTCCTCGCTGACCCCTTCGCCCACGGGTGCCGGCATGCCAGAGTGGAGGCATGGGCACCACGAACTACGCGAACGCCTTCATCCAGGTCGCCGAGGACTGTCCGGTCGCCGAGGCCGAGCGGCCTCCGGCGACGCCGAAGGGGCCGACTGTCGCCGCCCTCCAGTACGAGCTGATCGCGCAGCACCCCTATGAGCTCACCTCCGATGACGTGCTGTTCGAGGTGCACGCGATCCGCCAGGGGATCGCCGCCGAGACGAGGGAGGAGGCGCGGGAGGCCTTCTTCGCCAAGGATCAGGCGTGCCTGCGCGCTTCGCCGCTGGGCAAGCGCTACGGCTGGGGGATCCATCACGATGCGCAGGGGCGCGTCGCGCTCGTGCCCCTCGGCTCCGGGGAGTACCGGACCTTGGCCGCCGATGAGACGGTGAGACAGCTGCGCGCGATGCGTTCGCGGCGCGCCTGACGGCATCGGCGTGCAGCCGGGCCTCAGCGGTAGAAGCCCTCGCGGAGGTTGACTCCGTGCTCCAGCCACGCCTTCAGCGCGTTGAGCATGCTGGTCCAGCCTTCGCAGTTGCCGAACGCCGCCTTCGCACCCTCGGGCGTCGGCCGCCAGGATGTCTCGGTGATCGTGACCAGTGTGCGCGCGTCGCCGTCGATGGACTCGAATTCGAAGACGACGCGTGTCTTGCCTCCTTCGCCGATGGTCTCCTCGCCACCCCATTCGATGACGAGCCGCCGGGGCGCCTGCGCCTCGATGACCGTCACGGGGAACCGGCCGGGGAAGTCGGCGAAGTCCCAGGTGACCGCCGCGCCCGGTTCGAGTCGCCCCCGGGCACCGCCGGTGGTGAAGTAGCGCGAGAGCTGGGCGGGATCGGCGACGGCCTCGTAGACGTCTGCGCAGGGTCGGGAGATCCGGCCCGACACGGTGAAGGAGAGTTCTGCGAGCGTGGTGCTCGTCTCAATGGAGGTCATGTTATAGATTTACAACATGATCGACGATGTCGGCAAGGGGTCCGAGGACGATCTGGTGTTCAAGGCCCTCGCCTCCCCCACCCGTCGCCGGATGCTCGATACGCTCAAGGACTCCTCGCACACGACCGGCTCGCTGTGCGCGCAGCTGCCCGAGATCGACCGCACGACCGTTCTCCAGCACCTTCGCGTGCTGGAGAACGCAGGACTGGTGACCGGGCGGAGGATCGGCCGTGAACGCCATCTCTCCCTGGCCCCGCTGCCGATCAAGAGGATCCACGACCGCTGGATCGGCGACTACATGCGCGCCGCGATCGACCTGCTCGCCCGTCTCGACCTCAAGTGACCTCTCGCCTTCGCGCCACAAGGATCGGCAGGCGACGGAGAACGGTGTCGCGGACGCGGGAAGAACAGCGCGGACGTCCGCGGGCAGAGGGCAGAGGTGCCGGGCTACGTCGCCTCGTCGTCGAAGGGCGGCGGGATCTCGGCGCTGAACTCCTGAGGGGCGGTGCGGATCGGGCGCTCCGGGGCGGGGGCGGCGGTCGCCGCAACAGCGGCCGCCGCGGCGGGGGCGACGCCGGGCTCCTCGAACAGCGCGTCGCGGATGATGCGGCGCGGGTCGTACTGGCGAGGATCGAGCTTGCGCCAGTCGACGTCGTCGAGCTCCGGCCCCATCTCCTCCTTGAGCTTCGTGCGGGCACCACGCACATAGGCGCCCGCCCGGTGCACCCATTGCGCGAAGGTCTCGGCGACGCGAGGAAGCCGATCGGGGCCGATGATGACGGCCGCGAGCACGCCGATGAGAAGGAGCTTCTCCCACGTCAACCCGAAGATCATGTCTCCAGGCTACCGCCGCGCCTCGGTCCTTGCGATCCGCCGAGCGCATACTCTGGAAGGCAGCACATCAGGAGGAACCGTGAGCGACTACGCCGCAGCCGACAGGTACGTCCGCGAGGCCACCGCCGAGCCCGAGGCCATCGCACGGGCGCGCACCCACGCGATCGAGCTGGGTGCCGCGCCGGTCAGCGCCGCGATCGGGGCGCAGCTGGCGGTTCTGGCCGCGGCGACGAACGCGAAGAGCATCGTCGAGATCGGCACCGGCGCAGGCGTCTCGGGCCTGTGGCTGCTGCGGGGGGCGCCGACGGCGGTGCTCACCTCCATCGACAAGGAGCCCGAGCACCTGGCGGCGGCCCGGCAGGCCTTCGCCGAGGCCAAGATCCCCTCGACCCGGGTCCGCTTCATCACCGGTCGCGCGACCGAGGTCCTCCCCCGGATGAACGAGGCCGCCTACGACATCGTGCTCGTCGACGCCGATCCGGAGCATGTCATCGAGTATGTCGAGCACGGCCTGCGCCTGGTGCGCAGCGGCGGCCTCGTGCTCGTGCCGCGCGTGCTCGCCGGCGGCAAGGTGGCCGATCCCGTGCAGCGCGACGAGATCACCACCGCCTACCGCTCTCTCATCCAGGAGACGCAGCAGTCGGCCGCGGTTCTGGCCTCCCTGTCGAACACCGCGGAAGGACTGCTGCAGCTGGTCAGCATCACCGCATCCGACTGATCCTCGTGCGGGGAACGCGAAAGGGCGGCGGGTCCGAAGACCGCACCGCCCCGCGAGAGGAATCTCGTCAGGCCGCGTTCACGACCGCGTCGAGCACACCGTGCAGCTCCTTCGCCTCGTCGGGGTTGACCGACACGACCAGGCGTCCGCCGCCCTCGAGCGGAACGCGCACGATGATGAGTCGCCCCTCTTTCACAGCTTCCATGGGTCCGTCGCCGGTCCTCGGCTTCATCGCTGCCATCGTGGCTCCTTTTCGTCGGTAGGTATGCGTCCAGTTTATCGGTTCCCCGGCTTCCCCCGCCCACGGAGTCGGACGATGACGGTGCTACGGCACCCGCCAGAAGGCATTTCCGAGGCCGTACATCTGATGGATCCAGACCCATTGGCCCACCAGGCACAGGGCGAGGACGCCGAGGCGATACGCACGCGAGCGCGGAATCGCGACCGCGCCCCACAGGGGCGAGAGCGGCACCAGCAGCCGCAGAGTGCTCGACTGGGGGAAGAACACCAGCAGCAGGTACACCAGATAGGAGACGCTCCACAGGCGGATCTCGGTGCCCAGCGCCCTCACCTGCGGAGAGAGGAGCAGAACGGCCGCCGCTCCGGCGATCGCGAGGCAGAGCACCACAACCCCCAGCCACGCCGGCAGCCCCCAGAACGAGAACCAGATCCGCGCCGCCGCGAACCATCCTTCCAGCGGCACGAAGCCCTCGTGCGCGATCCCCCAGTTGCGCCGCCAGGCAAGCTCCGTGGCGAGGTAGGCGTCGGGGCGTCCGGTGACGGCGGCGGCGATGAGCTGCCAGGCGAAGCCGGCCGCGGTGGCCAGCGCGCCGAGCGCGACGATGTGGGCGACCTCGGATGCCGGCAGCGGCTCACGCCGTCGACGCAGCCATCGCGCGATGCCGTACAGGCCCAGCAGCAGGGCGAAGGCGAGGATGCCCGGACGCGTGAAGGCCATCACCGGAACGAGGACGTAGAGGAGCCAGAACCGGCGTCGCACGAGGGCATCGAGCGCAAGGAAGAGCAGCAGGAGGAACAGCGACTCGGCGTAGCCGATCTGGAAGAGGGCGGCCACAGGGCCCGAGGAGAAGAAGACCACCGCCCACAGCGCCGCCGAGGAGCCGATGCGCGGATGCAGGAGCCGATGCAGCGCGAGGCAGGCCAGGTATCCGCTGGCCAGCGAGATCATCAGCGCACCCGCACCCCATCCGCCGAAGGGCCGGCCCAGCCACTCGGCGGCGTATGCGTACACCGGCATGAACGCCCAGGCGTTCTCCGCCACATGTCCTGCCTCGGTCAGCGGCAGCCGGTCCGGATAGCCGGCGAAGGCCACCAGCCAGTACCACTGCCCGTCCCACCCCAGGACGTAGTCGCCCAGCCTCGGGTTCGCACCGAAGCGCGATGCGGGGGTGGACAGATGCGCTGCCAGCAGGAAGAACGAGGTCGTCACCGCGCGGGCCGCGAGATAGATCACGCCGATGCGCACCACCAGCGGCACGCGCAGCCAGCGGCGCAGGAGGGGTCTCACCGGATGGTGAGCCATGCGCGCAGCCCGCGTTCGACGGCGTCGATCTGGGCCAGCGGCACACGCTCCTCGTCATGGTGGGCGAGGTGCGGGTCCCCGGGGCCGTAGTTGACCGCGGGGATGCCGAGCGCCGAGAAGCGGGCGACATCGGTCCAGCCGTACTTCGGCTGGGGCACCGCGCCGACCGCGCCGACGAACTGCTGGGCCACCGGGGCGTCGAGACCGGGACGGGCACCGGGGGCGGCATCCGTGATCTCGACCTCGAAGCCCGCGAACACCGAACGCACATGGGTCTCGGCCTCCTCGGTCGACTTGTTCGGCGCGAAGCGGTAGTTCACCTCGACCTCGCAGGCGTCGGGGATGACGTTCCCTGCGACGCCGCCGCGGATGAAGACGGCGTTGAGCCCTTCACGGTAGGCGAGGCCTTCGACGACGACCTCGCGCGGGCGGTACTCGGCCAGGCGCGTGAGGATGGGCCCGGCCGCGTGGATCGCGTTCTCCCCGACCCAGGCGCGGGCACTGTGGGCGCGCACGCCCGAGGTGCGCACGACCGCGCGAAGAGTGCCGTTGCAGCCACCCTCCACCTGGCCGTTCGAGGGCTCGCCCAGGATCGCGAAGTCTCCGACGAAGAGATCGGGACGCGCGGCGGCCAGCAGGCCGAGACCGTTGCGCGCGGCCTCCACCTCCTCGTTGTCGTACCACATCCAGGTGATGTCCACGAGGGGTGCGGCCAGCTCCGCGGCGAGCTTGACCTGCACCGCGACCCCCGCCTTCATGTCCACCGTTCCCCGTCCCCACAGGTGGGGCTGGTCATCGATGTCCACCAGGCGCGTGGGCACGTTGCCGTTGATCGGGACGGTGTCGATGTGGCCCGCGATGATGACCCGCTGCGCACGCCCGAGATCCGTCCGGGCGACGATGGTGTTGCCGTGGCGGATGAGCTCGAGATGGGCGAGGCCGGCGAGGGACTGCTCGATCCGATCGGCGAGGATCTGCTCCTGGCCCGAGACGCTCGGGATGTCGCACAGGATGCGGGTGATCTCGGCCGAGGACAGGGACAGGTCGATCGTCATCCCTCCAGCTTAGAGGCCGCGGATTCGGTAGCGTGGAGTCATGGCTACGCGATGGATCACCGGCGACGGACTCACGACGATCACCACCGACGGCACCGTGCTCGATGCCTGGTATCCCGCACCGCTGCCGGGCGAGAACGCTCCGGTCGAGGAGTCGCCCGCGTGGCTCGCGGCCGTCGGCGAGGACGAGGATCGCGACGTGCGCGTCGAGCGGATCACCCTGTCGATCGATCTGGATGCCGCCCCCGCCTCCACCGCCGACGCCTACCTGCGCCTGCACGCCCTCTCGCACCTGCTGGTGCGCCCGAACGAGCTCAACCTCGACGGCATCTTCGCCCTGCTGCCGAACGTGGCGTGGACGAACGCCGGCCCCGTGCACCCGGACACCGCGGCGGCCCGCCGTCCGCTGCTGCTGCGCGCGGGCATCCAGATCCAGGGCGTCGACAAGTTCCCCCGGCTGACCGACTACGTCACCCCCGCGGGCGTGCGGATCGCGGATGCGGCACGCGTACGCCTGGGGGCGCACCTCTCCCCCGGCACCACCGTGATGCACGAGGGCTTCGTGAACTTCAACGCCGGCACCCTCGGCACCTCCATGGTCGAGGGCCGTATCTCGCAGGGCGTCGTCGTCGGCGACGGCTCCGACATCGGCGGCGGCGCGTCGATCATGGGGACCCTCTCCGGCGGCGGCACCCACAAGATCTCCCTCGGCGCGCGCACGCTGCTGGGCGCGAACTCCGGCATCGGCATCTCCCTCGGCGACGACTGCATCGTCGAGGCGGGGCTGTACGTCACGGCGGGGTCCAAAGTGCTGCTCGCCGAGGCGGGCGGTCCCGGGCGGGCCGTCAAGGGCGCCGAGCTCTCCGGCCGCGACGGGCTGCTCTTCCGCCGCAACTCCCTCAGCGGCGCGATCGAGGCGGTGCCCCGCACGGGCGTGGGCGTCACCCTCAACGAGGCGCTGCACGCCTGAGGCGTGACCGACGGCACGGAAGGAGGCCGCGATGGCGAAGCGTCTGTCCAGAACGGTCTACGAGCGAGAGCTCAAGGTCCTGCAGGCACAGCTGGTGGACATCCAGGCCTGGGTGCAGGCCACGGGGGCACGCATCGTGGTGATCTTCGAAGGTCGCGACGCCGCCGGGAAGGGCTCGACGATCAAGCGCGTGACCGAGTACCTCAACCCCCGGGTCACCCGGGTCGTGGCCCTTCCCACCCCGAGCGAGCGCGATAAGACGCGCTGGTACTTCCAGCGGTACGTGCCGCACCTCCCGGCCGCGGGAGAGATCGTGCTCTTCGACCGCTCCTGGTACAATCGCGCCGGGGTCGAGCGGGTGATGGGCTACTGCACGAACGCCGAGTACCATCGCTTCCTCCATCAGGCGCCGATCTTCGAGCGGATGCTCGTCGAAGACGGCATCCTGCTGCTGAAGTACTGGTTCTCCGTCTCAGACGTCGAGCAGGACGAACGCTTCCGCTCGCGCGCGGAAGACCCGATGCGGCGGTGGAAGCTCAGTCCCAACGATGTCTCATCGATCACGAAATGGGAGGACTACTCCCGCGCGAAGGACACGATGTTCGTGCACACCGACATCCCCGAGGCGCCCTGGTACGAGGTCCCCTCCGACGACAAGCGCAGCAGTCGCCTCAACATGATCGCGCATCTGATCTCTCGCATCCCCTACGAGCAGCGGGAGCGTCCCGCCGTCGAGATCCCGCCGAGACCGGCGAGCAGGGGCTACGAACGCCCGCCGCGCAACCTCGACAAGTACGTGCCCGACTACGCGTCGCAGTGGCGGAAGGGCTGACGCGCGGCGCGTGCACCGGCTGCACAGCATCCGCGTGCTAGGGTCTACCGACGCCACATTTCTGTGATGCGTCTGCGTCGTCGACACGCTTTGAACACCGCCTGGCGGTTCTCACACTTTTCGAACGGCGAAACGATGCGGGATCCCCCGCCGTCGCCCACCTTCCGCACACGCACGCATGGCGTGCTGTGCGTCCACGGAGATTCTCAATGACTTCTTTCACCGACCTCGGTGTGCCCTCTGTCCTCGCCGACGTCCTCGCCGCCTCCGGCAAGACCTCGGCCTTCCCGATCCAGCAGGACACCCTGCCCGACTCCCTCGCCGGCCGAGACCTGCTCGGCCGCGGCCGCACCGGCAGCGGCAAGACGATCGCCTTCGCGCTGCCGCTGGTCGCGCGCCTGGCGGCCTCCGGCGGCTCCCGCCGCGCCGGCGCTCCGCGCGGCCTCGTGCTGGCGCCCACCCGCGAACTGGCGACCCAGATCGCCGCGACCATCACCCCCCTCGCCGACGCCGTCGGCCTGCGCACCACTACCGTCTTCGGCGGCGTCAGCCAGCGTCCGCAGGAGCAGGCGCTGCGCGGCGGCGTCGACATCGTCGTGGCCTGCCCGGGGCGCCTGGAAGACCTCATGGGTCAGGGCATCGTGCGCCTGGATCGCATCGAGATCACGGTGCTGGACGAGGCCGACCACATGGCCGACCTCGGCTTCCTCCCGGGAGTCACCCGCATCCTGAAGGCGACGCCGGCAGACGGTCAGCGCCTGCTCTTCAGCGCGACGCTGGATCGCGGCATCGACACCCTGGCCCGCCGCTTCCTGAACCAGCCGGTCAGCCACGAGGTCGATGAGGCGAGCGTGCCGGTGGGCGAGATGACCCACCGTGTGCTCGCCGTCCAGAGCCCCGCGGGCAAGACCTCCCTCGTGCGCGACCTGGCCGCAGGCAAAGGTCGCCGCATCCTCTTCACCCGCACCAAGCACCAGGCGAAGAAGCTCGCCAAGCAGCTGACCGCGGCCGGCATCCCCGCGGTCGATCTGCACGGCAACCTGTCGCAGAACGCCCGCGAACGCAACCTCAGCGCGTTCTCCGCCGACCCTGACGCCGGTGGCGTGCGGGTGCTCGTCGCGACCGATGTCGCCGCCCGCGGGGTGCACGTCGACGCCGTCGACCTCGTCGTCCACGTCGACCCGCCCATCGAGCACAAGGCGTACCTGCACCGCTCCGGTCGCACGGCGCGCGCGGGCGCGGCCGGCACCGTGGTGACGATCGTCCTGCCCGAGCAGAAGCAGGATGTGAAGGGACTGCTGCGCAAGGCCCAGATCGCGGCCGAACTGGAGCCGGCGACCTCGGATGCCGTCGAGCGCCTCGTCGGCGAGCGCGCCGCCTACGTGACTCCCGCCCCGGCGCAGACGCCGCAGCAGCAGCGCAAGAAGCCGGCCTCCTCGGCCTCGCGCGGTCAGTCCGGCGTCCGTTCGCAGTCCGGCTCCGCATCCGGCCGCTCCGGCGCGCCCTCCGGCACCCGCCGCCGTCGCCGCCGCCCCCAGTCGGCCTCGACCCGCTAGACCGCACCTCCCCCTCCCACCCAGCTTTCGCCGAGGGGGTGGGGGCTCAGGGGGCAGGAGGCTGCACGGCGGCGAGCACCACGGGATCAGCGCAGCCGGCGGCGAATCCGGCGATGCGGCGGCGGATCTCGGCGCCCAGCACGGCGGTGCCGATGCGCTCGGCCAGCGGCGCGAGCCAGCGCGGGCGACAGCGGAAGCTGTACTTCCATACCGCGCGCGTGCCGCTTCCGTCATCGGCGGGCATGAAGCGCCAGCCGCCTCCGAAGCGCTCGAGGAACCACGGCCCGGACTCCATCGCCATGCCGACGTTGCTCGGCGGCGCATAGGACACGTAGCGGCTGACCATGCGCAGCCCGAAGCGCTGCCGCGTGAGAGTGCGCACGCCCTTGGCCGCGGCGGTCGCCCCGTCGAGGAAGTGCTGCTCGCGGATGAAGGGGTCCCAGCGCAGACGCACGTCCCCCGTCGTCTGCGACACGGCGAAGGCCGTCGCGGGATCGACCGGCACGATCGCCTCGGCGCTCACCACGGGCATGACGCCTCCTCGGTGGCCGCCCGCGCGCTCAGCGCACCGGGTACTGGCGCTCGCCCGGGCCGACGTACAGCTGCTGAGGGCGGCCGATCTTGGTCTGCGGATCCTGCTGCAGCTCACGCCAGTGCGCGATCCAGCCGGGCAGACGCCCGATGGCGAACAGCACGGTGAACATGCGCGTGGGGAAGCCCATCGCCTTGTAGATGACGCCGGTGTAGAAGTCGACGTTCGGGTAGAGACGACGCTCCTTGAAGTAGTCGTCGGCCAGGGTCTTCTCCTCGACCTCGCCAAGGAGCTCGAGG
>CAYOTY010000045.1:0-20374 GCA_964406995.1 uncultured Microbacterium sp.
ACCGCTACATCGGTCGGACATTCATCATGCCGGGCCAGGCGGTGCGCAAGAAGAGCGTGCGGCAGAAGCTGAACGCGATGTCGAGCGAGTTCAAGGGCAAGAACGTGCTGCTCATCGACGACTCGATCGTGCGGGGCACGACGAGCAAGGAGATCATCCAGATGGCGCGGGATGCCGGCGCCGCCTCGGTCATCTTCGCCTCCGCCGCGCCCCCGGTGCGGTTCCCGCATGTGTACGGCATCAACATGCCCTCGCGCGAAGAGCTCGTCGCCCACGGACGCACGATCCCCGAGATCGCCGAGGAGCTCGGCTGCGACGCGCTGGTCTATCAGGAGGTCGATGACCTCAAGGCCGCGATCATCGAGGGGTCGGAGATCACCGACCTCGACATGAGCTGCTTCGACGGGCGCTACGTCACCGGGACCGTCACCGAGGAGTACCTCGCCTGGGTCGAGGGCTCGCAGAGCTCATGACCGTGGGGCGCTCGCGGTGGCGCGGGCGCATCCTGGCGCTCGTGGGCATCGTGCTGTGCGCGTTCTCGCTGCGCTCGGCGGTGGCCTCGCTCTCGCCGATGTACGACCTCATCCAGGCCGACTTCCCTCTCTCCTCGGCGACGATCGGCCTCATCGGCACCCTGCCGCCGCTGTGCTTCGCCGTCTTCGGCTTCGTCACCCCGATGCTCGAGAGGGCCGTGGGGCTGGAGCGCCTCACGATCGTCGCGCTCGCCGTCATCGCGACGGGCCTTGTCGGGCGTGGCTTCTCGCCCGACGCGACGGGCCTGGTGATGTGGACGGCGGTGGTCTTCGCCGGCGTCGGCGTCGGCAACATCCTCCTGCCGCCGCTGGTGAAGAAGTACTTCCCCGATCGCATCGGGCTCATGATGACGCTGTACACCACCTCGATGGCGGTCTCGACGTTCCTGCCGCCGATGGTGGCGGTGCCGGTGGCGGATGCCGCGGGGTGGCGGTTCTCGCTCGGGCTCTGGGGAGCCTTCGCGATCGCGGGGCTCATCCCGTGGCTGGCGATGCTGTGGCAGGGGCGCGGCGCCGAGCGATCCCCGGAGGAGACGGCGACCGGACCGATCCCGATCGCGCCGCAGAATCGCGCGGTGTTCGCACGCCTGATCCGCATTCCGCTCGTGTGGGCGCTGATGGCGGTGTTCGCGACATCCTCGGCGACGGCCTATGTCACCTTCGCCTGGTTCCCCACGATCCTCATGGACATATCCGGGGTGGATGCGGCCACAGCGGGATTCCTGCTGTCCCTGTTCGCCCTCCTCTCGCTGCCGGTGTCGCTGCTCGTCCCGATCCTCGCGGTGAGGTTCCAGGCCACGCGTGCCCTCTTCTTCATCGGTGTCGCCGGGGGCGTCGCGGGGCTCTCGGGTTTCCTCCTGGCGCCGCTGCCCTCGCTGCTGTGGCTGTGGACGACGCTGTTCGGGCTCGTCGGAGCGCTCTTCCCGCTCGCGCTGGTGCTCATCAGCATCCGCTCGCGGACGCCGGAGAGCGCCGTGCTGCTGTCGAGCTTCGTGCAGAGCGTCGGCTACGTCGGCGTGGCCGGGTTCCCCCTCATGATCGGGGTGATCCACGATGCCAGCGGGTCCTGGACGATCCCGCTGCTGATCCTCATCGCCGTGTTCGTGCTGGCGATGCCGGCCGGCTTTCTCGCCGGGCGCCGCACCACGGTCGAAGAGGAGTGGGAGCGGCGCCACGGCGCCTGGTGAGCAGGGGATCCCCGCTCAGGACCTGCGCGGCGGGGACGGGAGCGGCGGATGCACTCAGGAGATCTTGGGGTTCGGATGCGACCATCGGAGTATGAGCACTTCTCCTTCCTCCATCCAACGCGAGATCCAGGAGGGGATCGCCGAGGGGGAGAGCCCGAACCATCCGATCCGGCGATGGCTCGGCGGCGTCCGCGCACAGGTCGCCTCGCGCCCGCGGCTGAACCTGGCCTACCGGATCCTCGTCGCGACGCTCGGCACCCTCATCGTGCTCGTGGGCATCGTGCTGATCCCGCTGCCCGGACCCGGCTGGCTCATCGTCTTCCTCGGACTCGCGGTGCTGAGCACGGAGTTCCACTGGGCGCGGCGTCTCTCCGCCTACGCCAAGCGCATGCTCGCCCGCTTCTGGGCGTGGTGGAACGCGCGCCGCGCGCGGCGGGTCGTGCGCGCCGAACAGTCTCGGTGAGGCCTGGTCCGGTCTCAGGCCGTATGGCGCCGATGCACGGCGGCGGGGATCGGCGGATGCGTCGCGCAGGCATGACGAAACGCCCCCCGCTCAAGGCGACGGGCGTCTCGAACGGCCAGTGTCAGGCTCGTTCGAACTCGTCTTCGTCTTCGTCCGCGTACTGGTCGGCCCACTTGTCAACATAGGCGTCTTCCTCGGAGCTCGGGCTTGCGAGCTCGCGCTCCAGCGCAGAGTAGTTCACCGAAGGACTGTACGCCTTGAGTTCACGGGCGATCTTTGTGTGCTTCGCCTTCTGACGGCCACGCCCCATGCGCGAGACCCCCTCACGAGTTAAGCGGCGGGCAGATAGCCGCCCACAGCATTCACGACACCGGTAATCAGCCGGTAAGAGTAGCATTCAGAATAGCATGGGACCAGAGGCCGCCGGCCTTGCCCGGCCCAGGGAAGGGAGCGATCCACATGACTGATACGACCCCCACGCCTGAAGAGCAGGCGGCCCAGAACGAGGCCCTGCAGAAGGCCGTCATCGTCGGGATGCAGCCGACGCAGTCTCCCCGGGTGATCCATGAGGCGATCCGCTACGCGAAGCTCCTGGGCGCCCCCCTCGTCGTGGTGCACGTCGATGTGACCCGCTTCGTCACCTACGAAGACCCCGACGGCTATGTGCACTCGGCTCCGATCGACATCAACGTCGACGCCGGTGCGGCCGAGTTCGCCGAGGTGCAGCAGCTCGCCGAGGGTGTGCTGGCCGATGCGGGCGTCACCTGGACCGCCCGGCAGCTCGTCGGAGATCCGGCGCTGGCGATCAAGCAGCTCGCGAACCGCCTGGACGCGCAGCTCATCGTCGTCGGCACGCGCAAGCCCGGATTCGGCGAGACGATCCGTCAGTTCTTCACGGGCTCGGTGGCGGCGCGGCTCGCGCACCGCCAGCACCGCCCGCTCCTGATCGTCCCGCAGGACGAGCCCACGGTGAAGGACTCCGAGGACCTCTGGCCGGAGTAGAGTTCAGCGCAGCGCGCGGGTGATCGCCTCGACGGTGTCGCCGAGAGCGCGCTCGAGGTCATCGGCAGGGGATGTCAGATGGTGCCGCTCCACGCGGCGGGGGCGAGCACCCAGATGAGTTCGGCACCCGTGTTCGAGTGCCACTGATGCGGCTCCCGCCCGTCGAAGGTCAGCGAGTCCCCCTCGGCGAGGTTCCAGGTGCCGTCGCTGAAGGACACGTCGAGCGATCCGCTGACGACGTGCACGAAGTCGAGCTCGGCGTTGACCGTGTACAGCTCTTCGCCTCCCGAGCCGCCCGGTTCGACACGGGAGCGGATCACCTGCACCCGGCTCTCGCGGCGCGGGCTCAGCAGCCGCTCGGAGGTGCTGCGCCCGCCGAGGTTGATGCGGGGCGCATCCTCGGCCCGGACGAACTGCGCGTCGGTCGTCGCGAACAGGTCGCCGATGGGAAGGTCCAGCACATCGCAGATCGACACGAGAGTGGTCACGCTCGGTGAGACCTTGTCGCGCTCGATGCGGCTGATGAAGCCCTTCGTCAGCCCGGCGCTGGCGGCGACCTGCTCGATCGTCATCTGGCGTTCCTGCCGAACGGCGCGCAGCCGGCTTCCGATGGCGGCGATCGCCGTCGTGGACTGAATCGTAATGGGCCGCACTGTAAGACCAATCTCGGACCGAAGGACACCGGCTCGAGGGAGGATCCGTCGAGCGACCTGCGCTATCGCTAGTGAATTTAGCATGCACGAAACATGGGGGTTGCGTGCCGGCAACAAGTAGGCTTTAGTTTACTAACACACAACTTCCGATGCTTACTAAGCAACTGGGGCGTAACGAACATGAGCATTATCGACTCGACCACCGAGATCGCCGATGGGCGATTCCATGAGCTGATGGGTCCTGAGCCGACCCCGGAGTTTCTCACGGACTCCGAGCTCACCCAGGTGTGGGGGCGCCGATGGGGCGCGGCCGACGAGGTCAGCCGGTTGCGCGCCGTGCTCATGCGGCGACCGAGCGAGGGCCTGGGCGACATCTACGCCGAGTCCTACGACTCCGACATGGGCGCCTTCGTGGATCCGGAGCGTCGGTGGTACTGGACCGGCAGCGACCTGCCGGATCTCGAACTGGCTCAGGCGCAGCACGCCGACTTCGTCGCGACCCTCCAGCGCGAAGGGGTCGAGGTGGTCTTCGCCCCGGACCTGCCCGCATCGTTCACCAAGGCCGTCTACACCCGGGACCCGCTCGTGACCATTCCCGGCGGTGCGATCATCGGCCGGCTCGCCCCGCGCATGCGCCGCGGCGAGGAGCAGTCCATCACGGCGACCGTCGCCGCCGCCGGGATGCCGATCTTCGGCACCATCGTCGGCTCGGGTCTGGTCGAGGGCGGCAGCTTCATGAAGGTCCGCCGCGACCACGCCTTCTTCGGCACCTCCGTCCGCTGCAACCCCGAGGGGGCCCGTCAGCTGGCGCGCATCCTGGAGCCCTTCGGCATCCGGCTCTCCACGGTGAGCCTGCCCGGCTACCTCATCCATCTGGACATGTGCGCCGTGATGCTCGACGACGACCTCGCTCTCATCAACCCGCGCCTGGCGCCCTACGACTTCATGGACGCCCTGCGCGGACTCGGCATCGAGACGGTGAGCGTCCACCCCGATGAGGAGTGGGCGACCAACATGCTCGCCCTGGATCGCCGACGCGTCATCCTGCCGGCGCACCTCCCGCGCACGGCCGAGATGCTCGCGGATCGATACGACGTGGAGGTCGTGCCGGTGGAGTTCCGCGAGCTGCTCAAGAACGGCGGCGGCCTGCACTGCTCGACCATGGAACTCCAGCGGGACTGGAGCTGAGCATGAGCGGCTTCCTCGAGGACTTCCGGATCATGTCCACCTTCGGCGCGACGGCCGGCGGCGGTGTGGATCGACAGGCCGCCACGACCGCCGACGGCGAGACCCGCGCCTGGTTCCAGGGCTGGCTCGCGGCCCACGGCTTCACCGTCGAGATCGATGGCATCGGCAACATCTTCGGGATGCGGGAGCTCGTTCCAGGCGCACCGTGGATCCTGGCCGGCTCGCACCTGGACAGCCAGCCGCTGGCCGGGCGCTTCGACGGCGCCTACGGCGTGCTCGCCGCCGCCCACGCGGCGCAGTCCGTGAGCGAGGCGGTCGCGGCCGGAGATGTCGTCCCCCGATACAACATCGCGGTGGTGGACTGGTTCAACGAGGAGGGCAGCCGCTTCAAGCCGAGCATGATGGGCAGCGCGGTGTACACCGGCCTGCTTCCGCTGGATGAGGCGCTGGGCACCACCGACCCTGCCGGGACGAGCGTCGCCGCGGCCCTGGACGCGATCGACGGACGGGGCGGATTCACCGGCATCCCCGTCGCCGCCTACGTCGAGATCCACGTCGAGCAGGGGCGTGCGCTCGAGGAGGCCGGCGCCGTGATCGGCCCGGTCGCCGACACCTGGACCGCCCGCAAGATCGAGCTGATCGTGCGCGGCGAGCAGGCCCATACCGGCGCGGCGCAGATGCGCGACCGGCGTGATGCGCTCTACGGCGCGGCACGCGTCGTCGTGGCCGTTCGCGATCTCATCGACGCCTTCGAGGCGGAGCAGCTCCACACCGCTGTCAGCGAACTCCACCTGGAACCGAACTCACCCGTCGCGATCGCTCGCGAGGTGCGTCTCCTCGCCGATGTGCGTGCACCGGATCGAGGTATCCTCGATGACGCCGTGACGCGCCTGCAGGGGGAGCTGGAGGTCATCGCAGAGAGCGCCAGGGTGGATATCGAGATCGAACGCGTCGTGGAGTGGTCCAGTGGTCCGTTCGACGAGAGAGGGCTCGCCCTGATCGAGGAGATCGCAGCGGCCCACGGTCATGCCACTCTCCGGGTTCCGACCGTCGCGGGGCACGACGCGACGAACATGAAGGAGCGCGTCCCGACGCTGCTCATGTTCGTCCCGAGCGTCGACGGCCTCTCCCACAACGAACGCGAGCTCACCTCGGACGCCGACATGCTCGCCGGACTCGAGGTGCTCAGCGGCGTGCTGAGCCGCCTCATCGCCGGCGAGTCGACGATTGCCGAGGCTTCGTGAACGCCCGCATCGGTGGAGACCTCGTCGTCGAGAGCCTGGCCGCGCTCGGAGCGACGGCGGTGGTGGGCCTGCCCGGTCAGCATGCGCTCGGGCTCTTCGACGCGCTCCGCCGCAGCGAGCTGCGCCTGCTCGCCGCCCGTGTCGAGAACAACGCGGGCTTCATGGCCGACGGCCTGGCGCGCGCGACCGGTCGGCCGGCGCCGCTTCTGCTGTCGACCGGGCCCGGCGCGCTGACGGCGCTCCCCGCCCTGATGGAGGCGATCTCCGCGTCGATCCCCGTCGTCGCGATCTCCGCGCAGATCCCTGTCGCCGGCCTCGGCGGCGGACGCCACGGCTACCTGCATGAGCTGCGTGAGCAGTCGGCCGCGTTCGCGCAGGTGGTCAAGCGTTCTCTCACCGTGCGAACCCTCGCGCAGATCCCGACGGCGCTCGCCGAGGCCTGGGGCACGGCGTCCAGCGCCCCCCAGGGGCCGGTGCTCGTCGAGATCCCGCAGGATCTGCTGCTGGCCGTCATCGGCGACGAGTTCCCCGTCATCGACGAGCTCGACCCTCCGATCGGCCATCCCGTGGCGCCCCCGGCCCTCCTCGCGCAGGCGGCGAGGCTGCTCGACGGCGCGAGACGCCCCGTCGTGCTGGCCGGAGGCGGAGCATGGCGGGCGGACGCCACCGCGCCGCTGCTCGCCGTGGCCGAGGCCCTCGACGCGCCGATCTTCAGCACCTTCAGCGGGCGCAACGCCGTCCCGGAGGGGCATGAGCTCGATGCCGGCTCCTGGCTCGAGGACATCGCCACGACCGAGTACCTCGAAGACGCCGACGTGCTGCTGGTCGTCGGCAGCGCGCTGGGCGAGCTGTCGAGCAACTACCACACCTTCGCCCCGCGGGGACGGGTCGTCCAGATCGACGCGGATCTCGGGGTCATCGGATCGAACCACCCCGTCCTCGGGCTCCACTCGGACGCCCGTGCCGCCCTGGAATCGCTCGCGGAGCGGATGACCTCGGCGACCAGTCCTGCACGACGGGCGGCGCGAACGACCGAGATCGCCGAGCTCACCGCCGTCGTCGCCGCGCGCATCGCCGCGCAGGGGCTCCAGCGGGAGGGCGATGTCCTCGAGGCCATCCGCCGCGCCGTGCCGGCGGATGTCGACACCTACTGGGACATGACGATGATCGCCTACTGGGCGTGGTCGGCATGGCAGCGGCAGCGTGGCGGATTCCACTCGGCGCAGGGCGCCGGCGGACTCGGCTACGCCTTCCCCGCCGCGATCGGAGCCGCTTTTGGGAACCGGGACCGCCCCGTCCTCGCCGTCTCCGGGGACGGCGGCGCGATGTACGGGATCGCCGAGCTGGCGACGGCGGTGCAGAGCGGCGCGGATGTGACCTGGCTCATCGTGGACGACGGAGGCTACGGCATCCTCGCCGAGTACATGACGGCGACCTTCGGGGCGGCGACGGCGACGGAACTCGTCACCCCCGACTTCGTGGCGCTGGCCGCCGCCTTCGGCGTACCGGTGGTGCGCACCGAACCCGATCGGCTGGAGGCCGACCTGTCCGCAGCGCTGGCAGCGCCCGGTCCCCACGTGGTCGTGCTCCCGGCGCGGATCGGGCTGTTCGCGCCCACGCACCTCGATCGATCGGGGCCGACGACGTGAGACCGCTCGTGATCATCACCGATGCGACGGACCTGGATCCCTCGCCGGCGATCGCCGCGCTCGAGAGCGCCGGCTGCGCCGTCCGCGTCCTCGACCTTGCGAGCCGTCCTGTCGTCCCCGACGACGCCCGCGGCGCGGTCGGCGCGATCGTGGGATATGCGCGCATCGACGCCGGTGTGCTCGCGCAGCTGCCCGATCTGCGCGTGCTGGCCACGACGTCGACCGGGACGGACATGATCGATGCGGAGAGCGCACAGGCGCGCGGGATCAAGGTCGTCGGACTCACAGGGCCCGCGACGGTCGAGGTCGCGACGCATGCGCTCATGCTCATGCTCGCCGCCCTGCGAGGTCTTCCCGCGTCCCAGGCCGCGGTCGGAGCGGGCCGCTGGAGCGACGCCGTCGCCTTCGTCCCGCGGGCGGCCGAAGAGCTGACGCTCGGTCTGCTCGGATACGGACGCATCGCGCGGGCCGTCGCCGAGCGCGCACGGCCGCTGTTCGCACGCGTCATCGCGCACGACCCGTACGCGGACGTCTCCGGCCACGCCGAGGGCGTGGACCGGGAGACGCTCTTCGCCGCATCCGACATCCTCTCGCTCCACGTTCCGCTGACGTCGGACAGCGCCGGGCTGGTCACCGCGGAGAGGATCGACCGGATGCGGCCCGGGGCCGTGCTGGTCAACGTGTCCCGTGGGGAGCTCGTCGACGAGGACGCGATCGTCGCGGCGCTCGACGACGGGAGGCTCTCCGCCTACGCGGCCGACGTCCTCACCGGGGAGCCGCCGCAGGAGGCGCACCCGCTGCGGCGCCATCCGCGGGCGATCGTGACCCCGCACGTCGCCTACCGTTCCAACCGCTCGATGGACCGCTACATGCTCGATCCGGTCGACAGCGTCCTCGACCGCATCGGGATGCCGTCCGCCACGCACTCAGAGGAGATCACCAGATGACCGAGACCACCGCACTGTGGGGCGGGCGCTTCGCCTCCGGCCCCAGCGCCGAGCTGCGCCGCTTCTCCCGCTCGCCGGAGCCGTACTTCGCGCTCGCCCCCTACGACCTCACCGGTTCGCAGGCGCATGTGCGCGAACTGCATCGCGGAGGCCTCCTCGACGAGGAGGAGACGCGCCGCATCCTCGAGGCGATCGACGCCCTCACCGCCGACGTGCTGGCCGGCAGGGTCGTCCCGATCGAGGCGGACGAGGACGTGCACACCTTCCTGGAGCGCGTGCTCATCGAGCGCCTCGGCCCCCTGGGCGGAAAGGTGCGCGCCGGCCGTTCCCGAAACGATCAGACGGCCAACGACCTGCGCCTGTTCCTGCGCGACCACGCGCGCCGGATCGCCGATCTGATCCTGGACCTGGTCGATGCGCTCGCCGCTCAGGCGGAGCGCTACATCGACGCTCCGGTTCCCGGGTTCACGCATCTGCAGCCGGCCCAGCCGGTGGTGTTCGGCCATCAGCTGCTCGCCCATGCGCAGCCGCTGCTGCGCGACATCGAGCGGCTGCGCGACTGGGATCGCCGGGCGGCGCTGTCCCCTCTGGGCGCTGCGGCCCTCGCGGGCTCGACGTTCGCCACGAACCCGGAGCAGTCCGCGCGCGAGCTCGGCTACGACCGCCCGATGGAGAACTCGATGGATGCCGTCGGCAGCCGGGACACGGTGCTCGAGTTCCTCTTCGTGGCCTCTCTGACCTTCGTCGACCTCTCGCGTCTGTGCGAGGAGATCACGATGTGGGCCTCGGTCCAGTTCGGCTGGGTGCGCCTAGACGACGCGTACTGCACAGGCAGCTCGATCATGCCGCAGAAGAAGAACCCCGACATCGCCGAGCTCGCCCGCGGGCGCGCGGGGCGTGTGCTCGGCGATCTCATGGGCATGATGGCGACGGTCAAGTCCCTCCCGCTGACGTACAACCGAGACCTGATGGGGGACAAGTCCGCGGTGCTGGACACCCTCGAGTCGTTCGAGCTCGCCCTCCCCGCCCTCACCGGTCTCGTGCGCACCTTCACCGCCGACAGGGATCGCATGGGCGCGGACGCGATCCGCGGGTACACGCTCGCGACCGAGGCGGCGGACTGGCTCGCGCGCGCGGGCATCCCGTTCAGCGAGGCGCACGAGATCGCCGGGGCGATGGTCCGCCACTGCGAGGAGCGCGGCATCGAGCTGCACGAGATCCCCGCCCAGGAGCTGGCCGGCATCGACGCGAGGCTCGACCCGGAGATCCTTCCCCATCTGACCATCGAGTCGGCGCTCGCCGCGCACGATGTCACCGGCGGCACCGCTCCCGCGCAGGTCGCCCGGCAGCTCGGCCGCCTGCGCGACGCGGCGATCGAGCACCGCGAGTGGCTCCGGGCGTACGACGGACCACGATTCAGCCAGGAGGTGATCGCCGCATCGCCCCGCACAGGATGACCCATCCCGCACCAATCCACCCTGCAACACCCGAAAGGCACTCACCATGAACAAGAAGCACCTTCGACTGCTCTCCCTTCCCGCGGCCCTCGCCGCGACGGCCCTCGTCCTCGCGGGCTGCGCGGGTTCGAGCGAGCCCGAGCCCAGTGAGCCGGCAGCCTCTGTCGACCCCGCCCCCGCCGAGGACACCGTCTTCGATCTGCTCCCGCAGAACATCCAGGATGCGGGTGTGCTGCTCATCGGGGTCTCGCCCAACTTCGCCCCCGGAAACTTCGAGGAGGACGACGGCACGCTCAACGGCTCGGAGATCCAGTTCGCCCAGGCGCTCGCGCCGTACCTCGGCGTCGACACCGAGCATGTCATCACGAACTTCGCGGGTCTTCTCACCGGTCTCCAGGCGAACCGCTTCGACGTGGTCCTGTCGGGGATGAGCGACACGCTCGAGCGCGAGGAGCAGGTGACCTTCGTGAACTACATGGAGGTCGGCGCGGACTTCCTCGTGCCGGCGGGCAACCCCAACGGCATCAACGGAATCGCGGACCTGTGCGGCCTCACCGGCGGCGCGCCTCAGGGCACGAGCTACATCGACGAGCTGGAGAAGATCTCCGCCGCGGAGTGCGTGGGCAAGGACCCGATCGATGTGCAGACGTTCCCGTCCGGCACCGAGGTCGTCACCGCGCTGTCGGCAGGCCGCATCGACTTCAGCCTGGCCTCAAGCATGGCCAACGCCTACAACGCGCAGCTCAGCAACGGCGCCCTCGAGGCGGTCGGCGAGCCGATCAACCAGCAGTACACGGGCTTCGTGGTCCCCAAGGACAACGAGGAGCTCATCGAGGCCCTCGCCGCTGCGGTGCAGATGATGATCGACAACGGCGAGCTGGCGAAGATCCTGAGCGAGTGGGGGCTCGAGAGCCAGCTGCTCGACGAGGTGAAGATCAATGGCGCGACGTTCTGACGAACCCGTCGTGACCCGTTCCGTGGTGACGGAGGCGGACGTCATCGTCCCCCTCCGTCACCCCGGGCGGCTCGTCAGCGCCGTCCTCGTCGGACTGGTGCTCGCCTATCTCGTCATCGGGGCAGTGATCAACCCCAACATGCGCTGGGATGTCGTCGGGGAGTACCTGTTCTCCCCGCGCATCCTCGAGGGCCTGTGGATGACGATCCAGCTCACGATCATGGCGATGCTCATCGGTATCGTCCTCGGCATCGGGCTGGCCATCATGCGCCTCTCCGAGAACCGGCTGCTGCAGGCGGTGAGCATCGGCTACGGGGTGTTCTTCCGCGGGGTGCCCGTCATCGTGCAGCTGCTCTTCTGGTACTTCCTCGCGGCGCTGGTGCCCAAGCTCGGCATCGGCATCCCCTTCGGCCCTCAGCTGTGGGAGGTCGACACGAACCTGATCATCTCGCAGCTGGGAGCGGCGCTGCTGGCCTTCGGGCTTCACGAGGCCGCCTACATGTCCGAGGTCGTGCGCTCCGGCATCCTGAGCGTGGACCGCGGCCAGAAGGAGGCCGCCTCGGCGCTGGGCATGTCGCCCAACCGGATCTTCCGGCGCATCGTGCTGCCGCAGGCGATGCGGATCATCCTGCCGCCGACCGGCAACCAGGTGATCTCGCTCATGAAGATGACCTCGCTCGTCCTGGTCATCGCGCTTCCGGACCTCATGACCAACGTGACGAACATCTACACGCGCAACTTCCTGCAGATTCCCCTGCTGATCGTCGCGAGCATCTGGTATCTGGTGCTGACAGGGGTGCTCTCCCTCGGACAGCACTATCTGGAGCGTCACTACGGGCGCGGACTGGAGCGCGTCAGCACGCGTCCCAACCGGGCCGCACGGAGAGGAGCACGAGCATGAGTTCGATTCCTGTCGTACAGGCGTACGAGGTGACGAAGAGCTTCGGCGATGTGCAGGCCCTGACCGGCATCACCCTGGACGTGTACGAGGGCGAGGTCGTCTGCCTCATGGGCCCTTCGGGCTCGGGCAAGAGCACGTTCCTGCGGTGCATCAACCATCTGGAGAAGCTCAGCGGTGGAGACCTCAAGGTCAGCGGCGTGCGGGTGGGCTACCGGCGCAAGGGCAACAAGCTCTACGAGATGACCGAACGGGAGTCGGCCCGCACCCGGGCGCGGATCGGGATGGTCTTCCAGAGCTTCAACCTGTTCCCGCACCTGACGATCCTCGAGAACATCATCGAGGCCCCCATCGGCGTCAAGCGCCTCCCGCGCGCGCAGGCCGTCGAGGAGGCGCGCGTGCTGCTCAACCGCGTCGGCCTGTCCGACAAGGAGAACTCCTACCCTCGGCATCTCTCCGGCGGTCAGCAGCAGCGCGTGGCCATCGCCCGGGCTCTGGCGATGCGCCCGGCGCTCATGCTCTTCGACGAACCGACCTCGGCGCTCGACCCGGAGCTGGTCGGGGAGGTCCTCGCCGTCATGCGAGACCTCGCCCGTGAGGGGATGACCATGATCGTCGTCACGCACGAGATGGGCTTCGCGCGGGAGGTCGCCGACCGGATCGTCTTCATGGCCGATGGCAGCGTCGTGGAGACCGGCACCCCCGAGGAGATCTTCGACGACCCGCAGGAGGAGCGCACGCGCGCCTTCGTCCACAGCATCCTGCACTGACCCGGTCGGAGGCAGTACCGTCCAGTGAAAGGGACACCACTATGAGCGACATGTTCAGATCAGGCCTGGGCTTCGGCGTCGGCTACGACTCGCGGGCGACCGTGCGGGAGATGGCGGCATCGATGGCCGACGCCGAGCGCGCGGGCTTCTCGATGGGCTTCTTCTCGGAGACCTTCTTCACCAACCGCGACTCGGTATCGGCGCTGTCCGCGTTCTCGCTGAGCACCGAGCGGATGGCGCTCGGGGCGACTCAGGTCGTGCGGCTCCGATCGCCGCTGGTCATGGCCCAGACCCTGGCGACCCTGGACGAGATGTCCGGAGGGCGGATCGTGCTGGTGGTCGGGGCCGCGACCGACAAGCACGCGGCGCGCAACGGGATCGCCCCGATGAAGCCGCCGCAGGTGCTCCGCGAGTACATCGACAGCATCCGGCTGCTCCTGACCGGGGAGAAGGTCACCTATCGCGGGCAGTTCGTCACGCTGGAGGACGTGGGGCTGAACTTCACACCGGCGCGATCGGACGTCCCGATCTGGGTGGCGGGCGCGAGCCCGCTGGGGCTGAGGATCGCCGGTCAGCTGGGCGACGGCATCCTTCTCGACGCCGGCACCTCGCCGGAGTACAGCGCGAACGCCATCGCCCGCATCCGCGAGGCGCGGGAGGAGGCGGGCAGGTCCATGGACGACTTCTCCGTCGCGCAGCTGGTGAACACCTCGATCGAGGCCACGCGTGCCGAGGCCTGCGAGGCGATGCGCTGGGAGGTCGCCTCCAAGTTCAAGTACGCCAGCACCGGTCGCGCGAAGATCGTCGTGGGGGAGACCGCCATTCCCGCGGACTCGCCCGATCGCCTGTCGGCGATCTATCAGAGCCAGGGGGAGCGAGCGCTCCTCGATGCGATCGACGACGACTTCGTGGCGGCGCTGACGGCCTCGGGGACCATCGACGACGTCGAGGCGCGGGTGCAGCAGTACCGTGACGCGGGAGTGAACTTCCCGATCCTGCGCGCCACGGCGAAGCATCAGATCCCGGCGCTCCTGGCCGCCGGCCCGCGGCTGAGCGGCCAGCTGTGACGCACATCCGCTGGCCGGAGGGGGCCCGCTCCGCCGCTGTCGTCGCCTTCGATCTGGACGGGCCCACCGGCGCGGCGCTGATCGATCGATCGATCTGGGACAGGCCGCGCAAGTTCGTCGAGGGCGGGTACGACATCGAGCGCGCCCTCGGACGGACGCTGGACATCCTGCGCCGCCATGGCGTGGCGGGCACCTACTTCGTCCCCGCCTGGGTGGCCGAACGGTGGCCCCGCGCGGTCCGGCGGATCGTCGACGAGGGGCACGAGGTCGCCCATCACGGCTACGAGCACGAGAGGTTCGCCGATCTGGACGCGGGCGAGCAGCGTGAGGTCATCCGGCGTTCGCAGTCGGTGTTCCGCGATGTCTTCGGGGCGTCCGCGGTCGGCTACCGGACGCCGACGGGGGACTGGAGCCGGGAGACGCCGGGCCTGCTGGAGGAGGAGGGCTTCCTCTACTCCAGCTCTCTGCGCAACGATCACGAGCCGTACCGGCACGTCATCGGGGGCCGGGTCACGGACCTCATCGAGATCCCCGCCCGGGTGGACCTCGACGACTACGCCTACTTCGCCTACAGCCGCGACCCGGACTTCCCCTCCGGCGGCGACCGCATCGCGCCCTATCGCCAGGTGCTCGGCAACCTGACCCGCGAGGCCGAAGGCCACCATCGGGTCGGCGGATGCCTCATCTCGACCTTCCACCCGAAGGTCTCGGCCACGCCGGGGCGCGCACGCGTGATCGACGAGTTCGTCGCGGGGCTGGTGGCCCGCGAGGACTGCTGGGTCACCACCGCGGAACAGGTCGCCCGCCACGTACGGGCGGAAGGGGGCGAGGCATGAGCCTCTGGCCGGATGGGCACCGCGCCGCGGTGCTGATCACCGTCAACCTCGACGGGGAGCGCGCCCTGCTCGGACAGCACCCGCATCTCGCCGACAGCGAGAAGACGCTCTCGACGACCCGATACGGGCTGCGTCGCGGCGTCGATGCGATCCTCGATGTGCTGCAGCGGGCCTCTGCGCCCTCGACGTGGTTCGCCCCGGGGGCGCTCGTGCGCTCGGACCCGGCACTCGTGCAGCGCGTCGCGCGGCACCACGAGGTCGGCATGCGCGGCGACGACATCCTGCCCCTGGACGCCCTGACATCCGCGCAGCGCCGCGAGTCGCTCCTGCGCGCGGCGGCGGCGTTCTCCGAAGCGGGGATCGCGCCGCGCGGCTTCCGCCTGCCCGGGGGCGAGTGGCCCGAGCACCTGGTGGACGAGCTGGCGGGCATCGGCATCGAGTGGTCCAGCTCCTTCGTCGCGGACGATCTGCCCTTCGCCCTGCCGGGCACGCAGGGACGCTCTCTGGTGGAGGTTCCCTGGCACTATGCGCTCGAGGACAGGCAGGCCTTCGAATGGAACTTCTCGCCGGCCATCCCGGCGGGCCACTCGCGCATCGCCTCCTATGACGAGGTCCTGCAGAACTGGATCTGGGAGTTCGACGGGGCTCTCGCCGAGGGCGGCATGTTCGTGCTCACCCTCAGCCCGCACGTCTCCGGCACCCCGGGGCGGATCGGACTGGTGGAGGAGCTGCTCGCCCACATGCGCGCGCAGGACGAGGGGGTCTGGTTCGCATCGGGGTCCGAGCTCGTCGCCCGATGGCGAGCGGCGGGGGGCGATCGCGGCCCGGAGCATCCGGCGGCGGTGTTCCTCGAGGAGTCCTCATGGGGCTCCTACTGAGCGCGGGGCCGCGTGCGTCCTTCCGGCCTATCGCCGGCTCGGCTGCGGCTGTGTGATCTCCTCCTGCGCGGCCAGGCCGACCATGCGGAGGTGCTCCCGCACGAGGCGTCCGGCCAGCTGCTGGTCGCCCTCCAGGAAGGCGTCCACCAGCTGCGTGTGCACCCGCTTCATCTTCGCCACGTCGTCGCGCCGGGTGTCGATGACCGCCACGATCATGCTGGAGTCGACCATGAGCTGCTCCTCCTGCCGCATCAGCCGTTCGTTCCCGGCCATGCCCACCAGTGCGACGTGGAGGTGCTGGTGGCAGCGGGAGACCTCGGTGGGATCGGCGCGGTCCAGGGCGTCGAGATAGGCGGCGAGGGCTGCGCGCAGATGGCTGCGGGCCTCTTCGGAGGCGTTGACGGAGCGGCTCGCGGCGTGCCCCTCGAGGAGCTCTCGGGCATCGAGGATGTCGTGGATCTCCTGCTCGCTGAACGTGCGAACGTGCGCACTGTGGTACGGGCGCCGGACCAGGTAGCCCTCGGCGATCAGGGACTGCAGCACTTCGCGAACCGTCAGGCGTGAGACCGCGTAGCTCTCGCTGGCCCACTTCTCCGTCACCGGGGCTCCGCTGGGGAGGTCGCCGCGGAGAATCGCGCCGCGGATCTCGTCGGCGATCTTCTCCGCGGTCGGTGACCCACCTCTCATGCCGATCCCCTCTCCACGATGCGCCGTCCCCATGTTCCCAGAAAGCGGAGACCGTGCGCAGCGCAACGGGGGTCCCATGGCCACGATTATCAGATGTTACATTGACAATATCCCCCATCTTCGTCATTATTATCAGATAATCATGACGAAGATGGGTGGAGCTGCTCCATGCCCAGCGCTTCTCGGCGCGGGCATGCACCGGCATCCTCATCGAAAGGCAGGACGATGATGCGTGCGGTGGACTTCGACGAGCCCGGAGGCCCGGAGGTGCTTCACCTCGTGGAGGCCGTGCCTCCCGCGGCGGGGCCGCACGACATCGTCATCGACGTCGCAGCCGCGGCGCTGAACTACGCGGACATCCTGCAGAGGCGGGGCACGTACGGGCTGAGGCCCGATGTGGAGCAGCGGCTGGGGCTCGAGTGCTCCGGTCGCGTGCGCGAGGTCGGCTCCGACGTCTCGGGCTTCGCGATCGGCGACGAGGTGTGCGCTCTGATCCCGGGAGGGGCGTACGCCGAACAGGTCGTCGTCGATGCATCGCTCGCGCTGCCCGTTCCATCCGGGGTGTCGGTTCTCGAGGCGGCGGCGCTGCCGGAGATGGCCGCCACCGTCTGGTCGAACCTCGTCGACATCGGCGGCCTGCGCGCCGGACACGACGTGCTCGTCCACGGCGGAAGCGGGGGCATCGGATCCGGTGCGATCCAGATCGCTCGCGCACTCGGAGCCCGCGTGTTCACCACCTGCGGAAGCGAGGAGAAGGCGGAGGAGTGCCGGGCGCTCGGCGCACAGCTGGCCATCAACTACCGCACGACGGACTTCGTCTCCGCGGTGCGCGAGGCCACCGGGGGTCGCGGTGCCGACCTCGTCCTCGACAACATGGGCGCCTCCTATCTCGAGCGCAACATCGCGGTCGCCGCCGACGATGGCCGCATCCTCACGATCGGCCTCCAGGGCGGGAAGCTGGCCGAGGTCAACATCGGCGCGATGATGGGCAAGAGGCTCGCGCTGCACGCCACCTCGCTGCGAGACCGGCCGCTGCGCGAGCGTGCCCGGATCATGGCCGGTGTCCGTCGAGACCTCTGGCCGCTGCTCGAGTGCGGCGAGCTCGTGCCGGTGGTGGGAAAGGTGTTCGATCTGGACGACGTCGTCGATGCGCACCGCCACGCGGAATCCGGGGATGCGTTCGGCAAGACCCTGCTGCGGATGGGCGGGGACGGCGCGTGACCGGGTGGCCGGGTCCATGCCGCTGATGTCGCAGACGTTCGCGGACGCCTACTCGCGCCGGGCAGAGGGGTTCCGGCCCTCTCCGGTGCGGTCGGTGTTCGATGTCTCCATGCGCCCCGGGATGATCTCGCTCGCCGGAGGCAACCCCGATCTCACGGTGCTGCCGGCAGCGCAGATCGGTGAGATGGCCAGGCGGCTCATCGCGACGCAGGGAACGGACGTGCTGCAGTACGGGGCGAGTGCCGGGACGGAGGAGCTGCGATCCCTCGTGGGGGACCTCGTCCGCGAGCAGGGGATCGAGTGCACGGAGGAGGACATCCTCATCACCTCGGGCTCTCAGATGGGGCTGGAGCTGATCACCTCGCTGTTCTGCGATCCCGGAGACGTCGTGCTGACGGAGGCCCCGACCTACGTGGGGGCGCTGAGCGTGTTCCGCGGGCAGGAGGCGCGAACCGCGCATGTGGCATGCGACGAGAACGGGCTCGTGCCGGAGGCGTTGGAGAGCGCCATCCTCCATCAGCGGGCGGCCGGCAGGACGGTGAAGCTCCTGTACACGGTGCCCAACTTCAACAACCCCTCGGGGACGCTGCTGAGCGCTCCGAGGCGCGCTCGGATCGCCGAGATCTGCGCCCGCCTCGGCGTGCTGGTCGTCGAGGACGACCCGTATGGGCTCCTCTCCTTCGCGGAGCCGGTTCCGCCCGCGATCAGGGCGTTCGACCCGAACGTGCTCTACCTGGGCTCGCTCAGCAAGATCTTCTCCCCGGGCATCAGGGTCGGATGGATCGTCGCTCCGCGGGAGGTGCGCGATCGCCTGCAGCTGGCGGGCGAGGCCACGACGATCTGCGCATCGGTGCTGAGCCAGCACCTCGCGGTCGCCTACCTTTCGAGTCCCGGATGGCGCGACACCCTGCACGAGGCGGTGAAGCGCTATCGGGATCGGCGCGATGCGCTGATGGATGCTCTCGAGGAGCACGGCCCTGAGGGCATCCGGTGGGACCGTCCGGAGGGCGGGTTCTTCGCGTGGGTGCGGCTGCCGCAGGGCGTCTCCGCCGAGCGGCTGCTGCAGGCCTCGCTCGACCACGGTGCCGCCTTCGTCCCCGGGACGGCGTTCTTCGCGGACGGCTCCGGAGACGATCACGCGCGCTTCTCCTTCTCGTTCGAGCCGCCGGAGCGCATCCGTCACGGCGTCGAGCGGATCATGTCCACCATGGCGGAGATGCGGCGATCGACAGGGATCGCGCCGCCGCCGGAGCCTGCGGGCGATCCGGCGGCGCTGGTGGGAGCGGCGTTCAGCGCAGCGCGCGGGTGATCGCCTCGACGGTGTCGTCGAGGGTGCGCTCGAGGTCGTCGACGACGGATGCGGCCAGCTCCCCGCCGCGGGCGACGTGCGTGCGCAGCACTCCGCGCAGCTTTCCCCGGAAGGCATTGATCGCCGCATCCGCCCGGTGCAGCTGCTCGCGGCTGCGGACGCCGTCCGTGCGCTCGGAGGCTCCCGGGACATCGGCCGGCTTCGTGCGGGTGCTCCGGGACTCCTGCGCGGCCGCGGCGAGGTCGGCGCGCAGGCTCTTCATCGCATCCTGGACGCTCTGGCGCACCGAGTCGGCGATGAGGCGCACCGAGTCGGCGAGATCCTCCTCGATGCCGGCGAGGTCGTCTTCGCGGGATGAGAGCTCGGTGCGGCCGGCGTCGGTGATCGCGTAGACGGTCTTCCGGCCCTCGACGGTCTTGGTGACCAGGCCCTCCTCCTCGAGCTTGGCCAGGCGCGGGTAGATCGTGCCGGCGCTGGGCGTATAGGTGCCGCCGGTGCGGTCGGCGAGGGCCTGGATGATGTCGTAGCCGTGCCGGGGCTCCTCCGCCAGCAGCGACAGCAGGTACAGGCGCAGATCGCCGTGCGAGAAGACCGCGGGGGTCATGCTTCCCACTCCTCGTCGTTCTCGGTGCTGGTGACCGGGCCGTGGCGGAGGACGGTGAGATCGCCCGAGACGGAGTTGAAGCGCACATCGGCGAAGGTGCCGGCCAGCTCGCCGGTGGAGCCGTTGTAGCTGGAGGGGCCGGAGGAGCCGCGGTCGACGCCATCGACGGTGAGACGGCCGGTCATGCTGCGGATCGCGTACTTGGCGGCCATCCCTTCGGGCAGGCGCACGGTGGCGCCTCCGGCGACGGTGTTGAGGGCCACGGTGTCGATCGGGCCTGCGGCATCGACGACCATGGCGCCCGATACCGTGTCGATCGTCGCCCGGGTGGGGTGGCCGGTGACGGCGACGTCGCCGGAGACGCTGTTGGCGGAGAAGGAGCCGTCGAGCCCCTGCACCTGCACGTCGCCGGAGACGGCGTTGACGGTGAGGCCGCCGTTGTGGGTGTCGACGATGATGTCGCCCGAGACCGTGTTCAGCCGCGCGTCGGCCGTGATGCCCGAGACGAGGGCGCTGGCGCTGACGACACCGAGGTTCAGGGCGATGTCGCGGGGGACGGCGACGCTGATCTCGGCACGCGGGCCGCTGGAGGAGAAGTTGCGGAAGACCTCCAGGAAGTTGTCCCAGGCGAGCTGGGGGTGGTCGATCTCGAGCTGGGCGCCGTCGTGCTCGATGCGGAGGTCTTTGACGGTGACGCTGTGCACCTCGACGCGGATGCCGGGTTCGTCGTGGGCGATGACGTCGATCTGTCCGCCGACGAGGCCGATCTTCAGACGCTGGGCGCGCTCGATGTCGATGACGCGGGTTTCGCCGGGGGCGATGAGCC
>CAYOTY010000046.1:0-19507 GCA_964406995.1 uncultured Microbacterium sp.
GACCCCCGAGGGCGCGCGCGACTTCCTCGTGCCCGCGCGCCCTCGGGGGTCGAGCGGGTGAGGGTCGGCGTCTCGACCTCGGTGAAGCCGCGCCCGTGCAGCACGTCGCGCACGGCCTTGTAGACGTCGGAGCGCAGGCGCATCGCCGCGGCGGGCTCAGGGCGGCGCAGATCGAGGTAGCGGTGCTTCAGTCGCACCTCCTCCCCGACGGGGTCGCTCGACTCCAGCCCCGTGGAGACCTGGAAGGGCAGCGGAGCCGACTCGTTGAGCACGACCACCTCGGCGGCGATGAGCTCGATCTCTCCGGTGGGCAGGTTCGGGTTCTCGTTGCCCTCCGGGCGGCGGGAGACCTCGCCGGTCACCTGCAGCACGAACTCGCTGCGCAGCGGGTGGGCGATCTCCTCGTCGCGGATGACGACCTGGGCGATCCCGGATGCGTCGCGCAGGTCGATGAAGGCCACCCCGCCGTGATCGCGCCGGCGATCGACCCACCCCGCGAGGGTGACGGTCTGACCGATGTGCGCGGCGTCGAGGGCGCCTGCCGAGTGTGTGCGAAGCACGGGGATCCTCCTAGGAAAAGGCAACCCGCCCATTCTATGCGGGCGATCCCGTGCGAACAGGTGGGGACCATGGCCGTACGGATGCAGGACGGATAGACGGATGCAGGGCGACATGCCGTGGATTCTCCCGACATCCGTCGGAACTCCCGACATCCGTACGCGCGAAGGCAGGGTTGCCAGGACTTGCTGGATGGCACATACTTTCCATATGGAAAGTGAAAGCATCGACCAACGGCAGGCGCTGCGGGATGTCGCATCGATCCGGGCGCGCGCGGGAGACGTCTCCCGCGGGCATGCGATCCTGCAGCTCGCCTTCACCGTGATGATGGCCTCCTACATGGGAGTCTTCGTCTTCACCGGCTCGATCGAGGGCGGGGCCAGCGCCTTCGGCGGCACGACGATGACGCTCATGCTCCCTCCGGTCATCGTCGCCTCGTCGCTCATCGCCGGCACGAGCGAGCGATTCCGCCGGCGTCTGCGGACCACCGCGCGGCAGTGGGCCGCGATCGGCTTCTTCCTCGTCATGCTCGTGGGCCTTTTCATCTGGGGGATCGCCGGCAGCGGCTACCCCTGGTGGATCGCCTTCCTCGCCGCGGCGGCGACCCTGGTGATCTTCGGCATCCGCCCTCTCGGAGTTCTGCTGCGGGCGAGGAGCGCTCCCGGGGAGGAGGACTCCGAGGCTCCGGCCCCGCTCTCCGCACCGGTGCGCGTGACGACGATCGCGCTGGGCGTCTACTTCGGCCTTGCCTGCGCCTTCGTGCTGCTCCCGGCCGCGGCCTGGGGGGTGAACATGGCAGGGCTGATCCTCGTGGTCATCGCCCTGTCCGCGCAGACCTCTCCGTGGGGTCTGCTGCACACCGGCTACGCCTGGCGCCTACCGCAGTGGGCCGGCTTCGCGGTCGCGACGACGGTGATGTTCGTCCTCACCGTGCTGATCATCGCGACCGAGCTCGTCACGGCGCCCGTCGCGATCGCCGCCGGTGCCGTGGTCGCCGGATCCGTCGCCCTGTCCGCGTTCCTGCCGAGGAGAGACCGTGGCGCATCCGCGGCATGACCTCGACGAGGCCCTGCTCACCCCGGTGCGGCTCTCGCTGATGGCTGCGCTCGCCGGTGACCTCGAACTGGACTTCGGGACCCTGCGCGACCTCATCGAGGCGGACGACTCGGTTCTCAGCAAGAGCATCTCCCACCTGGAGAGGCTCGGCTACGTCAAGGTCACCAAGGGCTACGCCGGCGCCCGCCCGCGCACCTGGGTGCGCTCCACCGGGAAGGGCAGGCGGGCCCTGGCGCGGCATGTGCAGGCGCTGCGGGCGATCACCGGCCAGTAGACTCGCCTCGACCGGCACCCGCCGGCCCGTTTCGTGGAAGGTTGCCCCATGTCCTCTGCACTCGTTCCCGCGGTCACCGGCGACATCAACGACGTCACCGCCGCTCTCTTCAGCGGCACCACCGGCGTCGTCGCCCTCGCTTTCTACATCCTCGTCGTCGTCGCGCTGTGGAAGCTGTTCGCCAAGGCGGGCCGCCCCGGCATCCTCGCGATCATCCCGGTCGTGAACCTCATCGTGCTGCTGCGCATCGCGGGCTACTCCGGCTGGCTGGTGCTGCTGTACCTCATCCCGATCGTGAACGTCGTCTTCGCGATCTTCGTCGCCCTCAAGCTCGGCCGGGCCTTCGGCAAGGGCGGAGTCTTCTCCTTCTTCCTCCTCTGGATGTTCCCCGTCATCGGCTACTTCATCCTCGGCTTCGGCGACGCGAAGTACACCGAGCAGGCATGACGGTGGGTGCGCCTCGCCTCCATCTCGTCCGGCATGGCGAGGTGCGCAACCCCGACCGCATCCTGTACGGACGCTTGCCGGACTTCCACCTGAGCGAGGCGGGACATCAGATGGCGGATGCCGCGGCGGCCTACATCGCCTCCCTCGACCGGCCCGTGGCGCTGCTGCGCTGCTCGCCGCTGGAGCGCACGCAGGAGTCGGCGGCGCCCTTCGCATCCCGCTTCGGGCTGACTCCGGAGCTGGAGGAGCGGGTCATCGAGCCGGCGAACGTCTTCGAAGGCACGCAGATGCGCCGCTCGCTGCTCAAGCCCTGGAACTGGTGGCATCTGCGTCGCCCCTCCCGGCCCAGCTGGGGCGAGCCCTACGCCTCGATCGCCACGCGGATGCAGCAGGCGATGGACGACGCGTGGGGATCCGGTGCAGAGGGCGACATCGTCGTCGTCTCGCACCAGGCGCCGATCTGGATCACCCACCTGCACGTGGCGGGCCTGCCCTACAAACACGACCCGCGCACCCGCCGCTGCGCGCTGTCGAGCGTGACCTCCTTCACGCGCGTGGACGGCCGCTGGCAGGAGATCGGCTACGCCGAGCCGGCTCTCACCGGCGACGCCGTCGACGTCGGGGCGGTGTAGATCGCATCCTCTGGCCGCGCAGCCTCGAGGGCGGCAAGAACGTACAATCCCGGTGAGCGAGAACGGCCTACATTCGACCCCATGGACACGGATGCCGCGACGCAGACCATGATCGACAACCTCCCCGCCAAGACGGGCAAGTCCTTGGGGGAGTGGTTCGCGGTCCTCGACCTCGCAGGCTTGGAGAGGCACGGTCAGGCGGTGGCCTTCCTCAAGAGCGAGCACGGGATCACGCACGGCTTCGCGAACCTCGTGGTGACGCTGCACCGCTCGCGCGACGCGACGCCTCCCGCCGCCGGTGAGCTGATCGATGCGCAGTACGCGGGAGCCAGGGCAGGGCTCCGGCCGATCTGCGATGCGCTGATCAGGGAGGCGGAAGCTCTGGGCAAGGACGTGGAGGTGGCGCCGAAGAAGACCGGCGTCTCCTTGCGGCGTTCGAAGCAGTTCGCCCTCATCGAGGCGCCGAGCGCGAAACGCGTGCAACTGGGCCTCAACCTGCGCGGTGTCGATCCGGTCGGCAGGCTCCGGGGCGCGACCGGGATGTGCACGCACCGGGTCGACCTCACCGGCGTCGAGGAGGTGGACGACGAACTGCGCGGTTGGCTGCGCGGTGCCTACGAGCGGGCCTGATGCGGCACCTGATCCAGCGGCACGAAGTGCGCGGCATCGGGTCCGTGCTCGACGGCGAGGCGATGGTACTCGGCCGGGGTCCACCCGCTGAACCGGCGGAAGGCGCGGATCACGTGGGGCTGATCGTAGTATCCGCCTGCGGCGGCGAGGCGCGCCCAGTCAGGGGTCCCCTGCTCCCGCGTTACCGCGTCTATGAAGCGGTGGAAGCGCAGCACCTGGGCATGCTGTTTGGGGGAGACGCCGGTGACGCGGCGGAAGCGTCTCGTGAGGGCGCTGTGCGTGGTTCCGAGGCGCTCTGCGATGCCGCCGATGGGAGAGTCCGGATGCGCGGAGAGCACCTGCAGAGCCTCCGTGACCAGTTCGTCCGGATCGGCGGCGCGTGCCGCGACGACGAAGTCGAGCATCACCTCGACCGCCTGTCCCGGGTTCGGTGCCAGACGGAGCGTCTCGACCAGTGCGTCGATGCCCTCGAAGACCGCGCGGGCATCCTGCACAGCGCCGGCCGCTGCTGCTCGCCGCGGAGTGAGCGCATGCATTCCTGCCGGGGTGAGCTCGACCCCCACGTGGTGGAGCAGCGGCGGGTCGGCGATCACGAGGTACTCGGACTGGAGACCGGAGAGGAAGGCGTCCGACACCTCGGTGCTGTCGCCCTCGGCGCCGAAGAGCCGGTAGGGCTCGGAGAGGTTGACAATCAGATGCACGAAGGGCAGCGGCAGGATCTTCTCGTAAGGTCGCGCGGGCGGGGTGCGCAGGTACCAGGCGCGGGTGATGATCCCTTCGAGCCCGGGCGGCGCGAGGCGCTCCTCGTAGATCACGGGGACACGCTAGCACTGCGTGCACCGCTGCCGTCTCGCAGCCGGGAACGGCTCCCGCTCGGCTGGTGCATAGGGAGCAGACATACGATGGAGGGGTGTCTCGCGCGTCCTTCCCGGCAGAACGCGGACGAGCCTTCCCTCCGCGCCGTGCTCGGCGCGCCGCGGGAGCAGCGCTCGCCGCGCTTCTCGTCGTCGCGCTGACCGCCTGTTCTCCGGATGCCGCCACGCAGCAGTATCTCGACGGCGCGAACACGGGCTTCGTCGCGGCCGACGGGTTCCGCTATGCCGGATTCGCCCCCGATGAGCGGGGCGAGCCGGTCGTCTACGGCGGCGTCACCGAGCACGGCGAGCGGTTCGAGAGCGCCGACCTGCTCGGCGAGGTCGTCGTCGTCAACTTCTGGTACGCCCAATGCGGGCCGTGCCGCTCCGAGGCATCCGTTCTGGAGAGCGTCTGGCAGGAGTACCAGGATCAGGGCGTCTCCTTCGTCGGGGTGAACACCCGCGACCAGCCCGAGACGGCGCTCGCCTTCGCCGACACCTACGGCGTGACCTATCCGAGCCTCATGGACATCGCCACGGGCGAGGCCAAGCTCGCCTTCGCGGCGGTCGTCCCCCCGCAGGCGACTCCCACCACCGTCGTCATCGACCGGGAGGGCCGCGTCGCCGCGCGTCTGATCGGGGAGATCAAGGAGGCCTCGATCCTCTCCTCCGTCGTCAAGGACGTCCTCGCGGAGGACGCGTGAACCCCGACGCCTTGATCGGCGGCGGGGCACTGTGGCTGGCGATCCCGGTGGCGATGCTCGCCGGACTCATCTCCTTCGCCTCCCCCTGCGTGCTGCCGCTCGTGCCGGGGTACTTCGGCTTTCTCGGCGGGGCGGCGGGTCCCGCCTCGGCCGATCGCGGCGAGGGCGCCACCCGGACCGCCACGCGCAGCCGCCTCGTGCTCGGCGTCCTGCTGTTCATCGCGGGCTTCAGCGCCGTCTTCGTGGCGATCACCGCGCTCAGCGGCACCGTCGGCGTGTTCCTCCTGCGCTGGGAGGACCTGCTCATCCGCATCTTCGGCGTCGTCATCATCCTCCTGGGGCTGGTGTTCCTGGGACTCTTCGGATTCGCCCAGCGCAGCATCCGGATGCCGGTGAGATCCCGCGCCGGCCTCATCGGCGCCCCCCTGCTCGGCGTGGGCCTGGGCATCGGGTGGACGCCGTGCATGGGCCCGACGCTCGCGGCCATCGTGGCGCTGGCGTGGAACGTCGGCGACCCCTGGCGGGCGGGCCTCCTCGGCTTCGCCTACTCCCTCGGCCTCGGTATTCCCTTCCTGCTGCTCGCCCTCGGCTTCGGCTGGGCGACGCGCACGGTCGGGTTCCTCCGCCGGCACATCCGGGTCGTGAACATCGTCGGCGGCGCACTGCTGATCCTCCTCGGCGTGCTGATGGTCTCGGGGCTGTGGACCGAGATCATGTCCAAGCTGGGGGCGGTGATGATCAGTGTCTACCTCCCGCTCTGACCGGGAGGCGGGTTCAGCCGCCGCCGCGGCATCCGACCCGCTGCGCCCCTCCGACCACGTCGACGGCGCCGGCGACATCGCCCAGCCGCGCCTCGGGCTCGTCGGCTGGCTGCGCTGGGGGTGGCGCCAGCTCACCTCGATGCGCACGGCGCTCGTGCTGCTGCTGTTCCTCGCGATCGCGGCGGTTCCCGGCTCGCTGTTCCCTCAGCGCATGGCCGACCCCAACGGCGTCGTCCAGTGGCGGCGCGACAACCCCGACCTCTTCCCCGTCCTCGACGCGGTAGGCCTGTTCGACGTGTACCTCTCGCCGTGGTTCTCGGCGATCTACCTGCTGCTGTTCATCTCGCTCATCGGCTGCGTGATCCCGCGCATCAAGCACCACGCGAAGGCGCTGCGCGCGCAGCCTCCGCGGACGCCGGCGCGCCTGAAGCGGCTGGAGCACTTCCGCGAGGTCGAGCGCCCGGCGCAGGATGCGGATGCCGCCGCATCCGCCGCCATCGACACCGCCGAGGCGCAGCTGAAGTCCCTCGGCTATCGCGTCGCCCGCTACGACGGCCGCGGCGCGTACTCGGTGTCGGCCGAGCGCGGCTACTGGCGCGAGACCGGCAACCTCGTCTTCCACCTGGCGCTGGTGGGCGTGCTCGTCACGGTCGGCGTGGGGGGAGGCTTCGCCTACACCGGCCAGCAGGTCATCGTCGAGAAGACGACCTTCGTGAACACGCTTCTGGACTACTCCTCGATCCAGCGCGGGCGCTTCGTCACCGAGCAGTCGCTGCGGCCCTACGCGATCACCCTCGACAGCTTCGATGTGAGCTACGTGCCCAGCGGCGAGCCCGGCGCAGGGCAGGCGGGAGACTTCTCCGCCAACGTCACCGTGCGCGACACCGACGGCGCGGAGCGGCAGGGCGCGGTGCGGGTGAACCATCCGCTCGACGTCGCCGGCGACAAGATCTACCTGCTCGGCAACGGCTACGCGCCCATGATCACCGTGCGCGACGCCGAGGACACGGTGGTCTTCCGCGAGCCGGTGCCCTTCCTGCCGCAGGACAGCGCGATGACCTCGCTCGGAGTCGTGAAGATCGCCGACGGGATGCCGGTGCAGCTGGGCCTGCAGGGCTTCTTCTACCCGACGCAGGGTCAGCTGACGACCGGTGCGTTCACCTCGGCGTACCCGGCGCTGGTGAACCCGGTGATGACCCTCAACGTCTTCGAGGGCGACCTGGGCATCGACGACGGCACGCCCCGCTCGGTGTACGTCCTCGACACGACGGAGCTGACCCAGATCGCCGGCGGCGACACGGACGTCCCCGCGATCGAGCTCGCCCCCGGCGAGACGGCGGACCTTCCCGACGGCCGCGGCACGATCACCTTCGAGAACGTCTCGCCCCTCGGCGCCGACGACTATTCCGAATCGGTCATGCGCTTCGTCTCCCTGCAGATCCACCACGACCGCTCGGCGGTGTGGGTGCTCGTGTTCTCGCTGCTGGCGCTGGCGGGTCTCCTGCTGGCGCTGTTCGTGCCGCGCCGACGCATGTGGGTGAAGGCCGCACCGTCGGATGCCGGTGCGGAGGGAGCGCCTGCGGGCCGAGGCGCCGCGATCACCCTGGAATACGCCGGGCTCGCCCGCGGCGAGGATCCCACGCTCGCCGGTGCCGTCGACGAGCTCGTCGACGGGCATGCGCGGCTGATGGACGAGCGGCTTGCGGCACCCGACTCCGCGGAGAGAGACTGACACCATGCCCGACCTCGAATCCTTCTCGGTCCTGCTGCTGTGGACGGCCACCGCCGTCTACGCGCTCGCCTTCGTCGCCTTCGCCTTCGACCTCGCCCAGCGCTCCCAGGAGACGGCCGATGCGAAGCTGCGCGAGAGGGAGCTGGTGGCCGCCGGCGGATCTGGCGTCATCTCTGCGGCATCCGACCCCGCTTCGACACAGGATGCCGCCCCGCGCCGTGTCATGGCCCGCATCGGCACGTCGCTCACGGTGCTCGCGTTCGTGCTGCATCTGGGTGCCACGCTCACCCGCGGCCTCGCCGCCGGACGCGTCCCCTGGGCGAACAACTACGAGTTCGCGATGATGGGGACGCTGCTGATCATGCTCGTCTACCTCGCGGTGCTCACACGGCTCGATCTGCGCTTCCTCGGCACCTTCGTCACCGGGCTCGTCGTGGCGCTGCTGGGCACCTCGGCGATCAGCTTCTATGTGATCGTGACGCCGCTGATGGACCCGCTGAAGTCGGTCTGGCTGGTGATCCACGTCTTCGTGGCCTCTCTGGCGACGGCGTTCTTCGCGCTGGCGTTCGCCCTGTCGGTGTCGCAGCTGATGCAGGGGCGGCGCGAGCGGCTCCGCGCCGAGGGGGCGGAGAGGAGCGGGCCGCGGTTCCTGGCGACGCTGCCGCCGGCCGAGCGGCTGGAGGCTCTCGCCTACCGCTTCGCGACGATCGGCTTCATCTTCTGGACCTTCGCCCTCATCGGCGGCGCGATCTGGGCGCAGGACGCCTGGGGCCGCTACTGGGGCTTCGACGTCAAGGAGACCTGGACTTTCATCATCTGGGTGCTCTACGCGGGCTACATCCACGCCCGCGCGACGCGCGGCTGGCGCGGCAACCCCTCTGCATGGCTGTCGATCGTGGGCTTCGCCGCCGTGATCTTCAACTTCACGATCGTCAACGTCTTCTTCGACGGTCTGCACGCCTACTCGGGGCTGTAGGCACGGCGCCGCGGCATCCTCTGCGGCTTTACAGATGTCGGGAGTTTTCACGGATGTCGGGCCGAACCGCGGCGTGTCGTCCGACATCCGTGAAAACTCCCGACATCCGTATCTGTGAGGCTTCTCCGGATGCCGGATGCCGGATGCCGGATGCCGGATGCCGGATGCCGGATGCCGGATGCTACGCCGCCGCCAGCACCGCCTTGGCCGACGTCGTGCGGCGCACCGCCACCATGAGGGTGGTCACGAGGAGCGACAGCACGCCCCACACCACGAGCCCGGCCGCGGCGGCGCCGCTCGCTTCGATGAGACCGGAGAAGGCGGGGGAGGTGGGCATCGCCGCACCGAGCGAGGACAGCCATCCCGGAACGGTGGAGATGATGCCGGTCGCCAGCGCCAGCACGCCGACCAGGGCGCTCAGCCAGCGGCCGGCGCCGCCGAACGCCGCCACGAGCGCCTGGTTCACCGCGGCGAAGGCGACGCCTGCGAGCACCGCGATCCCGGCGAAGCCCCACCAGGTGACGAGATCGTAGCGGGCGACGATCTGCACGATGAGCGCGACGAGCACGCCCTGGCCCGCGCCGATGGCTGCGGCCGGCCAGAAGGAGCTCCACGCCAGCGATGCGGAGGCGCGGCGCGAGGTCAGCGTGCTCGCGGAGGTCGCGCGCAGAACGACGAAGGATGCGAGGGCGCCGAACCACAGAACGACCGTCGCCAGCAGCGGGATGGCCGCCTGTCCGAAGATCGTCGAGGCGCCCGCGTTCGAGCCGACGGGGTCGGCGAGGACGGAGGCGAGCGTGGCGGACTCCTCGTCACTGAAGGAAGGGAGCGATGTGGCGGCCTGCTCGAGACCCGAGGCGAGCTCGCCGGTCCCGTCGGCGAGCTGCTCGAGCCCTGTGGCGAGCTCGCCTGCACCGGAGGCGAGCTGCGTCGCCCCGTCGCCGATGCCCGAGGCGCCCGCGCTGAGCGCCCGGGCACCGGCCGCTGATCGATCGGCGCCCTCGGCGATCAGGCCGAGCCCGCCGCCGATCTCGGTCGCGGCGGCACCCGCCTCGCGCAGCTGTACGGCGAGGGCTGCCGGAGCCTGTGCGGCGAGCTGTCCGAGCCCGGCCGAGGTTCCGGCCGTGGCCTGCGCCGCCTGCGCGGCGGGAGTCCTGAGTCCCTCCGCGCCCTGGGCGATCCCGGCCAGCTGCGCGCAGAACTCCTCGCCGGCCTCCGGCGGGCAGATCGCGGCGAGCCCGGCGAGCCCGTCGGCGAGGCCTGCGACGCCGTCCGAGACGCCGCCGGAGGCGAGCGCGGCGCCCCTCGCGGCATCCGTGAGCTCGGCCGGGACGATGCCGTCCCTCTCCAGGGTCGCGGCGCCGGCGCGCAGGCCCGCGCCCAGCGCGTTCGCGCCGTCGGCCACTTCACGCGTGCTCGACGCGATCGTGCCGAGCCCGTCGCCGAGCTCCGATGCCCCGTCTCCGAGCTGCGCGGCGCCCGAGGCCAGCCGCGTCGCACCGTCGGGGATCTCGGCGGCGCCGGTCGTCGCATCCTTCGCCCCCTCGGCGAGCTCGGCCGCGCCGTCCGCCGCCTCGCCGAGCTGGTCGCCGATCGTCGCGAAGCCGACGAAGACGCTCTCGAGGGTCGCCTCCGAGAGCATCGAGCCCAGGGTGGAGGCCGCCACCGCCGCGATCTGCCCGGTGATGAGGTCATCGGCGACGCGTCCGTCGGGCGGGGTCGTCACGGTGATCTCGGCCTGCTTCGGGGCGACGTCGCTCCCGCCGAGCGCCTGCCCTGCGGAGGTCGCCGCCGCCGAGAACTCCTCGGGGATCGTCACGACCGCCTGGTAGGTGCCGTCGGCCAGGCCGGATGCGGCATCCGCCTCGTTCGAGATCACCCATGTGAGGTTGGAGTCCAGCTCGTCCGAGCCCTCGACGAGGCCCGCCGCGAGCTGGCGCCCCAGCGGCGTGTACTGGTTGTCGATCGTGACGGGCTCGTCGAGGTTGACGATCGCGGCGGTCATGGAGTCCAGCCGCTCGGTCGGGTTGTAGAGGGCAGCCACGAGCATGCCGCCGACGACGGCGGGCAGCAGCAGGATGCCCAGCAGCGTCAGCCAGGTGACCGGCCTGCGCGAGCGTGCGCGTTCGATGGGGAGGGTCATGCGTTCACCTCGGTCTGGTGGGTCGCGCGCCTGTCGGACGCACGAAGGTCGAGAACGTCGGCCGCGGGCCAACCGGCCTCGGCGAGGGCGCTGCGGGCCGCGTCAGCGTCTGCCGCGGTGGCGAAGACGGCGGTTCCGCGGGCGGCCGCGGCGTCGCGGAGGATCGCCGTCGCCTGGTCGCGGTCGGCGCCGGTGAAGCGGTCGAGTCCGTCGATCACGACGAGCGGGGTGCGGGAGCGGAGTGCGGCCGACAGCGCGCCAAGCGCTTCGCGCGGATCCTCGACGAGCACGACGCCGACATGGCGCCGGACCCAGGCGGCGCGTCCGGGCAGGAGGTGCCCGGCGACGCGGAGGAGGCCATCGGGTGACGGCACACGTCCGGCGACCGTCAGCGCCAGGGCGCGCCGTACCAGAGGCTCGCAGCCGGTCACGACGACTGCGCCGCCGGTGGCCAGGCGGATGTCGACCCCGCTGAGCACCGGGTCGTCCGCATCGATCGACAGGCCTTCGGCGGCGACGACCGAACCGTCGCCCGGCCAGGATGCCAGGGCACGCTCGCGTTCGACCGCCTCGCCCTCGATGTCGACGTGGGGGAGGATGCGTTCCAGCCACGCGGGGATCCGCCAGGCGCGCTCGCCGAGGATCGCCATGAGAGCAGGGATGAGGGTCATGCGCACGACGAAGGCGTCGATCGCGATGCCCGCCGCGAGCCCCAGCGCGATGGGCTTGAGCGAGGAGTCGCCCTCGGGTACGAACGCCACGAACACGGCGAACATGATCAGGGCGGCCGCCGTCACGACACGCGCCGAGCTGCTGAAGCCGGTCTGGACCGCGCGGATCGCGGCGGCGCGGGCGGTGGCCTTGTCGACCGGTCCCTGAGCTTGTCGAAGGGCGTGCACGTAGTCCTCCCGCATGCGCGAGACGAGGAAGACCTGATAGTCCATCGCGAGCCCGAACAGCACGCCCATGAGCACGATCGGCATGAAGCTGATCACCGGGCCCGTGCGGGCGACATGGAGGGCGTCGGCGAGGATCCCCCAGTCGAAGACCGCCGCCACGATGCCGAACGCGGCGACGATCGAGAGCAGATAGCCGGCGGCGGCGGTGACCGGCACCCAGATCGAGCGGAAGACGATCGTCAGCAGCACGAGCGACAGGCCGATCACGAAGATGCCGAACGGCAGGAGCGCCGCCCCCAGCTGGTCGGAGATGTCGATCGCGACGGCGGTGAAGCCGGTGACCTTGAGATCGACGCCGTATTCCTCAAGCAGCCGGTCGTGCTGCGCGCGCAGCTCCCGCACGAGATCGGCGGTCTCGGGGGCGTCGGGGGCAGTGGTGGGGATGACCTGGACGATGCCGGTGTCAGCGGTCTCGTTCGGCACCGCGAGCGCGACTTTCGCCACGCCCGGGAGGGTGGCGATGTCGTCGCCGATGTCCTGCATGAGGGTCAGCGGATCGGTCGAGGTGACGATCGTCCCGGTGAGGATCAGCGGGCCGTTGAAGCCGTCGCCGAAGTGCTCGGCGACCAGGTCGTAGCTCTGCCGTGCCTCGGAGCCCTTCGGCAGGACTCCGGCGTTCGGCAGCGCGAGGGTGAGGCTCGCGGCGGGGATCGCCAGAAGGCCGAGACCCAGCACGACGGCGATCGAGGTGACGACGGGGCGCTTCGTGACGGCGCGCACCCAGCGGTTGATGCGGGGAGCATCGGATACCGCGACCGGGCGCTCGGCGGCATCCGACCGTGCCTTCTTCTTGGGGCGCTTCGCGCGCTTCGGCCGGCCCGCCACGCGCCCCTTCAGGAAGCCGAGCATGGCCGGGGTGAGGGTCACCGCGATCGCGACGGCGACGGCGACGGCGACGGATGCCGCGATCCCCATGGTCGTCAGGAACGGGATGCCGGCGAAGCCCAGCCCCACGAGGGCGATCACCACGGTGACCCCGGCGAAGACCACCGCGGATCCTGCGGTGCCGACCGCGCGCGACGCGGACTCCTCCGGATCCATCCCCGATCGCACCTGATCCTGGTGGCGCGCGACGATGAAGAGGGCGTAGTCGATGCCGACCGCCAGCCCCAGCATGAGCGCGAGGAGGGGCGTGGTCGAGGAGACCGTCGCGAAGGCGGTGGCGGCGAAGATCCCGGCCATCGAGATGCCGACGCCGAGCACGGCGGTCAGGAGCGGCAGCCCCGCGACCACGAAGGAGCGGAAGGTCACGATGAGGACGAGCAGCGCGATCACCAGCCCCACTGCCTCGGTGATCGTGATCGCCGGGATCGACATGGCGAACAGATCGCCGCCGAGGGCGGTCTCGCTGCCCGCCGGGAGCGCGTCGGCGAGCGTGCCGACCGCATCCGCGAGCTCCTGCGTCGTCTCGTCGCTGACGTCGGTGGCCTGACCGTCGAACTGGAGCTGCACGATGGCGGCGGTACCGGAGTCGTTGACCATGCCGTCGATGAGCTCGTCGTAGGGAGAGGTGACCGCGAGGGCGCCCTCCAGGCCCTCGAGATCGCGCACGGCGCGCTCGATCGGCTCACGATAGGCGGGATCGGTCACCCGGTCGCCGGGAGCGGCGACCACGATGAACTGGGCGTTGGTGCCGGAGACCTGCGGGAAGGACCGGGAGAGCTGCTCGATGCCCGCCTGCGACTCGGTGCCGGGGATCGAGAAGGTGTTGTCGGTGCCGGAGCTCAGCAGCAGCGCGCCGGAGCCGGCGAGGCCGAGTGCGAGAAGCCACCCGAGGAGCACTCGCCACGGGTGGCGGTACGACCAGCGTCCGAGGCTGGAGAGGAATGTGGACACGCGTGCCTCCGGAGCATCGAGCGGACGATTCAGATACAGGACTGTATCCGATACACATGTGTATCCTATGGCGAGGAGCGCCGCGGAAACTGTGCGCCGGGTGTGAGTCCGTCGGCCCACGCACCGGTGGCGCCCCCGCTCGGGGAGCGGTAGAAAGGGAACACGATGACGACGCCCGGAACGCGAAGACGCGAGAACACCCGCGCCCGCCTGCTCGACGCCGCCGCCCAGCTCTTCGCCGAGGTGGGGCTGGAGGGCGCGAGCGTCGAGGCGATCTGCGAGCGCGCCGGCTTCACCCGGGGCGCGTTCTACTCCAACTTCGAGACGAAGGACGAGCTGTTCCTCGACCTCGTCGCCAGGATCGCCGACTCGCGCCTGACGTCGGCGCATGCGCGAGTGGACGAGCTCGTCGCATCCGGCGCCCTCGCCTGCGGCCGGGAGATCGTGCCGCTGGTCGAACAGGTCATGCTCGGCGCGGAGAAGGACCGTCTCACCGTGCTGCTGATGAGCGAGATCCAGCTGCACGCTCTGCGCGATGCGGCCTTCGCCGAGGCCTACGTCGCGCAGGAGCGGGAGATGCTCGCCAGCGTCGAGGCGATGATCGGCGGGATCGTCGACTCCGGTGCTCTCACTCTGCGCGTCGATGTGCCCACGGCGGCGCGGATGCTGATGACCGCCTGGGAGGGTGCCATGGTGCGCACCGCGATAGAGGGCGGGGACGACGTCCAGATCGGGCGTGCCGCCAGCGCCGCGCTCGGCACGCTCGTCGAACTGCTCATCGCGCCGGACTGAATCGACCGGTCCGTCAGCGACCGGACGACGTCAGCAGGGCATGGCAGCGCTCCAGGCGCGCAAGCCACCAGGCGGTGCGCTCGGGGGATGCGGCGAGCCGCTCCAGCGCGGACGCATCCGGCGTGACGCGGCCGACGGGGAGAGCGCCGGCGACCGGCAGGCGATCGGCGACGTCGTCGGCGAAGAGGGCGGCGGTGCCCAGTCCGCAGTCGAACTCCAGCTCGGGGAGGGCGGCGGCGAGGGCGGCGCCCTGGCTGAGCCCGACGGCGGTGTCCAGTGCGCTGGAGACGACCGCGGGAAGGTCCGCCTCTGCCACGATCGCCAGCGCGCGGGCCACTCCCCCCAGCGGCTGCGCCTTGACCACCAGCAGGTCCGCCGCTCCGGCGCGGGCGACCGCGAGGGGGTCGGATGCCTTCCGCACGCTCTCGTCGGCGGCGATCGGAATGCCCATGTACTTCACGCGACGGCGCAGCTCCGCGAGCTCCTCGACGCTCGCGCAGGGCTGCTCGGCGTACTCGAGGTCGAACTCCGCCAGGGCGTGGATCGCGCGCTCGGCCTCATCGACGTTCCAGGCGCCGTTGGCGTCGATGCGCACGCGTCCCTCCGGTCCGAGCGTCTCGCGCACGGCGCGCACGCGCGCGATGTCGTCGGCGAGCAGACGGCCGGGCTCGGCGACCTTCACCTTCGCCGTGCGGCATCCGGGAAATCTCGCGAGCACGGCGGGCACGGATGCCGCCGCCACCGCCGGCACTGTCGCGTTGACGGGAACGGTCTCGCGGACGGATGCCGGCTGCGGACGCCACGCGAAATCCAGTGCCGCGGCGAGCCAGACCGAGGCCTCGGCATCGTCGTACTCGATGAAGGGGGAGAACTCCGCCCACCCCTCGGGGCCCTCCAGCAGCAGCGCCTCGCGCACCTCGACGCCGCGGAACCGCGTGTGCAGGGGGAGGGCGACCACGCGCGCCACGGCGCGCAGGTCGGACAGCGGGGGCAGGGGCTCAGAGGTCATGGCGCCCTCCTCCTCGGTGTCGGCGGCCACGCGTATGATCAGCGTATGACGAGCTCTGAGGTCGTGGCGGTGCCGCGACGAGGAACGCCCAACTTCCGGGCGTGGGTTCTCCGCGCCCTCGCGATCGGCGGGCTGCCCGTCGTGACCGTGATCACGGGTCTCGCGGCGATCCGTGCCGGCGATCTGGCGGCGCTCGGCGGCCCGCCGGTATGGGCCGATCTCACGGGCTTCTATCTGTTCCTGCTGGTCCTGCTGCTCGTCGCCGGCATCCTCGCCCTGTTCGATCGCCGCACCCGTCTGGCGGGTGCCGCCACGATCGTGCTGGCGCTGTTCTTCAACCCCGTGTTCGGAACGCTCGTGCGCTGGGGGCTGGGAATCGCATGACCATCACCGCCCCGCCAGAGTCCGCTCCGGCCGCGTCCTCGACGCGGACCCGGGTCGCCCGCCCGCGCGTCGTGCTGATCGCCGCCCTCGTCGTGGCGGCGCTGTCGGTCGCGTGGCTGATCACGGGCCGCAACGCCGTGTTCGGGGGCGTGCTGATCGCTGCCGCGCTGCTGGTGGTCGTCTGGTCCACCGCGGTCGCGATGCGCCGGGTCTCGACCGTCGTCGCCCCGCTGGCGGTGATCGTGGTCGTCGTCTGCAACCCTGCGGTCCTGGGCGTGTACAGCACGCACCTCGACGATCGAGTGGGCCGCATGACCCTCACGCCCGAGAGCGGGCTGGTGTTCTGGCAGCAGTATCCGGGCATCGCGGGCTGGGAGGCGCCGGCAGAGCCCGTGCAGGTCAACACGGCCGTGCTCGTCCGGATGGTGCAGTCGAGCCTCCGTGAGGCGATCGATCGGCTCTCGGAGGAGTACTCCTGGTCGTGGAAGGTCGGTGACGTCACCGGGGTCTCGTCGATTCCCAACGGCTTCGGCGGGGAGTCGATGTTCCGCCGGATCGATGCGCCGGTGTGGAGCTCGAGCGACTTCGACGGCTCCGAGGCGCAACGCGCGACCCTCCTCGACGTGGCCGAGGCGATCGGCGAGCAGCTCGCGCTGACGGCCGTAGCCGATCCGAGCGGCGATGTCGCCGTGGGCGATGGCGTGCGTACCTGGTCCGACGACCTGGGCAGCACCTTCACGCTGACCGTGCAGGGGCAGACGGTCTCGCTGGAGTTCGTCGGCGGGCCCTACTTCGGCACGCAGTCCTCGCTGGAGGAGTATGCGGCCGCGCGTGACTTCTTCGACGGGTTCGAGCTTCCTGAGCCGCTGTTCGTCCCCGAGCTGCCGTAGCGCGCCGCACGGGCCCGCATCCGGCATCCGCAGGCGTCCTGCCTGCGGTGACACGATAGCGCGTGTTTGACAATAGTGTGTGACGCACAGTAATGTATTCGACATGAGCGAAGAGTTCGACACGCATCTGCAGGAGATCCGGCGCGGCACGATCGTGCTCGCCTGCCTGCAGCTGCTGCGCGAGCCCGGCTACGGCTACGGGCTGCTCGAAGACCTCGTCCGCCACGGCTTCGCCACCGACGCGAACACGCTCTATCCGCTGCTGCGTCGGCTCGAGAAGCAGGGCCATCTCACGAGCGACTGGAACACCGACGAGGCCCGGCCTCGCAAGTTCTATCGCACCTCGGATGCCGGCATCCGCCTCGCCGACACCCTCACTGCCGAATGGGCCGCCCTGACCGAGTCCATCGCCTCTCTGACGACACCGGAGGATCGATCATGACCATCACCCTCACCGAACGCTACATCTCCGCGGTGACCCGGCGCCTGCCCGCAGCCGTTCAGGACGACGTGCGCGACGAGCTGGCCGCATCCGTCGCGGATGAGATCGAGGCGCGCCTCGAGCAGGGGGAGGCCCCAGGCGACGCCGAGCGCGCCGTGCTCACCGCCCTCGGAGACCCGGATGCGCTCGCCGCAGGCTACGCCGATCGCCCTCTGCAGCTGATCGGGCCGCGCTACTACCTCGCCTGGTGGCGGCTGCTGAAGCTGCTGCTGTGGATCGTTCCGGCCTGCGTGCTCGGCGCGGTGATCCTCGCGAAGCTCATCGAGGATGCGCCCGTGGGCGAGATCGTCGGCGCGGCGGCCGCGGCGACGGTCGGCTCGATCGTGCATGTGGCGTTCTGGACCACGGTGGTCTTCGCGGTCCTCGATCGCACCGGGGCCGATGCCACCGTCGGCTGGGACCTCGACAGCCTGCCCGAGCCTCAGGAGATCGGTGCGGGCCGCGGCGACCTCATCGGCTCTCTCGTCTTCCTGGGAATCGCGGCGGCCGCCGTGCTGTGGGACCGCTTCATCGGCATCGTATTCTTCGCCGACGAGGGGGTCGACGTCGGCGTGGGACTCGGCTCGCAGACGACGGCCGTACCGCTGCTGGACCCGCAGCTGTGGCCATGGTGGATGGGCGGCGTGCTGCTGGTCATCGCCGCCGAGGCGGTGCTCGCGATCGTCGTGTACGCGCGGCGCGGATGGAGCCCCGTGCTCGCCGCGGCGAACACGGTTCTCGCGGTGGTCATCGCTGCCGCCGCCGTATATCTGCTGGTCACCGATCAGGTGCTCAATCCGGTGTTCTCCGCACACATGATCGATCAGCTGGGCGTGCCCGCCGAGGTCGGCCGCATCCTCGCGATCATCACCGGCATCTCCTTCGTCGGCGTCGCGGTGTGGGACATCATCGACGGCTGGCTGAAGGCGATCCGCGCGCGGCGCCCGCTCTCCTGATGCGGGAGGCCTGACGCGCTCCCTCCTCCCGAGGGGCGCGTCAGGCCTCTTGTCGCCTCGGACTCAGGGACGCCCGCCGGGACCGCCGTTCCCGCCGGGCGCGCCGCCGCCCGGCGCCCCTCCGGCCGAGGGCGTCGTCGTGGTGTCGACGCGCACGACGAGGGAGGCGGCGTATCCGGCGTCGGCATCCCCGCTCGTCGCCGCGAGCTGGAGGGCCGCACCGTCCTCGCCGAAAACGTTGTCGCTCTGCAGGGTCACCTGCGAGAGGTTCCGACTGGACCCCTCGTAGCCGCTGCGGGCGTAGACCTCCGTACAGGCGTACTCGGGAAGCGCCAGCTGCGAGGTCGCGATCGCGTTGTCCGCGTCGGAGATCGACGCCGCATCCGGATACACCTCGAAGTGGATGTGCGGCCAGCGTCCCGCATAGCATCCGGGAAAGATCGAGGTGAAGGTCACCGCACCGTCGGCATCGGCCACCTGGACGCCCCGGAGATAGGTCTCGTCCTCGACGCCGGAAGAGTACATCGAGTACCGTCCCTGCGCATCGCAGTGCCAGGCGTAGACGGCCACGCCGGCGAAGGGCACATCGCCGTTCGCCATGTCGAGGATCGTCAGGCGCACCGTGAGCGGCACGCCCTCGGCCGTGCCGCCGCCGTCGATGCTCGATCGGATGTCGGAGCGCACGATGCCCGACTCCTCCAGCACATCGGGCCCGTTGCTGCCGTTTCCGGGGTAGGGGCCGGCGGTCTCATCGGGGATCTCGCCGGCGGGGAGCTCCGTGGCGGCGCCGTCGGTGTCGGGAGCGGCCGTGGCAGGGGCGGAGCGGGGCGTGCAGGCGGCGAGCGCCAGGCCGCCGATGCCGACCCCGACCAGGCTCAGGACGCTGCGCCGGGAGACGAGCGTGCGCAGGTCGAACGAGACCCCCTGATCGACGACCTCCTCCTCGGGGCGGTCGAGCAGACGGCCCTCATAGGCGGGGCCGTCGGGTGTGGCCGTGGGCTCAGGGATCCGGGTCATGTCGGGCTCCTCTCGGTGCGGATGATGCCAGTGTGCGTGCGGCATCCTTCCGGGAGCTGTGGCTGACCTATGGGCTTCCTCTGAGGCGATCGGCACGGGCCCGGGCTGAGAACTAGAGTGGAGCCGTGGCTGACGCATCCGTTTCCGAGCTGTTCGACCCGGCCGAATGGCGCCCGGCGCCCGGCGCGGAGGAGTACACCGACATCACCGCGCACGTCTCCATCGACGGCGGAGTCGCCCGCATCGCCTTCGCCCGGCCGGAGGTGCGCAACGCCTTCCGTCCGCACACCGTCGACGAGCTCTACCGGGCGCTCGACATCGCGCGGCAGGACTCCCGCATCGGCGCGGTGCTGCTCACCGGCAACGGTCCGAGCCCCAAGGACGGCGGCTGGGCGTTCTGCTCGGGCGGCGATCAG